>WVWV01000125.1:449-68361 GCA_011773845.1 Lysobacterales bacterium | reverse complement strand
CCCCGGGCTGGCGGGCATCCACCTGATCGAACCGGGACCCGCTGCGGCCGACGTATTGGCGGAGCGCATCGCCGCGGCGCGCCGGCCGGGCGACCTGGTGGTGCTGTCGCTGCATTGGGGCGGCAACTGGGGTTATCGCGTCCCCGTCGCCCATCGCGACTTCGCACATCGCTGCATCGACGTGGCCGGGGTGCACGTGGTGCACGGCCATTCCTCCCACCATCCCCTGGGCCTGGAAATCTACCGCGGGCAGCTCATCATCTACGGCTGCGGCGACTTCCTCAATGACTACGAGGGCATCGGCGGGCACGAGTCGTATCGGCCGGGCCTGACATTGATGTACCTGCCCGAGTTCGACCGCGGCAATGGCGCACTGGCCGGCCTCGAGCTGGTCCCAATGCGCATCCGGCGCTTCCGGCTGGAGCGCGCCACAGCGGCCGAGGCCGCCTGGCTGGCAGCCAGGCTCGACCGTGAGAGCAGCGTCTTCGACACGCACATCTCCATCACGGGGTCCGCTCGCATGAAGGTCGCGCCCCGCCCGGCGCCACTGCCGGCATGAGCGTACCGCGTGGACCGTCGCGGGTGCCTCGCGCTGCGGCGTGCGTCAGCGCGCTCACCATCGTTCTCTGCCTGGCGCCGGCGGGCGCCGTGGCGCAGGCGGACGGGGACCCGCAAGGGCCGGTCAGCGTCCTCAGCCGCATGACGCTGCTGGTGCGCGATCTCGAGGCCTCCAAGCGCTTCTACACCTACGCGCTGGGCTACGAGGTGCGGATGGATCGGGTGATCGAACGTGCTGCGGTCAAGACCCTGATGGGTCTCGAGGGGGACCAGACGGTGCGCTTCGCGGTCCTCGCCAGCAGCCATGTCATCGAAGGCAAGCGACGCGAGGGCGCGGGCATTGGCCTGATCCAGGTCGGCAACCCCGCGCCGCCTGTAATGACGCGCCCGGGCGACGCGCTGCTGGCCTCGGGCGAGGCCATGATGGCCGTACGCACCAGCGACATCGAGACCGTCTACGCCCGCCTGCAGGAACTCGGCGCCCGGATACTGGTGCACCCGATGGCATCATCCGACGGCAGCGAGATCGAGCTGGTGGTCCACGACCCGGATGGCATTCGCATCCACGTCGTGCAGCGCCCCGACCAGGCGTCCGGGCACTGACCGCCGCGCCAAGCGCTACAACCAGCGCTTGCGCCTGAACGCCAGCAACAAGGCGACGGCGATGACGACCGACAGGCCGACAATGGCCGCAAACCCGAGCGGCGAGGCGGACCAGGGGATGCCCCCCACGTTCATGCCGAGCAGGCCGGTGACGAAGGTCAGCGGCAGGAAGATGGCGGCCACGATCGACAGCACGTACACGCGCGAGTTCTGCTCCATTGCCAGCCGGTTGAACAGTTCGTCCTGGTAAGCCATCACCTGCTCCCGAATCAGGTCGATATCCTCCAGGCACTGGATGATCTTGTCCGTGTGCAGGTGTATATCCTGGCGGTCGCGGTCGGTCAGCAGCGGGCCGTCGTACTTCTGCAAACGCTGCAACGCCTCGCGCTGCGGACCCAGGTAGCGGCGCAATTGCGCGGAGCTGCGACGCAGGTCGCCGAGGGTCGATTCCACCACCAGCTTCTCGAGCTGATCGGCCGTCCTCTCGAGGTCGGACAGACGCAGGTTGAGCTGATCATCGACCTGGGCAATGCGTTCCGACAATTCGCCGATGAGGTCACTGAGTAACTGGCCGGTATTGCACGGGCCTTCGCCGTCCCGCAGGTGCGCGACCATCGCCTGGATCGACTGCAGCGGCCAGCGCCGGAAGGTCAGGATGCGGTGCTCGTCAATCCAGATGCGCAGCGAGATCATGTCTTCCGGACGGGCGCCCTCGTTCAGGTTGACCGCGCGCAGGATGACCAGCAGGCCCTCGGAGTATTCGAAGCTGCCCGGCCGGGTGTCGATCTCGAGCATGGCGTTGCGGGCAGCTTCCGGAAGGTCGGCAAGGGATTGGACCCAGCGCCGCGTTTCCGCGGATGCGTAATTCAGGTCGCACCAGACCCGGGAATCACCGGCGGTCCAGGCGCGCACCCCCGCCCAGTCGAGTGGCGCACCCCCGCCACGGCCGTCCAGCACGAAGGCATGCAACAGGGATTCGTTTCGGATGCTCTCGGCGGTCTCAGCGGCCATCGGGCGGTATCCTCACGTCAATGGGCACGGTGGTCTTGAGGTGCAGGTCGCGCTGCGGGAACGCGATGGTGATGCCGTGCTCACGGAACAGTTCGTCGATACGGTAGCGCAGATCGCTTCGCACCCGGCGTAACTCCCGCTCGCCGGTGACACTGCACCAGAAAAACGCCTCGAAAACGAGCGCACTGTCGCCGAAATCGTTGAACAGCACGACCGGCTCCGGGGTTCGCAGGATCTGGGGATGCTCCTCCACCGCCCGCCTGAAGAGTTGCTCCACCTGCCGCACCGGCGAGCCATAGGCCACCCCCACCGAGAGGCTGGTGCGCACGTTGGGGTCGACCAGGGTCCAGTTGACCAGGGTGCGCTCGATCAAAACGCTGTTGGGCACCATGATGTGCACGCCGTCGACCCGTCGAATCTGGGTGGAGCGGTTGCCGACCCGTTCCACGGTGCCCATGGAGCCGTCGATCTCTATGAAATCGCCGATCCGCACCGGACGCTCGGACATCAGAATCCAACCCGAGATGAAGTTGTTGATGATGTTCTGCGCCCCGAACCCCACGCCGATCGCGATCGCGCCGGACATGAAGGTGAACGCCGTGATGGGGACTTTCAAAAGGCTCAACGCGGTCATCACGGTAATGATGACCAGCGCCACGAAGGTCACCCGCTGCAGGACGAAGGCGGTGTCCGGCGTCAGCTTCCACCGCAGCATTCGCTTGCCGACCAAGCGGGCCACCCAGGCGCTGATGCCGAGGCCGAGCAGCAGCACCACAACGGCGGACACGAGCAGGCCCACCGTCAGGCTGGCACCGTCCTGGAAACTGATCAGCGCCCGGTTCCAGAACTCTCCCATCTCCGACTCCAAAACGGCCCCGGCACCCTGATTGTAATGGATTCGGCGCGTACCGTGCGCGCCGCATCGACGCAGCCCGCCGCCGCGTCTCGCGGCCTTGGACTGTGCGCCCCCGGCATGGCCGGGATGATCCGGCTTACACCCCTGGCAGGTCGATGATGCGGCGCTCGACATCCTCCACGAATCGGACCCGCTCCGCCATGGCCGGGGTCAGATGCACCGTGCCGGCCGCATCGATCACCAGCACCTGGTCCAGTGCGAGGGCCCGCGCCACCTCCGGCCAGTCATCCGGGCCGGCGACGATCAACGCGGTGGCTGCCACATCCGCAAGCGTACCCTCGGAGGTAATCACGGTGACCGACGCCAGGTCTTCTGCCGGCCAGCCCGTACGCGGATCGAGGATGTGCGGGTAGCGGCTTGCCCCCTGCGCACGAAAGCGCTCATAGTTGCCCGAAGTGAACAGCGATTCATCGCCCACCACCTCCACCGCCCCGATGACGCCGCCACCGGGCTGGCGGATGGCCACGCGCCAGGGCCGATCTCCATGGTCACCCATCGCACGCAGGTCGCCGCCCGCGTTGACGATGGCGTTTTCGATGCCGAGCTCGCGCAAATGTCCGATGGCGAGGTCCACCGCAAAACCCTTGGCGATGCCACCGAAGTCCAGTTGCACGTGCGGGTTGGATGAATGCACCTGCAATCCGCTCACGCTGATGTCCAGGCTGGAGGGCCGACCGGCCAGCAAAGCTTCGACCTGCGCCCGGCTAGGGGGCGGGCCGGTGACCGGGAATGTCGAGGTGTGAAAGCCCCACAAGGCGATCAACCCCCCGATGGCCGGGTTGAACCGGCCCTCCGTGAGACTTTCGTAATGGCGGGAGCGCCGCACCATTTCAACGATGTCCGCAGGCGCTTCGACGGAGCGGCCTTCGGCGAAAGCCTTGTTGAGGTCCGTCAACCGGCCCGCTTCCCAGGCGTGCCAGTCCCGGTGCATGCGCTGGAACATCTGTTGCAGGTCGGCCATGGCGCGCTGGGCGCGCTCCGGCTCTGCGCCCCACAGCCTCACCTCCACGATGGTGCCGAAGGCATACATGTCCGAGGCGTGCTCCAACTCCCCGCGGCATCCGGCCACGGCCATCGCGAGAAGCGCCGCGAAAAGCCCCCCGGGCAGGCTCCAGTGGCGTATCAGGGGCGGATTCACCCTATGTAATCCCTTGAGTTGAAGACATTTTTTTTCGCCAATTGATTTATGGCAATTAAGTGCATCAATATCCGTGGAATGGTCCGTGAAAAGGGCTATTATTCCATGCAAATCCGATTTTTCTCACATGGTGATACAACCCGAGGCAAGCCTGCGAAGCGTTACCAGAACCAGCAGAGGCACAAGACAAAACGCTGACGACGCTTCGCGCCCGGGGCATGCCACCGTCATCCGAGGGTACCGTTGAACGAGTCCCGCGAAAAAATCGCCCGACAGCCGATGGACCTGCACATGGCGCAGGTGCCGCGAGGCGAGGTCCATGTCATCGCCGAGCGCTGCAAGGAATGCGGTTTGTGCATCAACTACTGCCCCACGGACGTGCTGGTCTACACGGAAGACATCAACGCGCGGGGTTACCGGTACCCGACGGTCGCCGAGGGCAAGGAAACCTCTTGCGTGCATTGCCGGTTCTGCGACCTGATCTGCCCGGAACTGGCGATCTTTACCCTGGAAGTCAGTGACCATGGTTGAGACGCTGAGCGCCGACCGCCCACCGGCCAGAATCGATGACGAGGCCCGGCGCACTCAACCGCGCGTGCGCACCGGCGTCCATTTCATGCTGGGCGACCACGCCTGCGCCGAGGGCGCGCTGGCGGCGGGGCTGGATTTTTTCGCCGGCTACCCGATCACGCCATCCACCGAGATCGCCGAGCACCTCGCCACCCGCATGCCGGAAGTCGGCGCGAGCTTCGTGCAGATGGAGGATGAGCTGGCGAGCATGGCCGCCATCATCGGCGCATCCGCGGCCGGCGCGCGCAGCCTGACCGCCACCTCCGGCCCGGGCTTCAGCCTGATGATGGAAAACGTGGGCCTGGCGGCGATGATGGAGGTGCCCTGCGTGGTGGCGAACGTGCAGCGCGCGTCACCCTCAACGGGATTGCCGACCATGGTCGGGCAATCCGACATCCTGCAGGCCCGCTGGGGCTCGCACGGCGACTACGGCATCATCGCCTATTGCCCGGCCTCGCCACAGGAATGTTTCGACCTGACCGTGGAAGCCTTCAACGCGGCCGACAGGTACCGTGTCCCGGTCTTCATCCTCATGGACGAGATCGTGGGGCACATGACCGAGCGGGTCATCATCCCCGAAGCCAGCGAAATCCCGCACGTGCCCCGCAAGAAACCGGACTTTTCCCCGGGCGCAAAACGCTTCCTGGGCTATGCGGCGGATGACGACCTGGTGCCACCGATAGCGCATGCGGGTGAGGGCTACAAAGTGCATATGACCGGTCTGACCCACGACGAGAAAGGCTATCCGGCCATGTCTCCGGACACCCACCACCAGCTCGTCAACCGCCTGGTGGACAAGATCCGCCTGAATGCGAGCGCCATCGAACGCTATGAGGAATTCGAACTGGACGACGCCGAGGTCGTGGTGGTTTCCTTCGGCTGCACGGCGCGCTCGGCGCGACGCGCGGTGCGCGAGGCGCGCGCCGCAGGCATCAAGTGCGGCCTGTTGCGGCTGATCACGGTCTGGCCATTTCCCGAAGGACGCATTCGCCGACTGGTCGAAGCCGGCAAGGTGCAGCGGTTTGTCGTTCCGGAAATCAACCTCGGGCAGTTGCGGCGCGAAGTCGAGCGGCTCACGAATCTGCCGGTTCGGCGCCTCAACCACGCCGGCGGCTCGATGCCCAAGCCGGACGAGATTCTGGAGCTGATACGATCATGAGCGCCATCGACATCACGCTGAAAACCGCAGCGAACGAACACCCGATCGATCACCTCCTGCGTGCGGACCGGCTGCCCCACATCCTCTGTCCGGGCTGCGGTATCGGGACGGTGATTCACGGTTACGCACACGCCATCGCGGCCTCCGGAATTCCTGAAGACAACCACGTTTGCGTTTCCGGCATTGGCTGCAGCGGGCGAGCGGCCGGCTACGTGAACGTGGATTCCTACCATTCCACCCACGGTCGCGCCCTGCCCTTCGCGCTCGGCATCGCCGTGCACCGGCCGGAACTCAAGGTGACCGTGATATCCGGCGACGGCGACCTGTCGGCCATCGGCGGCAACCACCTGATCCACGCGGCGCGGCGCAACGTCGACCTGACGGTCATCTGCATCAACAATTTCAACTACGGCATGACCGGTGGGCAAGTCGGGCCGACCACCCCGATCGGTGCCCGGGGCACCACCGCGCCGGAGGGCGCCGTGGAAGCCCCCTTCAACCTGCCCTACCTCGCCAAGGCGACCGGCGCGGTGTTCGTGGCGCGCTGGACCATCCTGCACGTGCGCGAGTTCCAGGACGCGGTGCTGCGCGCCATGCAGAAGAAGGGTTTCTGCTTCATCGAGGTGCTGGCGCCGTGCCCGACCAGTTTCGGCAAGTCCAACAAGATCGGCGACGGCCTGCACGAGGTCGAGATTTACCGCGAACGCTGCCGGATCGAAAACGGTGCCGCCAACATCGAGGATTTCGACATCGACCTGGTGGACGAGACCAAGCCCATCGTGGTCGGCAATTTCGTCGACATCGAACGCAAGATCTTCCAGGCCCACAAGCGATGAACGCAGCGACCGCAGGCGCAGCAAGAAACGGCACCGCATCCACCTGGCAAATCCGCATCGGCGGCGTGGGGGGACAGGGCATCGTCCTCGCCAGCAAGCTGCTCGGCGTGGCCGCCTCGCTGTACGACGGCAAGGAGGCGGTCTGCACGCAGGTCTATGGTCCCGAGGCCCGGGGCGGTGCCGCCCGGTCCGACGTGGTGATTTCGGAGGAGCCGGTCGACTACCCGTTCGTGACCGAGGCCGACGTGCTGGCGGTCCTGTTCCCGGAAGCGTATTCGAAGTTCCGCCCCAGGCTCCGCCCGGGGGGTCTGCTGATCGTGGACAGCCAACTCGTCAAGGCGGCCGATGACGAGGAGAACATCATCCGGATTCCGGCCACGAAAATCGCCGACGCGGTGGGCAACCGCATGGCCAGGAACGTCGTGATCCTGGGCTGCCTGATCGGCAGCACCGGGGTGGTCAGCCGCGAAGCGATGGTGGAGGCGATTCGCAACAACATGAAGCCCAAGATCGTCGAGCTCAACATCCGCGCCCTGGATGCCGGCATCCGGTTCGCGGAGACCGGCGAGCTGCCATGACGGACTCGGTACTGATCGTCGGCTCCGGCATGGCCGGACTGCACGCCGCCAAGGCATGCGCCGACGCCGGCGCGCGGGCCATCGTGGTCGAGCGGGGCCCGGTGGTGGGCGGCCGGCTGGCCGCGACCCTGTTCGACCCCGCGGGCATCGGAGAGCGTTCGGAAGGCATGCGCACGCCGCTCATGGAGATGCTGGAGAACAATGAGAACATCGAGATCATCACCCTGGCTGGCCTGGAGCGGCTCGAAGGCCGCCCGGGCCATTTCAGCGTGGCCATCCGCGAGCGGCAGCGGTTCGTCACCGACGACTGTACGCGCTGCAAGAATTGCCATACGGTCTGCCCGGTGGTGCGCCCGAACGAATACGATGCCGGCCTGACGTTTCGCAAGGCGATCTACACCCCGATGTCGGATACCATGCCGCCCGCATGGGTCATCGACATCGAAAGCTGCCTCAACACGCCGCCGAATTACCTGCCCTGCCAGCAGTGTGTCGAGGTGTGCGACGACCATGCCATCTTCTTCAACCTGCCGCTGGAGACCGTCCATGAGCGCCAGGTGGGTGCGGTGATCCTGGCACCCGGGTTCCGCACGGAAGACCCGGCACGCTTCGCCGATGTCGGCTACGGAGCGCATCCGGATGTGGTCAGCTCCGCCGAAATGCAGCGCCTGCTCGAATCGCCGGGACCTACCGGAGGCTTTGCCTCCAAGCCCTCCGACGAGGCGTATCCGGAGTCCGTCTTGCTGGTCCTCGACAACCCCTCCCATTTCGCGCTGTACATCGTGGCGAGCCAGGTCCGGCAACTCCTCGCGCAGGACGTCGAGATCGTGGCGGTGCTGATCCTGGCCTCGCCGGGCGAGGAGCAGGAGAAGATGCGGGAGCTGGCCAGCGAATCCGGCATCGAGGTGCACTGGGGCGCGCTGTTCAAGGTCGACCCGGGCGAAGAGAACGTGCTCGAGGTGTCCTACGAGGACCTCTCCGCGCACCGCTTCGTGCGCGCGAGCTACGACATGGTGGTCATGTGCAATGACGTGGAGCCACCCGAGGGCCTGGCCGAGCTCGCGGCGGTGGCGGGCGTGGACCTCGACCCCGGGGGTTACATCCTGGCCGGGGACGGCAACGCCGTGGAAACCTCGAGGCCCGGCGTGTTCGTCGCAGGCTGCGCCAGTGGCCCGAAAAATATCCGCGACAGCCTGAGCGCGGCGCAGCTGGCCGCGACGTCCGCCACCGCGCTGATCGATCCCCGGTTGTTGCAGCCGGAAGGCACCGAGGCGCCGGCGGAGGCAAGCGCCGCAAAACCCACCGGAATGCCGCCCGACGACATGCGCCAGCAGATCGAACAGCTGCTCTACGCGCTCATCGACCGCTAGTCGGATCGCTCTCAGCGGAAATCGCCAAAGCCACCGGAACACACGCTAACTGGCTGAATTCGCGCGCACTAGGGGGTTTCCCTGATGTGGGTGCGGGCGAGCCGGAACTAGAATTGAAGCGACCTTTGGAGCGGCAGTGAGGGGATGTCGATAGCAGTACTGACACTGGCATCGCTGTGCTTTGTCTTTGCCACGCTGCTGGTGGTGGCGCACCGCTTCCTGCACGTGGACGAGGATCCGCGCATCGACGCGGTACAGCAGATGCTGCCGGGCACCAACTGTGGCGCCTGCGGCTATCCCGGATGCCTCGGGCTTTCCGAGGCGCTGGTTGCGGGTGAGGTCTTGCCCGGGAAGTGCACCGTCATGTCGGAGGACGAGCGCGAACAGGTGGCCGAGTTCCTCGGCGTCGACGCGGGCGCGGAGGAGAAAGTGGTGGCCCGGCTGGCCTGCGCCGGCGGCACGAACACGGCCAGGAACCGCGCCCACTACGAGGGCCTGCCCTCCTGCCGTGCCGCCGAACTGGTGGCGGGCGGCGGCAAGGCCTGTTTCTGGGGCTGCCTGGGGCTGGGCGACTGCGAAGCGGTCTGCGATCTCGATGCCATCTACATGAACGAGCACGGCCTGCCCGTGGTCGTCGAGGACCGGTGCACGGCCTGCGGCGACTGCGTGGACGCCTGCCCCAAGGACCTGTTCTCGCTGCACCCGGTCAGCCACCGCCTGTGGGTGGCCTGCAAGAACCTGGAAAAGGGCGAAAAGGTGCTCGAGGACTGCGAGGTCGGTTGCGACGCCTGCGCGCGATGCGCGGCGGACGCCCCCGGCGCCGTCACCATGGTCAACAACCTGCCGGTCGTCGATTACGGCCGGAACCACGATGTGCGAGCGGCCATCGAGCGCTGCCCCACCGGCGCGATCATCTGGTGGGATGAGAAGGAAGGCCCGGTGACCGGCCGTGCGGCACGGCGGGTCCTGCGGCAGGGTTCACGGCAAGCGATCAATACCTAGACGGACAGACCAGGTCATGAAGAAGCAGCAAGACAGGTTCAGGTACCCCGGTACGCGCGCGGCGATGGACGGCAACACCGCCGTCATCATGTGCGAGCGCGAATCCACCGACGCCGCCGGCGCCTACCCGATCACGCCCTCGACCCAGATGGGCGAGTACTGGGCCGAGGCCGCCGCGGCGGGGCACATCAACGTCTCCGGGCGGCCGCTGATCTTCATCGAGCCCGAGGGCGAGCACGCCGCCGCCGCGGTGACGGCGGGCATGGCCATGACCGGCCTGCGGGCGGCCAACTTCTCGTCCGGCCAGGGCATCGCCTACATGCACGAGAATCTCTACGCGGCGGTGGGCAAGCGCCTCACCTATGTGCTGAACATCGGCTGCCGGGCCATGACCAAGGCGTCCCTGAACGTGCACGCGGGCCACGACGACTACCACTGCGTCGACGACACGGGCTTCTTCCAGGTCTTCGCCAAGAACGCGCAGCACGTCGCGGACCTCAACATCATCGCCCACCGCATCGCCGAGCTGGCGCTGACGCCGGGCGTCGTCGCCCAGGACGGCTTCCTCACCACGCACCTGATCGAGTCCCTGCTGCTCCCCGAACGCGAACTGATCGCCGAGTATCTTGGCCGGCCCGAGGACATCATCGATACGCCGACCCCCGCGCAACGAATCATCTATGGCGAACGGCGCCGCCGCATCCCGGAACTGTGGACGGTCGACGACCCGGTGCTGGCCGGCCCGGTGCAGAACCAGGATTCCTACATGCAAAGCGTGGCCGCGCAACGGCCGTATTTCTTCGATCACCTCAAGGACCTGGCGGACCAGGCCATGGCGGAGTTCGGCGCGCTGACGGGCCGCGATTACCGGCGCGTGATGACCCACCGCGCGGACGATGCCGATTACCTGATCGTCGGCCAGGGCAGCCTGATCCCCACCGCCGAGGCGGTCGCCGACTGGCTGCGCGAGGAGCGCGGCATCAAGGTCGGCGTGGTCAACCTGGTGATGTTCCGGCCGTTTCCCGGCGACCTGCTCAGCCAGGCGCTACAGGGCAAAAAGGGCGTGGCGGTGCTGGAGCGCACCGATCAGCCACTGGCGGCGGATCTGCCGTTGATGCGCGAGATTCGCGCCACGCTGGGCAAGTGCCTGGAGAACGGGCGCAGGGGTAATGGCAAGGCGCACCCCGACCTGGCCAGCTACGCCTCGTTGCAGGACATGCCGGAATTCTATTCCGGATCGTTCGGCCTCGGCAGTCGCGACCTGCAGCCCGAGGGGGTGGTCGCCGCCATCGAGAACATGCTGCCGGACGGCAAACAAAAGCGCATGTTCTATCTGTCCATCGATTTCGTGCGCAAGGGCATGATGACGCCCAAGCAGGAGATCTATAACCAGTCGGTGCTCGATGCCTACCCGGAGGTCGCCGACCTGGCGCTGCGCGGCAGCGAGAACCCGAACCTGATGCCCAAGGACAGCATCACCGTGCGCTTCCACTCCGTCGGCGGCTGGGGCGCCATCACCACCGGCAAGAACCTGGCGATGACGCTGTTCGACCTGCTCGGCTACCACATCAAGGCCAATCCGAAGTACGGCTCGGAGAAGAAGGGTCAGCCGACCAGTTACTACCTGTCCGCGGCGCCCGAGCCCATCCGCGTGAATTGCGAATACTTCTACGTGGACGTCGTGCTGTCACCGGACCCGAACGTGTTCCAGCACACCAATGCGCTGGCCGGCCTGAAGCAGGGCGGCGTGCTGGTGATGCAGAGCGATGCCGCCAGCGAGGAAGAGTTCTGGAGCGCGATACCGCACCGCTACCGCAAGGAGATCGTCGACAACGACATCCGGGTGTTCTACCTCGATGCCTTTCGCATCGCCCGGGACGAGGCGACCGACCCCGAGCTGCAGCTCCGCATGCAGGGTATCGCCTTCCAGGGCGCCTTCTTCGCGGCCTCGCCGCTGCTCGACAAGCACGGACTGACCGAAGAAACCCTGCTCGACGCCATCAAGGACCAGCTGCAGCACAAGTTCGGTTCCAAGGGCCAGCGCGTGGTCGACGACAACATGCGCGTGGTCCGGCGCGGCTTCGACGAGATCATCGAGGTGAGCGAAAAGCCGATCGGCGAGGCGAGGGATGCCGCCGCCGCCCAGCTGCCCATCCCGATCATGGTCAAGCGCGAACCGCAATCGTCGATGCCGTCGTCCGACATCCACCGCTTCTGGTCGCAAACCGGCAGCATGTACGCCTCCGGCCAGGGCGAGAACATCCCCGCCGACCCGTTCATGAGCATGAGCCTGATGCCGGCGGTTTCCTCGCATTTCCGCGACATGACCGGCATCCGCTTCGAACATCCCGAATTCATCCCCGAGAACTGCACCGGGTGCGGCGACTGTTACACGGTATGCCCGGATACGGCCATTCCCGGCCTGGTCAACGAGGTTGGGCAGGTGCTGGATACGGTGGTCCAGCGCCTCAGGAAACGCGGCAAGCCGGTCGAGCACCTGCCGCGCGCCACGCGTCAGATGGAAGGCAAGCTGCGCAAGCTGCTCACTGCCGCGGCGGAAACCGATGCCGTGTCGGAGATGATCGAACAGGCCATCGGGCAAACCATCGATGGCTACGAGGCGGACGCGAAGCAGGCGCTGACGGAGGAGTTCCAGGGCTTTCGGGAAGAACTGGGCAGCTTCCAGTTCGCCCTGTGCCGCCCCTACTTCACCAACCCTGAGAAGAAGCAGGCGGGCAGCGGCGGGCTGCTGAGCATCACCGTCAACCCCTACACCTGCAAGGGCTGCATGGAGTGCGTGGAAGTCTGTAACGACGATGCGCTGCGCGCGGTCACCCAGACCCGCGAATCCGTCGCGGACCTGCGCCGGAACTGGGAGTTCTGGCTCGACCTGCCAAACACGCCGGAGAAATACATCCGCGTGGACAACCTGGAGGAAGGCATCGGGGCGCTGGAAACCATCCTGCTCAACAAGAACGCCTACCTGCCGTTCGCGAGCGGCGACGGCTCCTGCCTGGGATGCGGTGAGAAAACCGTCGTGCACCTGTTCATCGCGACCGTCGAGTCGCTCATGCAACCGCGCGTGGCGAAGCACGTCGCGCGCATCGACGAGCTGGTCAGGAAGCTCAAGCATCACGTACAGATGAAGCTGGTCGGCGAGATCGACATCGGCGACGCGGCCGAGATGCAGGCCGCGCTGGGTGACGACAGCGATGGCGAACTGACCCTGGCCACGCTGGCCGAGCGGATGGAGCGAGCCCATGAGGCGGAGCCCATCGACCGCGAGTGGCTGCAATACGTCACCGACATCGTGGCAAAGCTGAACGACCTGAAATGGCGTTACGAGAACGGCACGACCGGCAAGGGCCGGTCCAGCATGGGCATCCTCAACGCCACCGGCTGCACCTCCGTGTGGGGCAGCACCTACCCGTACAACCCCTACCCCTTCCCGTGGGCGAACCACCTGTTCCAGGATCCGGCGTCCATGGCCATGGGCGTGTTCGAGGGGCACATGGCGAAGATGGCGGACGGCTTCAAGACGCTGCGCATCGCCGAGGAACTGCTCAAGGACCGCTTCGACCCGCAGGGCTTCGCCGAGGCCTACCAGTACTTCGGCTGGGAAGATTTCTCGAGTGACGAATTCAACCTGTGTCCGCCGGTGGTGGCCGTGGGCGGCGACGGTGCGATGTACGACATCGGCTTCCAGAACCTCTCGCGGGCCATGATGTCCGGCAAGCCGATCAAGGTGCTGGTGGTGGACACGCAGGTGTATTCCAACACCGGCGGCCAGGCCTGCACGTCCGGCTTCTTCGGCCAGATTTCCGACATGGCGCAATTCGGCAAGGCCATCAAGGGCAAGGAAGAGGTGCGCAAGGAAATGGGCCTGATCGCCATCGCGCACCGGACCACCTACTACATGCAGTCGACCATGGCGCACGCCAACCACATGATCGAGGGCTTCGTCCAGGGCCTGATGTCGCGGCGCCCAGCGCTCTTCAACCTCTATTCCTCCTGCCAGCCCGAACACGGTATCGGCGACGACATGTCGCACCACCAGTCCAGGCTGGCGGTCGAGTCCCGCGCCTACCCGCTGATGCGCTACGATCCCGATCGGGGCGAGACGGTGGCCGAGTGTATCGACCTGGACGGCAACCCGGCGCCAGACCTCGACTGGCCAGTGGCGAAAATCAGCTACGTCGAACAGGGCCGCGAGAAGGAAATGGACCTGCCCACGACCTTCGTCGATTTCGCGGTCACCGAAACGCGCTTCCGCAAGCACTTTCGAAAGATTCCGCGCGACGCATGGCACCAGGACATGGTGCTGGTAAGCGAATACCTCGAAATGGACGAGGACGAGCGCGAGGGCAAGGTGCCCTATGTGTGGTCGCTGGACGCCAGGCAACAACTCAGTCGCCTGCTGGTCGCCGCGCCCATGATTCGCTCGGCCGAGGACCGTCGCGCCTTCTGGAGAATGCTGCGCGATCTTGCCGGCATGGCAGCGGATGAGGCGGTGAGCGATGCCTCGCAGATCGAATCCCGCATCCGCCAGGAAGTGGTGCAGAAGATCGCCTCCGGCCTCATGGGCCTGGTCGGCGGCAGCCCGGCCCTGGACGTGGGGGCGCTGCTGGAAACCGGGGCGGTGGCGGCGCCGGCGCCCGCGGAAAAACCGAAGTTGGCGGTGGTGGAGACGCCAGCACCCGCCCCGGCTGCGGCCGCGGGCGAGTACATGGCGCCGTGGATCGACACCGAGGACTGCACGGAATGTGACGAGTGCATCCTGATCAATCCGAACATCTTCGAGTACAACGCCGACAAGAAGGCGATCATCAAGAACCCCGACGGCGGGCCCTACCGCGATCTGGTCAAGGCCGCGGAGAAATGCACCGCGGAGATCATCCACCCCGGCCTGCCGCGCGACCGCAGCGCAAAGGACATCGGAAAGTGGATCAAGCGGGGACAGAAGTACAACTGACGGAGGGCCCGTAACCAGGGCGACCGAGGCGGCATGCTGCATTTCGCGCGTAAAAATACCTTCCGGCACGGGGTGCATCCACCGGAAAACAAGGACGACACGGCGCACCTGCCGATCCGCCAGTTCCCCTTTGCGCCCGTCCTGATCGTGCCGTTGAGCCAGCACCTCGGCAAGCCGGCCAGGCCCGTGGTGCGCGAGGGCCAGGAAGTGATCCGCGGGGAAACCATTGCGGAGGCGGACGGCTTCGTATCGGTTGCCATGCACGCGCCAGCCTCGGGCATGGTTCGGCGCATCACGCTGGCGCCGAGCATTGCCGGCCACATGATCCCGAGCGTATTCATCGAACCGTTTCCCGCCTCCACGCAGGAGGTGGACGACGGCGAGCCCTGCCCGCTGGATACGGCCACGCCCGATGAAATCGTCCAGGCGATCCAGCGGGCCGGCATCGTCGGGCTGGGCGGCGCGGCGTTTCCCACGCACGTCAAGCTGAAGCCGCCGGAAGGCAAGCAGCTCGACACGCTGTTCATCAACGGCGTCGAGTGCGAGCCCTACCTGACCACCGACCACCGCGTGATGCTCGAGCAGACGGACGACATCTTCATGGGCATCCGCTACCTGCTGAAGGCCACCGGCACCCGCGAGGTGATCATCGCCATCGAGGCCAACAAGCCGGATGCCGCGGACCGGTTGCGCCAGGGCTGCCCGGGAGACCTGCCGGTCACCGTGCGGGTCTCCCCCGTCAAGTACCCGCAAGGCGCAGAGAAGATGGTCTTCAGCGCGCTGCTCGGCCGCGAGGTGCCCTCCGGCGGCCTGCCGGCGGACATCAACGCGATCTGCTGCAACGTGGCCACCACCGCCGAGATCGGCCGTCTCCTGCCGCGCGGGCGCGGCATACAGGAGCGCGTCATCACGATTGGCGGGCCGGGCGTGGCGAAGCGGGGCAATTACCGCATCCCCATTGGCACGCCCGTGCGGTTCGCACTGGAGGCCTGCGGCGCGGCGGACAACATCTCGCGCGTGTTCATGGGCGGCCCGATGATGGGTCCGTCGGTCTCGAACCTCGATATCCCGATCACCAAGGGCACCTCGGGCATCATCGCGTTTACGACGGCGGAAACCGGCGAGGCCACCGGGCACCGAAAGGTCTACCCCTGCATCCACTGCGCGCGTTGCGTGGAGGCCTGCCCGATCTTTCTCAACCCCTCCCAGCTCGGCCTGCTGGCCAAGGTTGAGGAATACGAGCGCATGGCGGAGGAGTACCACCTGATGGACTGCTTCGAGTGCGGCGCCTGCTCCTACGTCTGCCCGTCGCACATTCCGCTGGTGCAGTACTTCCGCCTCGCCAAGAAGATGGTCCGCAAGCTGAGCGCCGCGTGATGGCCGAATTGAAGAAATATCTCGAGATCGGCTCCTCGCCGCACATCACCGACGGCGCGAGCGTCGACGTCATCATGCGCAACGTGTTCCTGGCGCTGCTGCCGGTGACCGTGTTCGCCATTTACGCATTTGGCATCGGCGCGGCGCTGGTGCTGGCAACGGCCACCATCTCCTGCATCCTGACCGAGCACCTGCTGTGCAAGGCCACCGGGGCGCCCAGCACGGTCGGCGACTGGTCGGTGGCGATCACCGGCCTGCTCTACGGCCTGACGCTGCCGCCCGGCCTGCCGCTGTGGATGGTCGCGGTCGGCGGCGTGTTCGGCGTGGGCATCGGCAAGTTCCTGTTCGGCGGCCTGGGCAGCAACGCCTTCAATCCCGCGCTGGTCGGGCGGGCCTTTCTGCAGGCCGCGTTTCCGCAGGCCATGACCCACTGGCAATACCCGTTCCTCGAGAACCGTTTCGAGCAGGTCCCGACTTCCGTGCTGGCCATGCCGTTTGCCGAGCCCGCCTACGACGCGGCCACCGCGGCGACCCCGCTGGCCCGGATGAAGTTCGAGGCCCTCTTCGCCGAGACCCCGGAATTGATGGCCGGGCTGACCACCGGCTCCGTGGGTGAGACCTGCGGAGTCCTGATCCTACTGGGCGGGCTGTACCTGGTGGTGCGCAACTTCATGAACTGGCGCATACCGGTCTCGATCTTCATGGCCGTGGCGGTGATGACCTGGATCTTCCAGCAGATCGATCCGGCCACGTATCCGGGCCCCCTGTTCATGCTGTTCTCCGGCGGCCTGATGCTGGGCGCGGTGTTCATGGCGACCGACATGGTCGCATCACCCATCACCAACCCGGGTTGCTGGCTGTATGGCGTGCTCATCGGCGTGCTGGTGGTGGTCATCCGCTTCTGGGGCGGTATGCCCGAGGGCGTGATGTACGCCATCCTGCTGGCCAACGCGGTCTCGCCGCACATCGACAACCTCATCCAGCCGCGGGTGTACGGCACCGGCAGGGGCGTGCAATGAACGGCCCGGCCCCCGTCCAGTTCGAGCGCACGCCGGCATGGAAAATGTACCGCTCCATCGTCGGCATCGGCGCGCTGTGCGCGCTGTTGATCGTGACGGTGTTCGTCGCCACCGCGGACCGCATCGCCGCCAACCAGGCGCGTTTCCTGGCCCGGGCGGTAGCCGAGGTCCTGCCCGCGGCACACACGACCGTGTCCGTGGGCATGGACGCTGCCGGGCGCCTGGTGCCAACCTCCGGGGTGCCGGCGTTGCCCGTGTTCCTCGGTTACGACGCAAGCGGCGCGCTGACCGGCGCGGTGATCACCGCCCAGGGCATGGGCTACCAGGACAACATCCGCGTGCTCTACTCCTACTCGTTCGAGATCGATGCGATCGTCGGCTTCAAGGTGCTGGACAGCAAGGAAACGCCCGGACTCGGCGACAAGATCGAGATCGAACCGCACTTCCTCGCCAACTTCGAAGCACTGGACGCGAGCCTGAACGCGGATGGCACGGCGCTGGCCAACCCGATCGTCACGGTCAAGGAGGGTGCAAAAACCGAGCCCTGGCAACTCGATGGCATCACCGGCGCCACCATCACCTCGGTGGCGATCGGCGACATCCTGAACGCGAGCGCCAACCTCTGGATACCGGTGCTGGAGCGCGACGCATTGTCGTTGACGCCGGTGTCGGACGGGGAGGATTCATAAGTGGCGATCAAGCCGGTCACCCCCACCGACGAGTTCGTCAAGGGCCTGTGGCGGGACAACCCGGTGTTCGTGCAGGTGCTCGGCATGTGCCCGGCGCTGGCCGTGTCCAACACCGCGATCAACGCACTGGCCATGGGGCTCGCAACCACTTTCGTGCTGGTGATGGCGGGCCTGTCCGTGTCGCTGCTGCGCCATTTCATCCCGCGCGAGGCGCGGATCGTCAGTTACATCTGCATCATCGCCACCTTCGTGACCTGCGTGGACTACGCCATCATGGCGATCAGCATCGAACTGCATCGCGCGTTGGGCGCCTTCATCGCCCTGATCGTGGTGAATTGCCTCATCCTCGGCCGCTCTGAGGCATTCGCCTCCAAGCACCACCCGGGCCGGGCGATCCTGGATGCGCTGGGCATGGGTGCGGGCTTTACCGGCGCGCTGTTTTTCATCGGCATCGTGCGGGAGATCCTCGGCAGCGGCACGCTGTTCGGCGTCGGGCTGTTCCCGGACGGCTTCCAGGCCTGGACCATCATGGTGCTGCCGAGCGGCGGCTTCCTGGCCATGGCCGTCTGGCTGCTGCTGGTGAACTGGCTGAAGAAACGTGAGGCGGAGGCCGCCGGCCGGGCCGAGGAGGTGGCGTCATGAATGATGCGTCGGTCTGGTCCATCTTCCTGAACTCGGCCCTGATCAACAACTTCGTGCTGGCCTATTTCCTGGGCATCTGCCCGTTCCTCGGCGTTTCCGCCAAGCTGGACACCGCGGTGCGGATGGGCGGAGCGGCGAGTTTCGTGATGCTGGTGGCGTCGGTGTGCGCCTACCTGATCAACATCCTGCTGGAAGCGGTCGGCGCTCCGTATCTGCGGATCATTTCCTACATTCTGGTCATCTCGTCCACCGTGCAACTGGTCGAGATGCTGATGAAAAAACTCAGCCCGCCCACCTTCCGGGCGCTGGGCATCTTCCTGCCGCTGATCACGACCAACTGCGCGATCCTCGGGCTGGCGCTGTTCCAGACCAACCGCGGCTACGACTTCATCCAGTGCCTGGTCTACGCCCTGGGCGCCGGCGCCGGTTTCGCCCTGGCGCTGGTCCTCATGGCCGGGGTGCGCGAAAAGCTGGACCTCGCGAATGTGCCCGAGCTGGTCAAGGGCACGGCCGCCGCGCTGATCGTGGCCGGCATCCTGTCGATGGGCTTCATGGGTTTCGCGGGGCTGGGGCGATGAGCGTCCTGCTCCAGCTGGTGTTCGCGACGGCCTTCATCGCCGTGCTGGCGGTGTTGGGCACGTCCGTCGAGCGCGGCGGAAAGCGGCGGCCCACGGACTGCGAGGAACCCGCTGGCCAATCCGATTGCGCAGGCGGTTGCGGGGGGCTCAGGGCCGCCGTGGAAGGGCGACCGGCCCGCCCGGACTGAATGGCTTCAAGGAGTGTGTAGCATGATGCGTCTGCAGGACTATCCGACAGAACCACGGTATACGGCCACGGTACTCAGCACCGAGGCGCTCACCGAAGACGGGGCGGACGTCGAGGTCCGCGAACTGGTGATGGCCGTGGACGAGCACGATTTCAATTTCGAGATCGGCCAGAGCATCGGGGTGCTGGTCGAAGGTGCCGAGGAATTCGGGCACCCGATCCACCATCGGCTCTACACGGTCGCCGACCTGCCGTCCCCCAGCCAGGACGGCAGGCCCGAGATCACGATCGTCGTGCGCCGTTGCAGTTACCTCGACGATTACAGCGGGGAAGAATACGTGGGGGTCAATTCGAATTACCTGTGTGACCGCAAAACCGGCGACAGGGTGACGATCACCGGGCCCTTCGGCATGCCCTTCAAGGTGCCTGACGACCGTACCGCCAACCTGTTGCTGATCGGCCTCGGCACCGGCATCGCCCCCTTCCGTGCGCTGGTCAAGCACATCTACCGGGACGTCCGCGACTGGCAGGGCAAGGTCCGCCTGCTCTATGGCGCGCATACGGGCCTCGAGCTGCTGTACATGAACGACCGGCGCGACGACTTCAGCAATTACTACGACGAGGAGACCTTCGAGGCGTTCAAGGCGCTCAGCCCGCGGCCGAACTGGGCCGACCCGATCGCCTGGGATTACGCCATCGAGGACCGCATCGGGGAAATCCGGGACATGCTGGACGACGACCACACCTATGTCTACGTCGCCGGACAGCGACGCATACGCGATGAGCTCGACCGCCTGTTCGGCGATCTGTACGGCAAGGCCGTCTGGGAAGAGAAGAAGGCCGCGCTGCGCAACGAGGGCCGGTGGGTCGAACTGCTGTACTGAGGCGAATCCGCAACGCCGGAATGGCGGGCCGGGACCGAGGGGCACCGTAAGCCCCTACTGCAATCCGAGCGGGAACGCACGAACCGCCCGCCACCCGGAGCGCCCCAACACGCCCTGCATGCTGTGGCATGGGCTCCGAACCAAGCCCATTGCCGGGCGAATATGCTATTTTCTGCGTGTTTCCCGGGTCGGGCGGACATGGGCGAGAACGTCGTCATCATCGGCAGCGGTCAGGCCGGACTGCAAACCGCGGTATCATTGCGCCAGCTGGAATGTGCCGGTGCCATCACGCTGGTTGGCCGGGAACCCCACCTGCCTTACCAGCGCCCACCCCTGTCCAAGCAAATCCTGACCGGCGAATGGGAGCCCGCGCGGTGCCTGCTCAGGCACGCCGAATTCTATGCCGAGCACGATCTGCGGCTGCTGCGGGACCGCATGGCCACGCAACTGAACCCGGCCCATCGCCACGTGCTGCTCGATGACGGCACCACCCTGGATTACGACGCGCTGGTCATCTGCACCGGAGCCCGGCCGAACCGCCTGCGCTTCCCGGGCGCCGAACTCGAAGGCGTGTGTTACCTGCGAACGCTGGATGAGGCGCAAGCCCTGGCGGCACAGCTGCAACCCGGCGCCGCGCTGACCATCGTCGGGGGCGGCTTCATCGGCATGGAGGTGGCCGCCTCGGCCCGCTCGCGACAGTGCCGGGTCAATATCATCGAGTCCCAGCCGCGCGTCATGCAACGCTCCGTGCTCGAGCCGGTCAGCAACTTCCTTCAGGCCCGCCACGAACAACGCGGGGTTGCATTCCACCTGCAGGAGTGCCTGAGCGCAGCCCACGGCGACCGCCGGGTCGAATCCGTCAGCCTCGACGACGGCCGCCGCATTGCAACGGACCTGCTGCTGGTGGCCGTCGGTGTTCGCCCGGACCTGGAATGGCTGGAGGGCAGCGGCATCGAATGCGGCCGCGGCGTTCACGTCGACACGCATGGCCGCACCAGCATTGACGGCATTTATGCCGCCGGCGACGTCGCGGAGACTCTGCACCCACTGCTGCCGGGCCGGCAGGTGCTGGAATCGGTTCAGAATGCCGTCTCGCAGGGCAAGGCGGCCGCCGCCAGCATCGCCGGGCGGCCGCAGCCGTACACCGAGGTTCCCTGGTTCTGGTCGGAGCAGTATCATTACCGCTTCCAGATGGCGGGCCTGCCGCGGCCGGACGATGAGCTGGTGAGCCTGGACACCGGGCAACCGGACTCCCTCTGCCTGCTCAGCGTGGGAGGCGAGCGTCTGCATGCCGTGCAATGCATCAACAGCCCCCAGGACTACATGGCGGGCCGCAGGTTGATCGGCCTCGCTAAACCGCTTGCCCTGGACCGCCTCGACCGGCCGGGCGCCAGGCTGAAGGAGTTGCTTTGATACGGATCGGCGTAACGGACCTCGGCGGGGCCCGTCATGAAGTGCAGGCGAACGCCGGCGACCGACTGATGGAGGTGCTGCGGGAATACGACTGGGGCGTGGCGGCCATCTGCGGCGGCATGTGTTCCTGTGCCACCTGCCATGTGTTCCTCGAGCAGGATTGGTTCGACCGCTTTCCCGAGGCGGACTATGACGAACAGGACCTGCTGGATTTCCTGGACCACCGGGCGCCCAACTCGCGGCTCAGCTGCCAGCTGACCCTGGAGCCCGAACACGACGGCCTGCAAGTGACGCTGGCCCCGGAAGAATAGCTGCCGCGACAGGCCGCAGCGCGATCACCCCCCCGCCGTGCCGTCCGACGCCCGGCCCTTGATCTCCGCCTGGTCCGACATGCGGCTCTCCAGTTCCCGGTAAGCCACGAAGTATTTGAAGATACTGCTGACGTACTGCACCGTCTCGCGCCCGATCCGTTGCGCGGCCACCACCTCGACCTGATTGAACCAGCGGTCCGGGTCCAGGCCCCGTTCGGCCGCTTCCACCCGCAGGCGTGCGACGCGGGCAGGGCCCGCATTGTATGCCGCCAGCGCAAACAGTGTCTTGTTCAGCTCGCTCATGTCGGGGTCGTTGAAATAACGCGCCCGCAGGAAACTCATGTACTTGACCCCCGCGTGGATATTGGGCTCCAGTTGGTGGATGTCGGGGATGCCGACGTTGCGGTCCGAGGCCGTGCTGGGCAGCAACTGCATGACCCCCACCGCCCCGGCGGGACTGCGCTTGTCCTGGTCCAGGCGGGATTCCTGGTAACCCTGCGCCAGCAGCAACAGATGATCCATTTCATACTGCCCGCCGTACTGCAGAAAAAGGTCGCGCAATGACTGGTAGCGCTCGTAATCCGCTCCCTGCACCGCCGATTTCAGCCACTGGTCGCTCTTGAGGTAGCGGTTGAGGATGACGTTGCCGATCAGGGTTCCCTGGCGGTGCTCGCGGGTGAACGCATTGACCTCGGCCAGCAACAGCGGGCTGTCCTCGCGCATCGCCCATGCGATGTCCAGGCCTTCCTGCAGGGCCACTTCCTCCCTCACCGTGAGCCCGGTGAACTGGCCCGCCCAGAAGCGCGCCTCCCAGTCCAGGGCAAAGGTGGCCGGAAACAGTCCGGCATCGACCATTTCCATCAGGTCGATGTCCTCCAGGACCTCCGGCGCATGCGCTATCCGGACCTGCGCCCGCCCCGCCTCCGCCAGCCGCTGGTTGAGGCGCTCGAGGCTGCGCCGATAACTGCTGCTCGCCCGCACCTGCACCTTCACGCCTGCCAGGTCCTCGAGGCGCGTAATCTCGGGCGCCGACGGTCCCGTCACCAGCACCTCGCTGATCGGCCGGTTGTTGAGGGGCATGCCGAAATCGACACGGGCTTCCAGCTCCGGCGTGATGCGCAGGCCCGCGGAGATCAGGTCGCCGTAGCCCTCGATGAGCGCCGGCAGCAGCTGGTCCCGCGGCAGCGGCAACAGCACCACGTGCACGCGCAGGTGCCCGCGGTTGAGACGCTGATTGATGAATTCCTCGAACTGCCGGGCGAGTTCGTATGTCACGCCCCGCTCCTGGCCGGCATCGAGATAATAGCCACCGGGTCGATAGACGGTCAGCACGCGCAGGAAGCGGCGCTCCACCATGCCGTCGAAATCGCCCGTCCACGGCGTGTTCACGCGCTCACGGCCCTCCGTAAGGCCCGGGTCCGCACCATCCGGCATCAGCTCTGCCGGATGGCCTGCCGACGCTTCCACCGCCTCCAGGTCGACCGGCAAACCCTCTGGCGTGATCGCCCCAGACGACTCCGTGGCGGTTTCGCCGGAGCCGATCGCCGGGGGCTCCCCGGCGCCCTCGCCGCAAGCGACGGCCAGCCACAGGGCGGGCAGGATGGACAACAGCGGGGTGGTTCTGGGGAAGCTGCTCGACATGGGTCCTGTCTGTGCCTCAGGCGTTGCGGATGAACACCGGCAGTTTACGCGCGAGACGATACAGCTTGCCACCCAGGCGCCGCGCCAACCCGGGCGGCGCCGCCGGACGCCGATCCCAGCCGGCATTGTGGGTCACGTCGAATTCCGCCAGGGCCGCCTGCAGATCGCCCTCCGCGCCGATCCGCCGCCAGAACTCGGTGAAGTCCTCGCGGGCGTACTCGAGGCGAAAATCCATCCGGTTGCGCTTGTCGCGCAGAAACAGGCGAATGTTCTCGCCAACGGTGTCCACGTAATCCCGCGCCACGTCCATCGCCTGGGCCTGCGGCGGACAGTGCCACAGGATGGCATGACGGTAAGCACTCATGATGCCGGCGTGTGCGCGCCGCGCCCAGCTGCGAGCAACCAGCCCCTCCTCGCGCGTCAGGTGCACGTAGAAGGCCCGGTCGCCGTATGCGCGGTCGAGCCTGCCGAGCACCCAGGACAGGCGGTTGTCGGACTCGATGTGCCGCTCCGGGTACCGGAAGCGTTCCGCGCCGAGCGCGCCGGCCCGGGACTCGTGGCCGGCGGTGTAATTCGTGATGTGGCTGCACGCGCGCTCGAACGTGGTCGACCCGCAGCGGCCAGTGCTCAAAACGAAGACATTCACGATGGCGTCAGCCGGTCAGGCTGGGACCCCGGTGGCATTGCTCGCGGGAACTGTAACACAACGCTCCCCGGATTCCGTTCTGATCTTGAGCCGCCGCGACCGTTTCTCCGAACCAGCGGCATCGAACGTTCCTCCAGGCGGGGAACGGCGGACAATACCGGCGCTCGCGCAGCCCCCTCGCAACTTGACCAGCGCTCGGCTATGCTCGGCGGGAAATCACCCCGAAAGGAGACTTGCATGACTGCACTACGACGCGTGTTACTCTGTGGCGCGACCCTGGCGCTGGCCGCCAACTGCCTGGCCGAAGGCCATGAGGACGTCATGGCCGACGCGGCGCGGGCCGCGCCCGCATTCATCACCGACAACGCCACCTTCAAGAGCGCCGATGGCGAGGTACTGAAGGAAGGCAGCAATGGCTATACCTGTTACCCGGAAACCCCCGGCATGGGCGCCATGTGCAACCCCGCGGACTGGGATGCCCTGATCCAGGCTTTCATGGCCCGGGAGGATTTCAGCGCCAGCCAGATCGCCGTGTCCTACATGCTGGCCGGCGAGGGCAACGCCGCGGGCGTCAGTAATTCCGACCCCTACCACCCGGACCCCGTCCATGCCGAGGACCATGTCAAGGAGGGGCCGCACCTGATGATCCTGGTGCCGGACAACGCCATGCTGGAAGGCCTGTCGACCGACCCGAATGACCCGGTCTACGTCATGTGGGCCGGCACGCCTTACGCACATATCATGGTCAAGGTGGGCGAATAGTCCAGGTGACCCGCTTTGCGATCGGGGCGGCCGTGCGCCGTCCCGATCGCAAACACGGCCCTGCACTCGCGGGCAGCGCTGGCCCGGAAGTCCGGGCTCTTTTATGCTTGCTGCAATGACACCCAGGAAGCGGGGGCGATAGCCATGCCGCCAACCATCGAACAAGCCGCGCAGGAAGTCGGTGGGCTTCGCCTGCCGGCCGGCCTCGAGGTGCTGGAGGTGATCGGCAGCGGGCGGCGCTCGATTACCTTCAAGGCCCGCCAGGGTGGCGAGGTGGTCGCACTCAAGGTGTACCGCCCCCAATTCATTGCGCGTTATCGCAAGAAGTACAACGTGAACATCGCGGTCTTCGAGATGTCGCGCAACCGGGCGCTCAGGAAAATACCCGAACTGGTGTCATTCACCGCGCGACCCATACGCGTCATCGGCCACGATGGCCAGCACTCACTGTGCTTCATGCAGGAATTCATCGACGGCGTTCCGCTGCCGGAGCTGGCGAAACAGCACAAGGGATTACCGGTCTCGGTGTTGCGGGCCGGCGAGCAGATCGTGCGACTGGCCGCCAAGGCCGGGCTTCACGACCTCGACCTCTATTACAAGAATGTGCTGGCGCGACAGGTGGGCGGCCAATGGTTGCCGGTGCTGCATGATTTCAACCTGATGCCCCAGCACGAGCATCCGCCCAATCCCTTCCTGGCCCTCGCCTATCGCACCGGCCTGCGTAAAAAGTCGCACCGGGACCTGCGCTGCCTCGAGCAGTGGCGGGCGCTGACCGGAACGGACTGAAATCGCCGGTCCGTCGCGCTAACGCGCGAAGGTCTCGGCGTTGACCAGAAAGTGCGTCCAGATGCTGGCGAAATAGCCGAGCGCGATGGCCCACGACCATTTCAGGTGCGAGAAAAAGGTATAGATGCCGCGCGCCTGCCCCATCACGGCCACGCCCGCCGCGGACCCGATCGAGAGCATTGACCCCCCCACGCCGGCGGTGAGGGTGACCAGCAGCCACTGGCCATGTCCCATGTCCGGATCCATTTCCAGCACCGCGAACATCACCGGGATGTTGTCCACGATGGCCGAGGCGAACCCCACGATGATATTGGCCACGGTGGGCCCGAGGTCGG
This sequence comes from Lysobacterales bacterium, assembly GCA_011773845.1. GTDB lineage: Bacteria > Pseudomonadota > Gammaproteobacteria > Xanthomonadales > SZUA-36 > WVWV01. Next base: position 42,378 of record WVWV01000125.1, on the reverse strand, counting down.
CATACATGAATTGGGAACCGACCGCCAGGTAGCCGAACGCGCCAAGCCCTCCCACGCACAGGATCACGCCGTAGAAGAACATCAGCGTGTCCCACTCGGCCCGTTTGAGGTTGTTGTAGATGTTGTAGAACTTGGCATTCGACTCCGCGCTCCCGGAGTGGCTGGCCGCAATGCCGAGCGCGGACCCGTCGATCACCCGGGTGGCCTCGAGAGCCCGTTGATCGCGACGCTGCAGGTAGTAGCCGAACAGCTTCAGCAAGCCGAGCCCCGTCATCATGCCGATTACCGGCGGCAGGTGCAGCAGGTTGTGGGACAGCACCGCCATGGCGATGGTCAGCAGGAACAGGACAATCACCACCAGCGCTCCATACTGCAGCCGCGCCTCGTCGCTCACTGCCTCGGGATCCTCGCTGCCAACCGCGAAGTTGAGGATCGCCGCGGTCACCAGCCAGTTGACCAGGGAGGGCACGAACAGCACGAAGAACTCCTGGAACTCCACGCGCTCCGCCTGCCATACCATCAGGGTGGTGATGTCACCGAACGGGCTGAAAGCCCCGCCCGCGTTGGCGGCCACCACGATGTTGACGCAGGCGATGCCGACAAACCGCAGGTTGCGGCCGCCAACCGCGACCACCACGGTCGCCATCAGCAAGGCCGTGGTGAGGTTGTCCGCGATCGGCGAAAGCACGAACGAGATGGCGCCGGTGATCCAGAAAATCTGCCGCAGCGAGAAATTCCGCGTGACCAGCCATGCCCTCAGCACGTCGAACACGCCACGCTCTTCCATGGTGTTGATGTAGGTCATGGCGGCCAGCAGGAACAGGAACAGCTCGACGAACTCGAGCAGGTCATGCTCCAGCGCCTGTTCCGCCGTCTCGGTGTCGCCCAGCGAAGCGTAGGTCAGCGCCACCAGCACCCAGATGACGCCCGCGGCAACGATGACCGGTTTGGATTTGCGCAGGTGGATCGTCTCCTCGCCGATGACGAGAACATAGGCGAGTACGAACACCGCCAGCGCCGTGAGGGCAGCCCAGTGGCCGGTCAGGTCGGGTACCGGCGGGGCGGCGGCCCACGCCAGGTCGGGAAGCGCCGCGCAGACGAGTGCGAGGAGGATTGCGGCGGCGGTGATTGTGCGGCTCGTGCTGATCATGGTGCTCCCCAGTTGCGTCGCGTTTCGGTGGCTCGGCAGCAACGGCGGGTCACAAGGCGTTGACGCCGGTCAACTCCTTGCCCACCACCAGCTGGTGAATGGTCTCGGTCCCCTCGTAGGTGATCACGCTCTCCAGGTTCAGCATGTGCCGCACTGGCGGATACTCCACGCTGATGCCGCTGCCCCCCAGCATGTCCCGGCAGTCGCGGGCAATATCCAGCGCCATGCGCACATTGTTCCACTTGGCCAGCGAGACCTGCGTCGGGTGCAGCTGGCCGGCATCCTTGAGCCGGGCGAGGTGCAGGCTCATCAGTTGCGCGGCCGTGATGCGGCGCGCCCCGTCCGCCAGGCGGATCTGGATGGCCTGATTGTGGTTCAGGGGCCGTCCGAAGAGTTCGCGGCTCTCGGTGTAATCCAGCAACGAGGCGAGACAGTCCTGCGCGGCGCCGATCGCACCCCAGGTGATGCCGTAACGCGCCTGGGTCAGGCAGCTGAGCGGGCCTTTCAGGCCCACCACGCCGGGCAACACGTGCTCCTCCGGCACGCGCACATTGTCCAGGAACAGGGAGGAGGTGATGGAGGCCCGCAACGAGAACTTGTGCTCGATCTCCGGCGCTTCGAAACCGGGTGTGCCCTGCTCGACCAGGAAGCCACGCACGCCCTCCTCGGTCATGGCCCACACCACCGCCACGTCGGCGATGGTGCCGTTGGTGATCCACATCTTGGCGCCGTTGAGGATCCAGTCGTCGCCATCGCGCCGGGCATGCGTTTTCATGTTGGCCGGATCGGAACCGCCGTGGGGTTCGGTCAGACCGAAACACCCGATGGCCTCGCCCCGCGCCAGCGCAGGCAACCAACGCTGCTTCTGTTCCTCGGACCCGTAGCTGTGGATCGGATACATCACCAGACTGCTCTGCACGGATACGAAGCTGCGCAGGCCGCTGTCGCCGCGTTCCAGTTCCTGACAGATCAGGCCATAGCACGCGCTGTTCAGCCCGGCGCAATCGTAGCCCTGCAGGGAGCTGCCCAGCAGCCCGAGCCCGGCGATGTCCGGTACCAGTTCAGCGGGAAACCGCGAATGCTCGAAACACTCGGCGATGATGGGGACGACTTTCTCGTCCACGAACCGGCCCACGGTGTCCTGCACCATGGCTTCCTCATCGGACAATTGCGAGCGGATGTCGAACAGGTCCAGCGCATTCAGTCTCTTCATCACGCACCCTTGAGCTTGACGGAGTTCGCGGCCCGCCGGCAGGCCGCGTGGCGGCCCTGGCGAGACAATGTGGCGCAATTGTACAGGCTATAATTCGCCTTGTGACCGCCAGCAGGACTCGCCAGGGCAAGATGAACATGCGGAAAGCAGTGCACGGGATTCTGGCAGCGCTGGTGATTTCAGCCCTGACCGGCTGTGCGTCGTTGCTCACCACGGCCACCAGTGGCCTGGCCGATAACCTGAATGCCGCAATCCTCAACCAGGATGACCCGGAGACAGTACGCGACGGCGCTCCCGCCTACCTGTTGATGGTAGACAGTTTCGTGGAGGGCTCCAAGGACAACGTCAGCATGCTGCGCGCGGCGGCCGAGCTCTACGCGGCCTACGGCATCATTTTCGTGGACGACCCGGCGCGCGCCAAGCGCCTGACCGCGCGTTCGCTGAACTATGCCCAGCAGGCCATCTGCGCCAGCAATGACCGGGGCTGCGGGCTCTGGGACCTGAACTACGATGCGTACACCTCGCAGCTGGCCACGCTGGGCCCGCGCGATGCCCCTGCGATGTTCACCCTGGGCCTGTCCTGGCTGGCATACATCCAGGCCCATCGCGATGACTGGGCGGCGCTGGCAGACCTGCCCCAGGCGGAGGCCGCGCTGCTGCGGGTGCGAGCCCTCGATGCCGAGTACCAGCCCAGCAAGGTGGAGCATTACCTCGGCATCATGAATACGCTGCGGCCACCGGCGCTGGGTGGAAAGTTCGATCTGGGTCGCGCGCATTACGAACGGGCCATCGAGTTGTCCGGAGACGCAGACCTGGGCATCAAGGTCGATTTCGCCCGCTACTATGCCCGCGGGCTGTACGATCGCGAACTGCACGACCGTTTGCTGGAGGAGGTACTGGCGGCGGACCCGCGCCGTCCGGGGCTCACCCTGTTCAACACCCTGGCGCAACGCAGCGCCATGGAACTGCTGGAATCCGCCGACGACTATTTCTGATGGGCAGGAGAAGAATGTTGCGAACGTCCCCGAGAATGTTGCTGATGCTGCTGGCGGCCGCCGCCTGGCAGGCGGGCCCCCTGGCAGCCCAGGAACTCAAGATTGCCACCCTGGCGCCGGAGGGCTCCGACTGGATGGTGGCCATGCGCGCCGGGGCCGGGGAGATCGAGCAACGCAGCGAGGGCCGGGTGAGTTTCAAGTTCTATGGTGGCGGCGTGCAGGGCAACGACAACCAGGTGCGCCGCAAAATGCGCATCGGCCAGGTGCATGGCGGCACGTTCACGTCCGGCACGATTCACCATTTCGACCCCTCCGCGCAGCTGTATTCCATGCCCATGGTGTTCAACAACTTCAACGAGGTGATGTACGTACGCGCGCACCTGGACCCGAAAATCCGCCAACGGCTGGAGGACCGGGGCTTCGTCAATTTCGGATTTACCGGAGCCGGGTTCGGTTACCTGATGTCGCAGGAGCCGGTACGCACGCTGGCGGACATGGAGGGTGAGAAGACCTGGGTGCAGGAAGGCGACACCGTGGCCTACGCCGCATTCAAGTCGCTCGGGATCTCGCCGGTGACCATGCCCCTGACCGATGTGCTCACCGGCCTGCAGACCGGCCTGCTGGACAGCGCCAGCATCTCGCCCGTGGGAGCGCTGGTGCTGCAGTGGCACACCAAGCTCAGGTACATCTCCAACCTGCCGCTGGCCTATGTGTACGGCACGCTGCTGATCGACCGCCGTCCGTTTTCCCGCCTCTCGCCCGCGGACCAGGCGCTGGTGCGGGAGGTCATGGAACGCATTTATTCGAGCCTGGACGGCAAGAGCAACGCGGACAACGAATCGTCCCTGCGAGCGTTGCAGGGCAGCGGGCTGCAGCTGATCGAGCCTGACCGCGAGGAGGTCGCGCGCTGGCGCGAGGTGGTGTTCGCCTCCAACCGGGAGCAGGTCCGCCAGGGCGCCGTGGATTCCGGCCTCATGCGGGAAATGCTGGATCTGCTGGCCGACTACCGCGCCCAGCTCGGCCAATGAGGCAGCTGCTGGCCATGCTGGGCTGGCTCGACCGGGCCAGCAAGGCGCTCGAAGACGGTTTCCTCGTGCTGCTGCTGGGTGCAATGATCCTGCTGGCGGGCGGCCAGATTCTGCTGCGCAATGTCTTCGACGTGGGCTTTTTCTGGATCGACGAGGCCCTGCGCCTGCTGGTTCTGTGGCTGGCCGTGGCCGGCGCGGTGGCCGCCAGCCGCACCGACAAGCATATCTCGATCAACGTGCTGGACCGCTTTTTGCCCCCGGCCGCGCTGGCCTGGACAAAGCTGGCGATCCACGGATTCACGGCCGGAATGTGTGGCCTGATTGCCTGGTACAGCATGGTGTTCGTGCGCGACTCGATCGCGTTCGGCGATACCCTGCTGGGCGCGGTGCCGGCCTGGATCCCACAGCTGATCCTGCCGGTGGGTTTCGCCCTGATCGCGCTGCGCTACGCCATTTTTGCGGCACGCGGCGCGGCGGGCATGTGGCGCCAGGAGGGGGTGGCATGATGCTGCTCGCTCCGGGACTCATCCTGCTGGCGTTGCTGGGCGCACCGCTGTTCGCCATCATCGCCGCCAGCGCCCTGTGGGGGTTCTGGAAATCCGGCATCGATCTGCAGGTCATCGCCATCGAGTTTTTCGGCATCGCCGAGATGCCCATCCTGCTCGCCATCCCGCTGTTCACCTTCGCCGGCTACCTGCTGAGCGAAAGCAACGCTCCGCACCGCCTGGTGCGCCTGACCCGCGCCCTGCTCGGCTGGATGCCGGCCGGGCTCGCCATCGTCTCGCTGGTCGCCTGTGCGTTCTTTACTGCCTTCACCGGCGCCTCCGGGGTCACCATCATCGCGCTGGGCGCCTTGCTGTTTCCCGCCCTCAATGAGGCAGGCTATCCGGAACGGTTCAACCTTGGCCTGGTCACCTCGGCCGGCAGCCTGGGGCTTCTGTTCGCGCCGTCCCTGCCGCTGATCCTGTACGGCGTGGTTGCCGAAATCTCCATCGAGGACCTGTTCCTGGCCGGCATTCTGCCCGGCTTCCTGATGCTCCTGGTGCTGTCCGCCTACAGCGTGTGGAAGAATCGCGCCATCCGGGTGCCGATCGGTGATTTCTCCTGGGCCGAGGTCGCCGCGGCGACCCGCGCGGCAGCCTGGGAGATCCCGCTCCCGATCGTCGTTCTGGGCGGCATCTACAGCGGCTATTTTGCGATTTCGGAAGCGGCCGCGGTGACCGCGCTCTACGTGCTGGTGATTGACGTCCTGATCCTCAAGGAGGTCGCCTGGCGGGAAATTCCGCGCATCATGCGGGAGTCCATGGTGCTGGTGGGCGGCATCCTGATCATTCTCGGCGTGTCGCTGGCCTCGACCAATTACATGATCGACGCGGGCGTGCCGCAGAAGCTGCTGGGCTGGATCAGCGGCTACGTCGCCAGCCCATTCGGTTTCATGGTGTTGCTGCTGGTGTTCCTGCTGATCCTGGGTGCGGTGCTCGACATCTTCTCGGCCATCGTGCTGGTGGTGCCGCTGATTCTGCCGATCGCCACGCAGTTCGGCATCGACCCGGTGCATCTGGGCATCGTGTTCCTGGCCACCATGCAGCTCGGCTACATCACGCCGCCCGTCGGGCTGAACCTGTTCATCGCCAGCTACCGCTTCGAGCGCTCCATCACCCGCCTGTACGTGGCCACCCTGCCGTGGTTCCTGTTCCTGCTGATCTCGGTGGGAATCATCGCCTTCTGGCCGCAGCTCTCCCTGGCGCTGATCGCGGGGCGCTAGGGCCGGATTTCCGGCCCGGTCCCGCCGGATCAGCGCGGCGGCGTGGCGTCGTGAATGGCAATCCAGTCGTCGAAACGCGCCTGCAGCACGCGGTAATCCTCCGGATCATCCACGTCCAGGCTGAAGCCGCCGAAGGGCGTGGTCACGATGCGAATTCGGCCACCCAGAACCACCCCGGTGCCACGCTCGATACGCTCGCGCGTGTTGCCCTCGCGCAACCATGCATAGAGTCTGCGATTGCAGCGTCGCGACCACAGCGTCAGTTGCAGGCGCAGGGTCAGCCAGGCCGCCTGCCATCCGCCGGGCTGCCGGAACAGGCTCATGGCCAGCGAGAGCACGTTGCGCCAATCCTTGGCCTTGCGGTAGGAGAAACCGGTTTGCAGGAATTCCTGGTGCGACAGGTGTCGGGGTCGGGCCACGTAGATATTGGCCAGGCGCAGGCGGCCGAAGTTCAGTTCCACGAAGGGCCGGACGATACCCTCCTTGCCGTCGCCGGGATAAAAAGGCTTCACCCCCGGTTCGTCCACCACCCCGACCATCATCGCGAAGGGTTCCCGGGCGGCACGGTCCTCTGCCGCGCACCGCACCACGAAATCGTCCACGGCCCGCGGCGAGATCAGTGGCAGGTCACTCGAGATGATCAGCAGCGGCCGGTCACGGACCCCGGTGACACCCTGCTGCCGGCGACGCCCCTCGGCGGCATAGATGCCGGCCCAGGTGTTCGTCAGCATCTTGCCCTCCTGCTGCACCATGCGCACCCGCGAGGGCACCCCGCGCAGCGCCAGGCCCAGCTGCGCAACCGGGCCGACCACGAAAATTTCCCCGATGGTCCGAGCCGCGAGTAGCGCATCGACCACGTGCCGCACCAGCGGCCGGTCGTCGATTTCCAGGAACGCCTTGTTGCGGCCCTCGATCAGCCGCCGCGGATTGCGGTGGGTGCCCGCCAGCACCACGGCATCCAGGCGGTGGGGGTAGGCGGCGCCCGCTTCCACACCGGAAGGGGGCGCGTGTGCTAATGGGTCTTTTGACTCATGTCGCTGCATGGCGGTTTGTTTATGATGGTCCGCAGGATTCATGTGAGGATCTGGATCAATTGCAGTGCTATAGGCGACTGACAGCACATCGCGACCTGCTTATTATGCACGTTCAGGCGGCGGTTTTGGCGCGCCCGCCATTCGACCCATGAACGGACATAGCATGAAGGATTTCTGGTTGCAGCTCCGCGACCGCAAAGTCATCAGGGTAGCCATCGCGTACGTCATCGTGGCGTGGATCGTCATGCAGGTCGGCGAGGTCACGTTCGAGGCCCTGACCCTGCCTCCGTGGGCGCTCTCGCTGCTGATCGTCATCATCGGGCTCGGCTTCCCGATCGCATTGGTGCTGGCCTGGGCGTACGAGGTCACGCCCGAGGGAATTCGGAGGGATTCGGCCGCGCCGGCGCGCGCTCACAACCCTGAGGACACAGCAGAAGACCCTGCCCCTTCCATTGCGGTTCTGCCGTTCGGCGACATGAGTGAACAACAGGACCAGGCTTACTTCTGCGAGGGCATCGCGGAAGAGATCCTCAATGCCCTGTGCAAGGTGGCCAACCTGCGGGTGGCCTCCCGCATGGCGTCGTTTCAGTTTGGCAGCAAACAAGCCGACATCACGGAAATCGGGCGCAAACTGAAGGTGCAGACCGTCCTGGAGGGCGGCGTGCGCAAGGCCGGCGATCGCCTGCGCATCACGGTCCAGTTGGTCAAGACAGCCGACGGCTACCACCTGTGGTCACGCCAGTTCGATCGCAAGCTGGAAGACATTTTCGAAATTCAGGAGGAGATCGCCGACCTGGTCGCCAACTCGCTCAGCGTCACGCTCAAGCGCGAGCATACCTTCACCCGCAAGGCGGTGGATCCGCGGGCCTACGACTTTTTCCTCCGCGGGCTCAGTTATTTCGGCCGCCACAGCATGCAGGACAACGTCTACGCACGGCAGATGTTCAACCGCGCCATCGAGGTCGATCCGGGTTTCGGGCGGGCCTGGGCCGGGCTGGCCTACACCTATGGTTTCGAATACATGTACTTCAACGCCAACGAAGTCAATCGCGACCAGGCCCGGCTGACCAGCGCCAAGGCACTGGAACTGGAGCCGAATCTGGCCGAATCGCATGTTTCAGCCGGCATCGCGCACTGCATGAGCCACGAGTATGCTGAGGCGGAACAGGAGTTCGAAAAGGCCATCGAGCTGGATGCGAAGAACTACGAAGCCTGGTATTTCTTCGGTCGCGCAAAGGTGCACGAGGGCGATCTGGAACGCGCTCTTAGGCTGTTCCAGCATGCTTCCAAGGTGCGTCCGGACGACTACCAGAGCGTGGTGCTCCAGGCCCAGTTGCACGTCAGCCTGGGCCGGGAGGACAAGGCCATCGAGGTCACCCGCCAGGGCATCGAGCGCATTCGCGCGGTGCTGGACGTCAACCCCGACGACAACCGTGCCCTGAACCTCGGCGCGTTTGCGCTGTTGCGCCTCGGTGAGCGCGAGGAAGCGGAGCAGTGGATGGAAACCTCGGTTCGCAATGCGCCGCTGGATTCCATCATCCAGTACAACGCGGCCTGTTTCTACGCCCTCGAGGGACAGTCGGATCGCGCCGTCGAGTGCCTCGAGAACTGCCTGATCAAAGTCGGCAACATCAGTCGCGAATGGCTGGAACACGACTCCGACCTGGACAGCATCCGTGACCATCCGCGTTATGCCGGCATCCTGAGTTCATTTCCCGCATAACCCCCCCCCGCCCGCCGGGCAATTTCCGCGCGCGAGCAACTTGGAGNNCCATTGCTCACAAGGGAGGATTCAAAGTGGATCTGACATTATTCAACGAAGCCGGTGTGAACTTCCTGCTGCGCTGGGTTCACCTGCTGGCCGGCGTAGTCTGGATTGGCCTGCTGTACTATTTCAATTTCGTACAGGGGGAATATTTCAAGGAAGCCGACGGCGGTGCCAAGTCCGATGCCCTGCAAAAACTGGTGCCACGCGCCCTGTGGTGGTTCCGCTGGGGCGCCATGTTCACCTTCCTGAGCGGTGCCGCGCTGATCGGGCTGAAACACCTGACCGGTATGGGCATCATGATCGGCGCCGTGCTCGGCACACTGATGTTTCTCAACGTGTGGCTGATCATCTGGCCCAACCAGAAAATCGTGATCGCCTCGGCGGGCCAGGTTGCCGCGGGCGGCGAGGCATTACCCGCAGCAGGCCCGGCGCTGGCCAAGGCGGGCCTGGCCTCCCGCACCAACACGCTGTTCTCCATACCGATGCTGTTCTTCATGGCCTCCTCCGTGCACCTGGGCGGGCTGCAGTACCCGGTCACCAGCACCGGGACCACTTCGCTGGTGCTGATCTGCGGTCTCATCGCGGCGCTCGAACTCAATGGCATATTTGGCAAAACCGGACCGTTCACCACGGTCAAGGGCGTCATTGGCAGCGGCCTGGTTTTGACACTGGTTCTTTACCTGCTGGCCGAGATGCACTGAGTAAGCTGTTGCCGGGGGCGGATCATTCCGCCCCCGCGTCCGCCGGTACACCCGCACGCGCGCGCTCCGTCTGCCGCCCCTTGGCCAGCCCGGAGCAGCTCGATCCGTGCATCTCCGACGCCACCGTCGGCCTCCATTGACCCGAGCGATCCGCGGGGCCCCAACCTGAAAGTGGGCAATCCGCTCCTCGGGTTGATCTAATTTTGAGCAATTCCATTCGCTTCGTCGCAAACCCGTTTTTGACGAAAAAATTGTGATCTTTTTTTATTCATGAAGTTGTAAATCTGAAGTGAGTTTCCGGGTTAGCAATGATTACTAAATGGGCCATCTGCCCCTTTGACACGAACCCGAAGCGGGAGTAACTTAGACCTCCCGTTGAATGAAACCGCCGGTCGCGAGACCGGAGCCGCAGGAAGGACGGGACCGGCCGCGAGGTTGGATCTGGACAGAATGCGGGACTCATCGAAAGGCTGACCCGCTGGACGATGAGGGGGGTGGAAGATAACGGCCAGCACTCGGATGGTACGGAGTGCGTCGCCCCGACCGGGGTTCTGCCAAAAAGCCGGTCGTACCACGGGGCGGCTCGATGGGGAGACGCGGTCCCCTGAGATAGACGCGATAAGCGTCGATAAAGAAAGGCGGGAGGAAAGTCCCGCGTCCGGAAACCGAAGGGCAGGACAGTCGGCGCCGGGCGAAGTTGGGAAGGCCTAGGAGGATCTGCAGTCCTCCGGAAGCGGAGTCTCGATACTTTCCACGGCGGGGGAGGCGCAAGCCTCCCCCGCTTTTATTTTGCCTGCCGTTTTGACTCCCCTGTTCTGAAATTCGCCCCCCCGGCCATCGACGCCTGCTCGCAGACGGGCGATCGGCGTGACCTCTTACACGCCTGTGCCCGCCGATGACATAATAAACTTGCGCAATGAACGGCGTGGGCGGCCTGCATGCGACGCACGGCCGCCCCCAAAACGAACCGAGGAGTGAGGTTGGAGACCCGCCAGGCCATGAACACGACCGAGCCCATAATCCGCATCCGCGACCTGGTGTTCCGGCGCGGGTCACGCACCATCCTGGACGGTGTCGACATGGACATTGCCAGGGGACGCATCGTGGCCATCATGGGGCCGAGCGGCGTCGGCAAGACCACCGTACTGCGCCTGATCACGGGCCAACTGCACCCCGACGAGGGCTCCGTGGAAGTCAACGGCCAGCGCGTCTCGTCGTTGTCGTCGCGGGAGTTGCAGACCTTCCGGCGGGACGTCGGCGTATTGCTGCAAAACGGCGCCCTGTTCACCGATCTGACGGTGTTCGAAAATGTCGCCACCCCGGTTCGGGAGCACACCGATCTGCCAGAACCCCTGGTGCGCCGGCTGGTGATGAGCAAGCTGCATTCGGTCGGCCTGGGTGGCACCGAAGAGCTGATGCCCCATCAACTTTCGGGTGGCATGGCCCGGCGGGTGGCACTCGCGAGAGCGGTGGTCCTGGACCCCCAGATCGTGCTGTATGACGAGCCCTTGGCGGGACTCGACCCGATCGCGGTATCCACCATCAGCCGCCTGATGCGAGAGACCAATGATGCACTGGGTCTGACCAGCATCGTGGTCACCCATGACGTGCTGCAGATGAGCAGGCTCGTGGATTACTGCTACATCATCGCTGCCGGTCGGATCGCGGGAGAGGGGCGCCCGGATGACCTGAAGCGCAGCCAAGATCCCAGCGTTGACCAGTTCATGAACGGCAAGGTCGACGGGCCGATCCCCTTCCATTACGATCCCGGCGGCCCCGAGTGGAGCCTGTTGCAGTGAGGTGTCCCTGATGGCAACGCCCGTCGACCCGCCCGCCGTCCTTGCGCCAATCAGCCAGGCTGGCCGCATCGGCCTGTTCCTGGTGCGCATGCTCGGCAGCCTGCGCCCCCAGCCGTCGCTGCTGCTGAGCACCCTGCAACAGGTCTACCTGGTCGGGGCGCGCTCGCTGGTGATCATCATGATCTGCGGTTTCTTCGTTGGCATGGTGCTCGCACTGCAGGCCATCAATGCCCTCGAACAATTCGGCGCCTCCGACCAGGTCAGCCTGCTGGTCGGTAAATCGCTGTTCCGCGAGCTCGGACCGGTACTCACAGCCCTGCTTTTTGCCGGCCGGGCCGGCACGTCGGTGGCGGCCGAGATCGGGCTGATGCGGGCCACCAGCCAAATCGACGCGATGGAACTCATGGCCATCGATCCGGTGCAGCGGATCGCCCTGCCCCGCTTCCTGGCGGGGGCAGTCTCGGTGCCCCTGCTGACCGCAATGTTCAATGCCCTGGCGATACTTGGCGCGGTGGTGTTTTCGATCGGCGTCATGGGACTCGACGCGGGCATCTTCTGGAGCAAGCTGCAAAACGGCGTGTATTTCCAAGAGGACTTCATCGGCGGCATCTGGAAGAGCCTGGTGTTCGGCGGACTGGTGAGCCTGGTGGCGGTGTATTTCGGGTTCCACGCGAAGCCCACCGGCGCAGGCGTGGGGACCGCAACCACCAACACGGTGGTACTGAGTTCGGTGCTGATCCTCGTTTTCGACTTCATCATGACCTCGTTCTTCACCTGAACGTCGGTCGTAACGGCTAAGGCGGATGCAATCATGCGTGCAAACTACAAAGTGGAACTGGCCTCCGGAATCTTCCTGCTACTGGGGATATTCGCGCTGATCTGGTTGGCGACCCGGGCCACCGATTACGGCAAGGAGCTGGGCGACGAGGCCTACTACGTCTCCGCCCGCTTCACCAACGTCGCCGATCTGAAGGACCGTGCACCGGTCAAGATCGGCGGGGTCACGGTGGGAGAGATCGAGTCCATCACCCTCGATCCGCTGAGCTTCGAGGCGGTCGTCACCATGCGCCTCGATCAGCGCTTCGACGAAATCCCGATCGACAGCAGCGCCTCCGTGCTGACCAGCGGCGTGCTCGGCGATCGGTACATCGGGCTGGAACCTGGCGGAGATCTTGAGGTCCTCCAGGATGGTGACGAGCTGTTCGTCACCCAATCGGCCGTGGTGCTGGAACAGCTGGTCAGCAAGTACCTGTTCAACACGCGGAGCGAACCCGAGGCGGAGGATGAGCCATGAAAACACCCCGGACCGGCATTCTGCTGGCTTGCGCCTGGCTGGCGGCCACCCCGTTGCCGGCCAGCAGCCACCTGGACGACCCGGCCCAACTGGTCAGTGACACCGCCGGGCGGATTCTGACCCGCCTCAACGAGAACCACGCGCAATACCACCAGCGCCCGGAATTGCTCAAGGACGTGGTGCGCGAGGACCTCCTGCCGCTGCTGGATGTCCGTTATGCCGGGCGCCTGATCCTGGGACGCTCCGGGCGCGACGCCAGCGCCGAGCAGCTGGACGCGTTTACCGAGGCGATGAGCAACCTGCTGATCAACCGCTATGCGGAAGGCCTGTTGCAGTTCCGCAGCGAAGAGCAACTGGAGGTCTTGCCGCTGCGAGGGGAGCTCAACGAGCGCATGACGCGCGTGCGCACCCGGGTACGGCTGGAGTCCGGCGGTTTTGCCCCGGTCGATTATGTGTTCCGCAGGACCGATGGCGGCTGGAAAGCGTTCGACGTCGTCGTGGAGGGCATTTCCTACGTCACCACCTACCGCAATCAGATCATGCCGGAAGTCCAGGCAGAAGGTCTTGACGCCGTCATTGCCCGTCTTAACCAGGGGCAACTGGTGCTCAGCGACTGAGCCATGGAAGCGCGACTGGATGAGTACGGCACCCTCCATCTCGCGGGCGCCCTGACATTCGAAAACGTGACCCGCGTGTGGCAGGTATGGCAGCGCAGCGTGACGCGAGACCGCACGCTGGCGGCGATCGACCTGGAAGGGGTAAACCAGGTCGACAGCGCGGGGCTCGCGTTGCTGCTGGAATGGCAGTCCCAAGCGGGTGGGCGGCTTCGCATCCGCAATGCCCCCGAGGATCTGTTGCGCCTGGCCGCGCTGTGCGCGGCGGATGAATTGCTGGACCTGCACCGCCCGGCCAATCGTGTAGCGGCGGAGGCTTCGGGATGATGAGTCGAATCGAGCGCCCGGCCCGGCTTGCCGCGGTCCTGCTGGTGACGCTGGCCGTGGCCGCCTGCGCCGGCACCCAGAACCGCCATACCGACCCCGAGCGTGACCCGTGGGAGGGCTACAACCGCAAAATCCACAGCTTCAACATGAAATTCGACCGCTACCTCGGCCGCCCGGTGGCGGTCGCCTACGATACGGTCATGCCGGATCCCCTGCAGCGCGGGGTGGCCAATTTTTTCCGGAATCTGGACTACCCGGTAACCTTCTTCAACCAGCTGATGCAGGGAAAGTTCAGGGAGAGTGGCATCAGCACCAGCCGCTTCCTGTTCAACACCGTGTTTGGCCTGCTGGGTTTTTTCGACGTGGCCACCCGCGTCGGCATGCCCGCGTACGACGAGGATTTCGGCCAGACCCTGGCCACCTGGGGCTGGACCGACAGCCGCTACCTGGTCATGCCGTTCCTCGGCCCGTTTACCGTGCGCGACACGCTGGGTCGGAGTTTTTATGGATACCTGCATCCGATCTCCTATGCGATCAGGGAGGAGGACATGTACGCGCCGTTGATCATCGACCTGATCCAGCGCCGCGCCAGTTTCCTGGATGCCGACGCGGCGCTCGAAGAGGCCTACGACCCCTACACGCTGGTTCGCGACAGCTACCTCCAGAATCGCGAATTCAAGATCTATGACGGCGATCCGCCCGTGACGGACTACGACGCCTTCCTGGAAGACGAACCCTAAGCGGACACCGCCGGGACTGACGCGCAGGTCCAAGATGCGGCGGGGCCACCGGGCGCGTGCGCTTGTTTGGCCGATTGGCGCGGGCTAAGCTGGCGCGATCACACAGGACAGGTAAGTGCGAAGACTCGCGCCGCTGCAGTATTGGAACGGAGTGGTCCTGCTGGGGGCATGTGCGCTGCTGCTCGCCTGTGGGCCGAACTCACCCCCTGCCGGGCCTCCCGGCGAGCGCAGTTACGTGCATTCACTGGACGGCGCGCCCGGCTCGCTGGACCCGGCGCGCGCCGGCACCCTGTACGCCAACTTCCTGGTCGTCAACCTGTACGACACGCTGTACCGCTACCGCTACCTTGCCCGACCGTACGCCCTGGCACCCAACCTGGCAGAGGGCATGCCCGAGGTTTCCCCGGATGGGCTCAGCTACACCATTCGCATCAAGCACGGTGTGCGGTTCATCGATGACCCGGCGTTCCCCGGCGGATCCGGGCGCGAGGTGACGGCCGAGGATTTCGTGTATTCGATCAAGCGCCACTTCGATCCCGCAACCATGACGCAGGGCGCCTGGTTGTGGCAGGGCCGGATCGTGGGCCTGGATGAATGGAAGGCCGCTGGCGCCGATTATGCGCGACCGGTACCGGGGCTGCAGGCCCTCGACGATCACACCATCCGCATCGTCCTGACGCGAGAGTTCCCACAGTTGCTGCACACGCTGGCGCAGGGTTTCGCCGCCGTGGTTCCGCGCGAGGCAGTCGATCACTACGGGCCCGCGTTCTCGAACCATCCGGTCGGCTCGGGACCGTTTCGCCTGCGCAGCATCGACAGCGCCCGCGCCGTGATGGTGCGCAATCCCGATTTCCGCCGTGAGCCATTCGAGCTGGCGACCGAGGGCTTCGACCCGGCGAGCCAGTCTGGCCTTGGCCTGGAGACTTTAGAAGGACGCTCGCCGCCGTTCCTCGATCGGCTGCAGGTCGAGTTCATCGGCGAGGATGCGGCACGCTGGAACGCGTTCTTGAGCGGCGACATCCAGTTCACCAAGGTGCCCGCGACGCAGTTCGACCAGGTGCTGGCGAGTCGCCACCCGGTGGTCCCGGCGGCGGAGTTTGCCGAGGCATTCGGTTTCGGGGCATCGCTGGAGTCGGGCTTCGTATACACCCACTTCAACCTCGCCGACCCGCGCGTCGGTTATCACCCGGAACCGACGCGCGAGGAGCGCAACCGGGCGTTACGCTGTGCCATCGTCAAGGCTTTCGACTGGCAGCGGCGCAACCAGATTTTCTACTACGGCATCGGCCAGGTATTTCCCGGCATCATCCCGCCGGTGGCCCCGGAATTCGATGCCGCCGGGGGGCAGGAGTACATCCGTTACGACCTGGCGACGGCGAGGCAATTGCTCAGGGACCATGGCTGGACGCCCGACAACCTGCCGGTGCTGGAATACGGTTTTCCCGCCAACGTCACCGAGCGGCAGATGTTCGAGCAATTCCGCGCCTTCATGGAGGAGTTGGGCTGGCCGCGCGACAAGGTCAAGCCGCTCACTTACGCAACTTACGGCGACTACGCGCGCGCCTATGCCCGACGCGAGATCATGCTCATCACCAGCAGCTGGAACATGGACTACCCGGATGCCGAGAACACGATGCAGCTGTTCTTCGGTCCCAACGCATCACCGGGCTCCAATTCCTCCAACTACAATAACGCGGAGTACGACCGCCTGTACCGGCTCGCGGCCGGCATGCTGCCTTCGGAGGAACGCACCCGTCTGTATCGCCGCATGAACCAGCTGGTCATGTCCGATTGCGCCACCATCAGCGGCATTGCCCGTACGCTGCTGTTCCTGTGGGACCGCGACCTGGTGATGCTGCCCGACCGCGCATTCGTCGGCGGCTATTTCCTGCGCTTCGTGGATGTCAGAACCGCTGGCCGCGAAGAGGGATGAAGGTGCCCGGTTACATCATGCGCAAGCTGCTGGCCGGGATCCCGCTGATCCTGGGTGTGACTTTCGTCAGCTTCCTGCTGATGGTCTATTTCGGACCCGACAAGACTTACGAACTGCTGGGCAAAAACCCGACCACCGGACAGATCGAAGAGGTGCGTCGACAACTCGGCTACGATCGACCCTTCCTTCAGCGGTACGTGGCGTACCTGCACGAGCTCGCAACCCTGGACCTGGGACATTCGGAATCCTCCGGTGAGCCGGTCACCGGCCTTATCGCGCGCACGCTGCCCATCTCGCTGGCGCTGGTGTTGCCGGGCTTCGTGCTGGGAAATGCCCTGGGCGTGCTGCTCGGCTTGCTGGCGGCCTGGTGGCGCGGCGGCTGGCTGGACAGGCTGGTCATGGGCGCGTCGGTGATCGGCATGAGCGTCAGCTTTCTGGTGATCATCATCCTGCTGCAGTGGCTGTTGTGCACGCCCTGGGGCGTCAACTGGTTTCCGGCGCGGGGCTGGGCGGTATCCGGCTTCACCAGTTACCTGTGGTATGTCACGGTTCCGAGCCTGGCACTGATCCTCGTGACGCTCGGCTACAACACGCGTTTCTATCGCGCCGTGCTGGCGGAGGAACTGGGCCGTGACCACGTGCGCACCGCAGAGTCCTTCGGGGCGACGCCCGGCCGGGTGCTGTTCGGGCATGTGCTTCGGAATGCGCTCATTCCGATTCTCACACGGCTGATGTTTTCCATACCGCTGATCGTGATTTCCGGCAGCCTGCTGCTCGAGAGCTACTTCGGCATCCCGGGCATCGGCAAGGCGACGTTCGAGGCGATCACCAGCGGTGACCAAACGGTGCTGAAGGCGGTGGTTGGCCTGACGGCGGTCATGTTCGTGCTGTTGCAGCTGCTGGCCGACATCTGCTATCGCCTGGCCGACCCGCGGGTCGCGGCCTTATGAGATTCGTGAGCAGCCCCGCTTTCGACACGGCCGCCTGGCTGCCCGAGCGACCCGGACGGGCGAGTGCCTTGTGGCGCCATATCCGCCACGACCGCGCCGGGCTCGCCGGGTTCGTGATCGTGGCCCTGTTCCTGGCCATGGCCGTGGGAGCGTGGCTGGGCCTGCTGGGCCAGGGCTGGTCCGAGATCAGCGGCGGGCGCTGGGAGCCCCCTGGAGCGGAGCACTGGTTTGGCACCAACCTGCTGGGCCAGGACGTCCGGGATCGGGCAATCTTCAGCACGGTGACCGCATTCCAGGTGGGCGTGGTCGTGGCCATATTCTCAACACTCATCGGAGCGCTGGCGGGAGCGCTGGCGGGCTGGTTCAGCCACGGCGTACTGGACGAGATCATCCTGTGGCTGAAAGGCGTGCTCGACTCCATCCCCTTCTACCTGTTCGTGGCGGCGGTGGCCTTTGCCCTGCAAGGCCACGCCTGGGCCATGCACATCGCGATGGTGGCGACCTTCTGGACCAGCACCGGCCGTCTGGTTCGTGGCGAAGTCATGCGCCTCAAGGAGCAGGCATTCGTGGATGCGGCGCGCAGCATGGGCTTGCCGGGCNNGCCACGTGCTACCGAATACGCTGCACATCCTCATGGTCCAGGCCACGCTGGTATTCGTGGCCGCCATCAAGACCGAGGTCATCCTGAGCTTTCTGGGCCTCGGCATCCAGGATGGCGTCAGCTGGGGGCTGATGCTGGCCGAGAGCACCCAGGAGGTTCTCGCTGGGCGCCTCGGCAGCTTCCTGGCGGCCTCCGGCTTCCTGTTTCTGCTGTTGATGGGCTTCAACCTGCTGGCCGACAGCATGCAGGACGCGCTCGACGCCCGGGATATCGCATCGTGAGCGCAGCCTTGCTCGAAGTATCCGAACTGTGCATCTCGGCTCACCGGGGACCGCGCAGCGTCAGGCTGGTCGACCATCTCAGCTTCACCTTGCCGGCCGGTGAGATCGTGGGCCTGGTCGGTGAGTCGGGCTGCGGCAAATCCCTGACGGCGCTCGCCCTCATGGGCCTGCTGCCACGCAGTGGATCGCTCCGCTGCAGCGGTTCGATTCGCCTCGGCGGACTCGACCTGACGCGCTGCGCGATGCGCGACCTGCGCCACATGCGCGGCCGGGACATGGCCATGATCTTCCAGGAACCCGCCACCGCCTTCGACCCGGTGATCCGGGTGGGTGTCCAGTTGGCCACCGTGCTACGGCGCCTGCGCAGCCTGCGCCGTCCCGCAGCCCGTGCCCTGACCCTGGAATCCCTGGCGCAAGTGGGATTCCTCGAACCGGAGGACGTCTACCAGGCTTTTCCGCATCAACTGTCCGGTGGCATGCGGCAACTGGCCATGATCGCCCTGGCGTTGGCCTGCCGGCCCCGGCTTCTGATCGCCGACGAGCCCACCACCTCGCTCGACGTGACCACCCAGGCCGTCGTGCTGGACCAACTGAAGCACCTCCAACGGCAGACCGGCTCCGCGATCCTGCTGGTGTCGCACGATCTCGGCGTGGTGGCACAGTGCTGTGACGAGATCCTGGTCATGTATTGCGGACGGATCGTCGAGCAGGCCCGCTGCGTGGACCTGTTTGCCCGGCCCCACCATCCCTACACGGCCGGATTGCTCGCTGCCACGCCGCGGATCGCCCACGGCGAGCCCCTGCCCGTCAGCCCCATCCCGGGCCAGGTCCCGACGTCCGGCGAACTGCCCCCGGGCTGCCACTTCGCCGCGCGGTGCGGGCGCGCCTCCGACCTGTGCAGCCGCCAGGCCCCCGCGGAGCAGCGCATCCACGCCTCCCGCGTCGCCTGCCACCATCCGCTGCGCGATTCGCACACCCCATGAATACCACCGGCCCGCTGCTGCAAGTGCAGCACCTGAGCTATCGCTTCCCGGCTCAGCACGGGGTATTTCGCGGCCAGGGGCCTGGCCTGGCGGCAGTCGAACGGGTCAGCTTCGCCATCGCGCCGGGCCAGGTATTCGGACTGGTCGGGGAGTCCGGTTCCGGCAAGAGCACGCTGGCGCGGTGCCTGCTGCGGCTGCTGCGGCCCCAGGCGGGCCGCGTGCTGTTTGCCGGGCGGGACCTCCTGGCTGCCGGTCCAGCCGAGCTGCGCCAGGCGCGCCGCAGGATGCAGGTGGTGTTCCAGGATCCGATGACAGCGCTCAGTCCGCGCCGCACCATCGGGCAGTCGCTGCACGAGCCGCTGCAGCAGTTTCGGCTTGGCTCGCCACGGGAACGTGAGGATCGAATCGTCGCGGGCCTGGCCGAGGTCGGGCTCGATGCGGGCGTCTTGAACCGCTACCCGCACCAACTCTCGAGCGGCCAGCGCCAGCGCGTCTGTATCGCGCGCGCCCTGCTGCCGGGCCCGGACCTGGTGGTTGCCGACGAGGCGGTGTCCGCCCTCGACGTCTCGGTCCAGGCGCAGGTGCTGAAACTGGTCCGGGAGCTGCAACGCGAGCGCGGTATCGCCTTCCTGTTCATATCGCACGATCTGGCGGTGATCCAGCAGGTGGCCGACCGGGTTGGTGTCATGTATCGCGGCCAACTGGTCGAGACCGCATCCCGCGATGACCTGTTCCGGCAGCCGCTCCATCCCTATACCCGCGCATTGCTGGCAGCGGTGCCGGACCCGGATCCATCGGCCCGGCGCGAGCGCCCCGCCCTACCGGGCCAGCTCAGCCGCAAGCCTGCGACGACCGGCTGTGCCTTCGAGTCGCGCTGTGAACAGGCGATGGCGGTGTGCCGGCAGGAGGCGCCCGGTGACCATCCGGGCAACGGCAACCCACAGCATCGCGTAAAATGCCACGCGTACGCTCCCACCGCGAAACCGCTGGCGGAGCGACGGGGCCAAACCAGGGATAGCGAATGACCAGGTACTTGCGCAGCATCATGCTCGCCGCGCTCACGGCGGGCTTGATGGTGGCCGCCTGCGGTCCCAAGGTCGTGCGGGGCCAGCCGCCCTTTGCCCAGGTCAATGCCCTGAGGCTGGACGGCACGGCCCTGCAACTGGAGCTCGGGCTGCGCAACATCAACGACGAGCCGATGGAAGTCCAGTATCTGCAACTGACGCTCACGGTGCAGGAAACCGAGCTGACCGCCCACGAGGGTCCCCTGACGGCAATCATCAGCGCCAATGGCAAGGAAACCCTCTCGCTGCGCCTGCCGGCCAGCGAAACAGGGCGCCGGCTGCTGGCCGCGCTCGAGGATGGCGCACACACCAACCTGCCCTACCAGCTGCGCGGCTCGCTGCAGACGGCGGGCGACAGCGAACTCCCGTTCCAGTCCAACGGCCGGCTGTACCCTGTGCCCGGCCGGAGCGGCCAGTTCCGCTGAACCCGAGCCCGCGACCGGGGCCACATTGACGGGCCTGGGGGTGCCGGTTAGGCTAGACCGTCCAGGCGCCCAGCGAGCCCAAGTCAATGAAAATTTCATTTGAACTCGGCGAGTCCGACCTCGAGCATTTCCGTGAAGTGATGGCCAGGGCCAGGGAGGCCTCCAGCGAACTCACGGTCCGCCAGATCGTGGACAATGCCCGCGAGCTGCTGTCCAAGGTCAATCGCTCGGAGACCTGCAGTTTCATCCGCGACCGCATGAACGAACTGGATACGCTGATCGGCATGGTGATGGACGATGGCTGGGGCCTGGAGGAAGAAGACCGCAAGCGGGTGGTCGATGCGCTGGCCTACTTTTCCGAGGCCGAAGACCTGATTCCGGACGATATTCCCGGCCTCGGTTTTCTCGACGATGCCATCATGATCGAACTGGTCAACGAGGAACTCAAGCACGAGATCCAGGCCTATCGGGACTTCGTCATCTTCCGCGCCGCGGAGACCAGCCGGCTCGGCGCCGATGCCAGCGCACCGGAAAAAGAGGACTGGCTGGAACAGCGCCGGCAGCAACTGCACTCCCGCATGCGCCGGCGACGGTGGCGGTCCCGCCGCGGCGGCGGCGGCGAGCGGTCGCCGTTCTCCCTGCTCTGAGGCCGTGACCTGCGGCCGCTCGAAAGCTGCCGGTCGTCCCACCCCGACAGCAAACGCCTGAGCCGTGGCCGGCTTGCAGCACATGCAAATCCTGGTGGCGATCGAGACAGACTCGACCCGCTACCATGGCGAGTTCGCGACCCGGCCCAGGCTGCTGGAGGGCGCACCCGCCGAACAGATGCTCGCGCACCTGGCGGCTGACCTGGTCGGCATGTTCCCCGGGCTCGGTGCCTGCGCACTCACCATGCCGGGCGCGCTGTTCGACCAGACCCAGCTCTTGCGGCCAGGCTTCCCGGTGTTCGGCGCCCTCGAAGGTCTCCTGCTCGAGAGCCTGCCCGACCAGGCGTTTCAGCCACGCCAGCTGAGCCTGCCTGTCGAAGACGGCCGCATGCCACACGCGGCATTGCAGCCCGAGCAGGACATCCCGCTCGGCCTGTTGCAGTGCATACCGCTGCTGGTGTCGGGCGAACCCGCGACGTTGGGGCCCATCGCGCGCGAGATGGAACACCGCTTTCTCGACAGCGGCCAGCTCTCGGCGCACTCGGCCAAAGCCCTGGAAGTACATTTCGGAATCGGCGTGCAGCATGCCCGGTTCATGACCCTGACCGATTTGCAGGCGCTGCTGCGGCTGCAACTCGAGCATTTCGGTTTCCTGGCGCTTTGGGAGCTGCTCGATGCGGCGCTGAGCGACCGCCCGGAGCCTCTCGAAGCAATCGGGCGGGGCGGGCAAAGCTTCTGCTGGCGCGAAGGTGCCGTGCATGCCCGTTTTGAGACCTTCGACCACTGGGCGGCGACGGGTGCCGGGGCCGGCGAGCCCGCCATCAAGAATCAACTGGCCCGCGCCTATGCGGACTGGACGCGCGAGTACCGGCAGTACCTGACGACACTGCAGGCCCATGCCGTGACGGTGCTCCAGCACCTGCCGGGGCGGGATGCCGAAGCCCTGGCTGGCACCTTCCTGGTGGAAAAGTCCGCCCAGGCGCCCAGCCGCGACACGGCCCCGGTCACGGAACACAGCGCCGGCGACCTCGGCAGCATCGCGGTCACCGTCATCGATGCGGGGCAGCAGCACAATTACTATCCGCTCACGCCGGCCGGCCTGAACGCATTGCACGCCGCAATTCGGGAACAGGGCCTGGCGGCCGGCGGGGTCGCATTTCCGGGCGGCATCCGCTACGACGAGCGCTCGCGCAGGCTCGTGGGCGACAGCCTCGGCCAGTGACGCGAGCCGTGGTCATCGCCGAGCGGCCTGCGCTGGTATACGTGGCGGAATCCGCCATCCACGGTCTGGGCCTGTTCGCGCAAATTGCCATCGCCTGCGGCACCCGGATCGGCTTTTATGCGGGCCAGGAAACCAGCGAGGATGGCGCCCACGTGCTGTGGGTGCAGGATCAGCCGGGTGGGCCATGGCTCGGCTACGATGGCAGCAATGAAATGCGCTTCGTGAACCATTCCCGCGAACCCAACTGCTACCTGGACGGCCGGGAGTTGTACGCCGACCGGGACATTGACCGCGACGAGGAGCTGACCATTGACTACGGCGAGTGGTTCGACCCCCGCGAATCTTGAAATGCGCCGCCGACACCCCATTTAATGAGGCTGAACCCTCCAGGATGACCGCAATGCAACTCAGCGAAGAAACCCGGGCCAGGATCGAGCAGCACCTGCAGAGCAACCGCGTGGTGCTGTTCATGAAAGGCACTCCTCGCCAACCCCTGTGCGGGTTTTCCGCACGCACCGCCGCGCTGCTGGACAGCCTGTTGCCGGACTATCACAGCGTGGATGTGCTCGAGGACGAGGCCATCCGGGAGGGCATCAAGGCCTTCGGCAATTGGCCAACCATTCCGCAGCTCTACGTGGATGGCGAGTTGGTCGGCGGCTGCGACATCGTCACCTCGATGTTCAACAGCGGCGAACTGCATGCCCAGCTGGGGCTGGAGGCGCCCGACCGAACCCCGCCCCGGGTAACGATCAGCGACAAGGCCGCGGAGGTGATTCGGGCCGCCATGCAGGGCCACGAGGGGGTGGGCCTGCATTTCCAGGTCGATGCCAACTGGCAGTCGCAGTTCAACCTCGCGCCGGCGCAGGGGCATGAGCTGAGCGTCGATTGCAACGGGATCACCCTGCTGTTCGATCTCGCCTCCGCGCAGCGCGCAGACGGCGCCGAGATCGATTGGGTGGAAACCGTGCAGGGCGAAGGCCTGGCCGTCACCCTGCCCAAGGCGCCGCCCCCGGTCGCCCAGATGTCGGTGCAGGAACTGCAGCAGAAGATGCAGTCTGGAGGCCTCCTGCTGGTCGATGTGCGCACCCCCGACGAGCGCCAGAAAGCGGTCATCGAACCTTCCGACTTGCTGGATGCGGAGCTCATGCAGCGATTGGAAGGCTTGTCCAAGGATACCGAGATGGTCTTCTACTGCCACACCGGCAACCGCAGCCAGGTGGCCGCGGAGCACTTCCGCAAACAGGGCTTCACAGCCGTGCATAACCTGGCGGGCGGTATCGACGCCTGGTCGAAGGAGATCGATCCCGAGGTGCCGCTCTACTGACGCTGCGTGACGGGCGCGGCGTGCCGCGCGCATGGCCTGCAGCGCGGGGGCTTTTGCAACTGGCCCGTGAGCAAGTACGATGGTGACCTCGCACGGCAACACATCGAGGCAACCGTGTCCCTGATCAGCGAACTCAAGCGCCGTAACGTGTTTCGCGTCGGCATCGCGTACCTGGTGGCTTCCTGGCTGCTGTTGCAGCTGGCCGAGGTGCTGACCGAATTGCTCGCGTTGCCTGACTGGGCCGGCAAGTTGGTCGTGCTGCTGCTCGTGGTCGGCTTCATCCCGGCGCTGATCCTCGCCTGGGCATTCGAATTGACCCCGGACGGCATCAAGCGGGAGAAGGATGTCGATCGCGACCAGTCCATCACCCACCTGACCGGACGCAAACTGGACCGCACCATCATCATCGTGCTGTTCCTGGCGGTGGCCTATTTCGTCTACGAGCGAGCGAGCCTGGAACCACGCCAGCCAACGGCGCCGGCCACCGGGGAGGTGGCCGGCGATACGGCACGGCGCGAACGGGCCGAGGGCACCGAGCCCTCCATCGCCGTACTGCCCTTCGTCAACCTGAGCAATGACCCCGAGCAGGAATTTTTCTCCGACGGCATCTCGGAGGAGCTGCTCAACCTGCTGGTACGCGTGGAGGGCCTCAAGGTGGCCTCCCGCACTTCTTCGTTCACCTACAAGGGCGCCAACCGGAACATTCCGGACATCGCACGGGAACTGAAGGTCGACCACATCCTGGAGGGCAGCGTTCGCAGGGCTGCAAACCGTGTGCGGATCACCGCGCAGTTGATCGACACGGACAGTGACCGCCACCTCTGGTCCGACACCTTCGACCGCGAGCTGACCGACATCTTCACCATCCAGGACGAAATCGCCAATGCCATCGTCGCGGCCTTGCGGCAGGAGCTGGGCACCGGCCTCGACGCGGTCACCGTCGAGGCCGACACCACCAATCTCGATGCCTACCAGCTGTACCTGAAGGCGCGCAGCCTGTTCGTGGCCCGCAAGAACCTGGCCGAGAGCATCCGACTGTTCGAACAGGCGATCGCCATGGACCTCAACTTCGCGCGCGCCTGGGAGGGCCTCGCCGCGGCGCACCTGGTGAGCGCCTCATGGCTCGCGGGCGACGGCATCGACCATAACGGGCTGGCCTTCGAAGCGGCCAATCGGGCGCTGGAGATCGATCCGGGCCTGTCCATGCCCTACGCGGTCCGGGGCATGTATGTGAGCGAACGCGGCCCAGGCTTCGTGGCTGGCATGGAGGATCTCGATACGGCCACCGCGAGTGACCCGAAGAACGCCACCGCCTGGCTGTGGCGCGGCATCATGTACAAGGACCTCGGCTACTTCGCAGAAGCCATTGCCGACCTGGAGCGCTGCCTGTCCATCGACCCGGCTTACCAGAATTGTCGCCAGCACCTGGCCGAGGCGCTGCTGTTTGCCGGCCAAGAAGAGCGGGCGATCGCGTTGCTCGAGGAAACCCTGGAGCACAATTTCCACTCGGTGACCTCATCCTTCCTGCCGCATTACCTGCGCAGCGGTCAGCGGGTTACCGCCCTGGTGCTGGCGGCGGCCTCAGTGCGGGCCGAGTACGCCCCGGTCAGGGACTGGATCGATGCCTTGGAGCATCCCGAGCAGGACCACGCCGCGCGCGTTGCCCGCTGGCAGCAATGGGCCGCGGAAAGCAACCTCGGGCTGTGCAATTTTAGCGAGGTGGCCCTGGCGCTGCGACGCTACGACTGCTTCTCACCGCTGGTCGATGGACGGGCAGGCTGGCAGCCCATGTTGCGGGAATTCCGCAAGACCGCGCACTTCAAACAGGCGGCCGCGGCGCACTACCTGGGGTTCTGGCGGCAACACGGCTTTCCACCCCAGTGCCGCCCGGTTGGCGAGACCGACTTCGCCTGCGACTGAGCGCCGGTGGCCGCGGAGTCAGGAGAACTCGGCGATGACCGGCGTGTGATCCGAAGGCCGCTCCTGGCGGCGCGGCTCCTTGTCGATGTAACTGGCCCGACACTGCCGGGACAGGGTTTCCGAGGCCAGGATCAGGTCGATGCGCAGGCCCATGTCGCGGCGGAAGGCCGCCATGCGGTAATCCCACCAGCTGAATGAGCGCTCCGGCTGATCGAACTGCCGAAAGGTATCCACCAGACCGACATCCAGCATGCGCTGCAGTGCCTCGCGCTCCGGGGTGCTGCACAGGATCCGCTCGTGCCAGGCTTCCGGGTCATGCACGTCGCGGTCGTCGGGAGCCACGTTGAAGTCCCCGAGCACCACCAGGCGCGGATGCCGGGCCAGCTCCGCGGCGACCCAGTCGGTGACCCGGGCCAGCCACTCCAGCTTGTAGTCGAATTTCTCCGAACCGACCTCCTGGCCATTGACCACATACAGGTTGATGACCCGCAGGTCACCGTAAGTGGCTGCCAGCACGCGTCGTTGCGGGTCGTCGAGCCCGGGAACGTCCGTGACGGGGTCCGCCCCCGGCTCGCAGCTGAGAATGGCGACCCCGTTGTAGGTCTTCTGGCCTGCGTACACGCTGAGGTAGCCCGCCTCGCGCAACTCCGCCTCGGGGAACCGATCGTCGGTGAGCTTGGTCTCCTGCAGGGCCAGGATGTCTGGCCGGGCTTCGTGGCACCAGGCCTGCACGTGCGGCAGGCGCACGTTCAGGGAGTTGACGTTCCAGGTAGCGATCTTCAGCATGCGTGGCGCGAAGGAAGGATGGTAAAGTGACGCGGATGTTAGCACGAATCCGCGCCCGTCCCGCGGCAACGCCCGGGGCCCTGCGCGCCCTGCGAGGAGCCAGATGCGAGCCTTGATATTCAGCCTTCTGATCGGCAGCGCGCCCGCTCTGGCGGAGCAGGCCGCAGCACCGGCGGAGCCCGCCGGGGCGTCGCCGCAGAAGCCCTGCAGCAGCGAACAGCACCGGCAGTTCGATTTCTGGATCGGTGACTGGACCGTCACCCAGAACGGCCAGCCGGCGGGCGCCAACACCATCGAACTGCGCCACGATGGCTGCGTGCTGAGTGAGGCCTGGACGAGTGTCAGCGGCTGGTCGGGCAGCAGCCTGAATGTCTACGACCAGGCCAGTGGGCGCTGGCACCAGACCTGGGTCGACGCCAGCGGCGTCCTGTTGCTGCTCGATGGCGGGTTCACCGATGGCCACATGGTGCTGAGCGGGACCCGGGCCGGGCCGGATGGCAGGGAGGTGATGAACCGCATCCGCTGGACGCCCAATGCGGACGGCTCGGTCAGGCAGCACTGGCAGACCAGTGCCGATGGCAAGAGCTGGACCACGGTGTTCGACGGGCAGTACGTGCGCGTGCGATGAAACCGGGCAAGTCCGGCACGGCACGGCTGATCGATGCGACCCGGTATTCGCTGCGCGGGCTGCGGGCGACGTTTCGGAACGAGGCGGCCTTTCGGCAGGAGCTGTTGCTGGTTGCTGCGCTTTTTGCGGCCTCCTTCTGGTTGCAGACCCATCTGCTGGAATGGCTGCTGCTGGTGGTGCCGCTGTTCATCCTGCTGATCGTGGAACTGCTCAATACCGCCATCGAGACCACCATCGACCGCATCGGGGACGAGCGGCACGAGTTGTCCGGCCAGGCCAAGGACATGGGATCCGCCGCGGTGCTGCTGGCACTGCTCCTCATCGCGTGCGTGTGGGGCACGTTGATATGGCGGCATTTCCATGGTTGAGCGCCTGCCCAAAGCCCTGCTGGGTGCCCTGCTGGTCACCGTGATGGCGGCCTGCGCCGCGCGCATGGAGACCGCCGGCGATGAGGCCGGGTGCCGGGTCGAGCCGCCAGCGCCACCGGTCGCCTGTACCATGCAATACGACCCGGTATGCGGCTGCGACGGCAAAACCTACGGTAACGCCTGCGTCGCGCGCGCCAACGGCGTGACCCGTTTCAGCCCCGGGCCCTGCTCCGGGCCGCCGGTTGAATAGCTGGACCTGAAGCGCGGTAACGCGTACTTTTCCCCTGGACCAAGGACCCGCCGAGAAACCCATGATCAAGTCATCACGACCCTTATGCCGGCTGGCCGGGCTGCTGCTGGCAGTGCTGCTTGCCAGCGGCTGCGCGACCGATCCCAAGGCCACCTCCCTGGATGAGACCCTGCTCCAGTACGAAACCGTGATTCGCTGGAGCCAATGGGATGCGGCGCTCGACTTTCTGGCGCCAGAGCACCTCTCGGAGCATCCGATCACCCCACTGGACATGGAGCGCCTGCGGCTGTTCCGGGTGACCCAGTACACGGTTCGCTCGGCCGTGCCGATGGACGAGGGCACGCGCGTGCAGCAGGTGGTGGAAATCCGGATGTTCAACAAGAACCGCGCCGTCGAGCGATCGGTCATGGACCGACAGGAATGGCACTGGAACGAGGAGCGCCAGCGGTGGTTCCTGCACAGCGGCCTGCCGGACGTGACCCAGGCCCGGTAGGCCAGCGAGCCGCCCACCCGTCCATGCCGGAAGCCGTTTTCCGAGCCACAATATTCCATCCGCGCGCATGAGCGGGCGGCTGCAGACCATGCGGACCGCGAGGCCCGCAGTCGGGAGCGCCGAGGCCGCCGAGCTGGCCCATCGTCATTTCGGCGTGCAGGGCACCGCCTCCGCCCTGGACAGCGAGCGCGACCGCAATTTTCGAATCGACGCCAGCGATGGCCGCCGCTATACCCTGAAGATCTGGAACCACAGCCAGGATGCCGAGGCGATCGAGTTCATCGCCGCCATGCTGGACGGCCTGCAAGCCGCCCCGCAGGCGCCGCCGACACCCGGCTTGTGCCGAACCCGCGATGGCGCCCTGCTCGCAGACCACACCACCGGGGATGGCAAACGCCACCGGGTGTGCCTGATGACCTGGCTGGACGGCATTTTCCTGCGGGACGTCGCTTCTTCGCCCGCAGTGCTGGAGTCCCTGGGCTCGGCCCTGGCGCGGCTGGATCGGGCCCTGGCTCATATCAGCAGCCCGGCGGCCCGGCGCGAGCTCGTCTGGGACATCCGCCATGTAGGGCGCCTCGGCGATATGGCCCAGGCGATCGACAGCGACGACCTGCGGGCGCTGATACTGGATTCACTGGACGCCTGCACGACACGAACCCTGCCGCGCCTGGCCGGCCTGAGGACCCAGGTGATCCACAATGACTTCAACCCGGACAATGTCCTGCTCGATGCCCAGGACCAACGGAGCGTCAGTGGCGTGATCGATTTCGGCGACGCGCTGGAGGCCCCGCTGGTGTGCGAATTGGGCGTGGCCTGCGCCTATCATCTCAGCGGCCATGGCGATCCCGTGCGCGATCTGCTGCCGCTCATCAGCGCCTACCATGCCGTCTACCCCCTGCGGGCGGAAGAACTGGAGTTGATACCCGGGCTGGTAGGCGCCCGGCTGCTCTGCTCGGTGCTGATCACGACCCGCATGGCGCAGCTGCACCCGCACAACCGCGAATATCTGATGGTGGATACCCGCGCCGCGGGGCGCTGCCTGGCCCAGCTCGACACGGCGGGGGTGGAAGAGAGCGGGCGGCGACTGCGGGCGGCCTGCATGGACGACGCCAGCGGCTGAAACCCTTTCGCGAGCGCCGCACTCAGGCGATAGCGGCGCCGACGTCAGAAACCATAGACACTGAAGCCACCATCCACCGCCAGGCACTGGCCGGTCACGTACGCGGCCGCTGGCAGGCACAGGAAGGCCATGACCCGCGCCACCTCCTCCGGCGTCCCCACGCGCCCCATGGGTGTGCGAGACAGGATTTCCGCCAGGTATTGGTCGTCATCCATCACCTGGCGCGCCAACGGCGTGTCGATATACCAGGGCGCAACCGCGTTGACGCGTATGTCGAACGGGGCCCACTCGACGGCCAGGTTGCGGGTCAGCTGGATCAGGGCCGCCTTGCTCATGCCGTAGGGTGCGCCGGTGCGCAAGTGCGTCAGCCCGGCAACCGAGGCATTGTTGACCACGCTGGCGGGCGCTCCCGCCCGCAGCAGTGGCAACAGCCGACGACACAGTTCAAACGCAGTGGTGGTATTGACCTCCTGGACCTGCCGGTACTCCTCCAGGGTGAGGTGCTCCATGCGTTTGCGAATATTGAATCCGACATTGTTGATCAGGATCTGCAGGCTGCCCCGCGCCTGCATTGCGACCCACAGGGCTTCCCTGCCTGCCTCGGTGGCGAGGTCTGCCGCAACCATCCATATCCGGCAGGCGGGCGCGCGCGTGCGGATGAGCTCTGCGCTCTCTTCCAGCGCCGGCAGGCGGCGCGCGGCCAGCATCAGGTCGGCGCCCAGGTCGGCGAGTTCGAGCGCCATCGCCCGACCGATGCCACTGCTGGCCCCGGTAACCACCGCCAGTTGGCCATCGAGGCGCCAGGGCTGGCTGGCGGACACCGTGTCGCCGGCGCCGGGGGCGGTCATTTACTCAATGCCGCACAGGCAGTGGGCAGCGATGGTCAGCGCCCCATCCCGGCGCAGCAGGCGTTGCACGTCGTCCAGCAGACGCTGGACCAGGCCGGCGTGGATGGGGCCTTCCCCGGTGAGGTGCCGACCGAGGCTCACCGCCGCACCGGAGGTCAGTTCCAGCACGAAGCCCTCGAACGCCGTCACCTCCGGCTCGCTCCAGGTGACGGCATAATCGGCACCCAGCCCGGCGATCCGTGCGGCAGCATCGATGGCGTCCTTCAGCGTACCGGTGCGGTCGACCAACTTGCGTTCGACCGCCTGCGCACCGCTCCAGACACGGCCGCGGGCCACCTCGTGAACTTCGGCCGGGCTCATCTCGCGCGCCTCCGCCACCAGGGTGACGAAATCCCGGTACGCGTGTTCGGTGCTGGCCTGGAAAATGCGCCGCAGGTCCGGGTCCAGCGGCCGGTCGATGCGCAACTTGCCTGCCATGCGGGTCGTGCCCACGCCATCCGCATGGATGCCGATCTTGTCCAGCGTCGCAGCGAACGTCGGGATCATGCCATAGACACCGATCGAACCGGTGATGGTGGCGGGACTGGCCCAGACCTCGTCCGCCCCCATCGAAATCCAGTAGCCGCCCGAAGCCGCCACATCACCCATCGACACCACGACGGTCCGGCCGCCGTCACGCAGCGCCTGGACCTCGCGGCGGATCAGCTCGGAAGCCATGATCTCGCCCCCGGGGCTGTCGACGCGCAACACCACGGCCTTGACGTCGCTGTCACGGCCGATGCTGCGCAGCTCGCCGGCGGTCGATTCGGCGCCCACCCGGCCGGACTCACGATGGCCGGGAAGGATTTCCCCCTCGGCCACCACCACGGCAATCCGGTTGGCGGGCGCAGGGCGCAATGCGGCATCGGTGATTTCCAGGTAATGCTCCACGCCCACGGCACGATAGCTGTCACCCGCGTCATTCGGTGCAGCCCGGGCCGCCAGCTCCTGGCGCGCCTGCGGCCGGCTGATCAGCCGGTCCACCAGGCCGAGCTGCAGTGCGAACGCGGCAAAATCCCCTTCCACCGCCTCGATGCGGTCGGCGAATTCATCGATGGCTCGCGAGAGTGTCTCCAGGGGCACGCCGCGATTGCGCGAAACCCCGTCCAGGTATTGCTGCCACAGGCTGCCGATCCAGAACAGCGCGTCTTCCTTGGCCTCGGGCGACATGTCGTCGCGCACGAACGGCTCCATGGCCGATTTGTACTCGCCCGCGCGGAACAGATTAACCTCGACTGCCAGCTTCTCGAGCCCGTCGCGGTAGAAGTGCCTGTAATTGGAGTAGCCGTCGATCCATACCAGGCCGTCGGGGCTCAGCCAGATTTCGTCCGCCAACGCCGCCAGGTAGTACTGTTGCTGACCGAGCACATCGGCCATGGCCACCACCGGCTTGCCGCGCGCCTTGAATCCGGTGACCGCCCGCTCCAGTTCCTGCAATGAGGCCAGCCCGATGCCCCACATGTAGTCGGTTTCGATCACCATCTGCGAAATCCGGCCGTCATCGGCCGCCCGGTCGATGGCGCCCACGAGATCCCGCAGGCGTGTTTCCTCCGGGGTCACGGTGGTGAGTTGCTGCAATGCCCGGTCCAGGGGCGTGCCCGAATACTCCTCGACGACGACGCCATAAGGGCGGACCACCAGGGTCGTTTTGCCGCGCATGCGCAGCGGTTCCTCCGGTTTCAGCACCAGCACCCAGAGCAGGTATATCAGCAGCAGGAACAGGAGGTTCAGGAAGACCTTGCGGGCCCCGTCGATGGCCTGCCAAAGGCCCCGCAGAATACGCACCGGCAGTGATCGCTGGCTGTTCATGGCATCGTCCACGACTCTCAGAGCCTTATTGTATGAAGGCGAAGGTCGGCTCACAAACCGCCAAACGTCATGCCGGGCTCGGAACCGTCAAGGCCGCTTGGGGATGTCGCGCCCGCGCGCGTCGCACCCGGAATGGCATATGTTCGCCAAATAGTAATCGTTCAGACCACCCAGGCACCCGTTCCGTCGCCCGCACATGTTCTTATGGCGATGTTTTAATTCACATTTCCTTGTTTGGCATGGAACCTGCATCCATAGGACACAGGACCGTTTTTTGCCACAGGAGCCAAATCCATGGGAACCTTTTCGAGAATCCGGTACGTCATTGCCGCCAACCTCAATGCCCTGATCGAGAAGGCGGAAGATCCGGAGAAACTGCTGCGGGCGCTCATTCGCGAAATGGAGGACGCAAGCGAAGACGCGCGGCTCGCGGCCGCCGACCTGCTGGCCGAGCAGCAGCAAACCGACCGCACGGCGGACCGGCTGCGCACGGAACTCGCCGAATGGGAGGAGCGTGCGGAAAAAGCCGTCGCGGTCGGACGCGAGGACCTGGCGCGCGCCGCGCTGCGGGCCAAGCAGGAGCTCAACGAGCAATTGCAAGCGAGGCAGGACGAACAGGCGCTGCTGCAGGAACGCATTGCGCGGCTCGAGCAGGACATGACCACCCTCAAAGCGAAGCTCGCGGAGGCCAAGTCACGGCTGAAGGCCATGCTGCGACGGGATGCGCCCACCCCGGTGCCACCGCGCGAGGACAGGCGCCTGTCCGCCAACGAGCGCAAGCTGCGTCAGGCCATGGGCCGTTTCGATCGCCTGCAGTCGCAGGTCGAACGCCTGGAGGCGCGGGTGCGCTCGTACGAGGTGGGCGGCTTCGCGCCGCCGGCGTGGCAAGCCGAGGCCGCTGCCGACGACCCGGCCATCGAGGCCGAGTTGGAGGCCCTGCGGGCCCGGGTTGCCGGTTCGGCAGCATCGCCGAGCGCGGCGGAAGCGAACGAGGCCTGAGCGGTGAGCACCGATCGTCACGAGCATGCCCTGCTGGCGGGCGTATGCGCCGACCTCGCACAACGGCTGGGCTGGAATGTCTGGGCGCTGCGCGCCGTATTCGTCGCCGGGCTGCTGATCCAGACCCTCGCCACCGGCATCGTCTACGTGTTGCTGGCCATCCTGCTGCCCCGGTTCCGCTCCGGGCGCCCGCGCCAGGAGGCGTTGTCGGCGCCGGAACTGCGTGGGCGCGAGGCGCGCATCGCCGAACTGGAGCGCCGCTTCAGGGACCTGGAACGGGAGTCGCAGCCTCGCTGACCTGAAGCCGTCGGCTGGTTCGCAGGAATCGCGTAGCCATCAGCACGGCCCCGATGCTCAAGCCCGCGATCATGCCGACCCACATGCCGGCCGGGCCGAGTTCGCGCTGGAAGGTCAGGTAATAACCGCAGGTCAGCCCGACCAGCCAGTAGGAAACAACGTTATAGAACATGGGCACGAACGTGTCCTTCAGGCCCCGCAGCGCCCCCGCGGCGCAGATCTGGATGCCATCCGGAAGCTGGAAGATGGCGGCGTAGAACAGCAACGCCACGGCGACCGCCGCCACGGTCTCGTCGCTGGTGTAGATGCTCACGATCGCACCGGGTAACAGGAGCATGACGGCCGCGCTGATGGTCTGCGAGCACAGCACCAGGAACAGTCCGATCAGGCCGGCATAGCGGGCCGCACCGGGTTCCCCGCGGCCGATCGCATTGCCCACGCGGGTGGTAACCGCGCTCGTCAAGCCGGCCGGGATCATGAACATCAGTGCCGAAAAATTGATCGCAATCAGGTGACCCGCGGTCGGGATCGGGCCCAGCCGCCCGATCAACAGGGCTGCCGCCACGAACAGGCTGCTCTCGACAAAGATGGTGACCGCGATGGGCAGCCCGATCCGCAACATTTCCCGCAAGCTGCTGAGATTCGGCCAATCCCAGCGGCTGAAAAGAGCAAATCCACGAAAATGATGATGGCCGCGCACGTACCACCACAGCAGCAATACCTGCAGCCAGATGACGATCGAGGTGGCGTAGCCGCAGCCGCGCGCACCCATGGCCGGAAGCCCCAGCTTGCCGAACATGAGCACCCAGTTGAGCGGTACGTTGACCACCACGCCGAATAGGCCGATGTACATCGTGGGCCGGGTGTGACCGGTGCCCTCACTGAAGAAACGCAGCAGGAACACCAGGCACATGGCCGGCGCACCCCACGCCAGCGCGCCGAGGTAGCCATCGGCGGTGGGTACGATGGCAGCGTCCACGTCGAGCCGGCTCAACACCTCGCCACCCCCGACCATCAGGCCGGTGAACGGCAGCGCCACGGCCAATGCCAACCAGAAGGCCTGGCGGGCCGCCGCCGCGGCCTCCTGCTTCAGGCCGGCACCGTCCAGTTGCGCCACGACGGGTTGCAGCGCCATCAAGACGCCCAGCGCCAACATCAGCATCGCGGACCACAGCGCGCCGCCGGTGGCCAGCGCCGCCAGCGCCACGTCCTTGTCCGGCAACCGCCCCGCCATCACGGTGTCGACGAAATTCATGCCCAGACTTGCGACCAGCCCGATCATCACGGGCGTGGCCAATTGCAGCGTGCGCCGGATTTCCGCGGGATGGTCCCTGGCAACCGCTATACTAGTCACGCCCGGAACCCAGTTTGAATCAGCGCATTCTACCGGAGGATATGACTCGCAGTGCTTTTCTGACCGGCGCCACGGGCTTCGTGGGCGCAAACCTCGCCGCGGAACTGGTGCGCCAGGGCTGGCGGGTGACGGCACTGGTACGCGCAGACTCGCCAATGGAAGACATCGAGGCGCTCGATCTCGACCTGCGCATCGGCGACCTGACCGATCCTGGCTCGGTGGTGGCGGCCATGCCGGCAGCCGTCGACTGCGTGTTCCATGTCGCGGCCAGCACCAACATCTGGTCGCGAAGAAACGCTGCCCAGGAACGCGTGAATGTGGATGGCACCCGTCACGTCGTGGATGCCGCGCTCGCCAGCGGCGCGCGGCGCATGGTGCACACGTCGAGTTTCGTGGTGTGGGGCTTTGGGCACGACTTGCTCACCGAGGACAGCCCACGCCACGACAATGCCGACTGGATCAACTACGTGCGCACCAAGTCCGTGGCCGAGGGCATCGTCAAGCAGGCCGTCAGGGAACGGGCGCTGGACGCGGTGATCCTCAACCCGGCCCATATCCTGGGCCCCGGCGACCGGCACAACTGGTCGCGAATGATCCGTTTGGTGAGCCAGGGCAAACTGCCGGGCGTACCGCCCGGCGGCGGGCCCTTCGCGGATGTCCGCGAGGTGGCCAAGGCCCATGTGGCCGCCTTCCACGCCGGCCGCACGGGCGCCAATTACCTCCTCGGGGGCCATGACACGCCATTCCTGGAAGTCATCCGGCTCACCGGAGAGTTGCTGGGCCGCAGGGTGCCGCGCCGGGCCTCTCCCCCGTGGCTGTTGGCGATCGCAGCGCGGGCCTACGTGCTCGCTGCCGCCATCACCGGGAAGCCGCCCGACCTGACCCCCGAGGGCGCCGCCCTGATCACCCACCACATCCCCTGCGACTCCAGCCGGGCGCGACGGGAGCTGGGCTATACGTTCACCCCGGTGCGCACACTGTTGGCAGACACCTGCGAATGGATGCGCGGGCGCGGGCTGTTGTGAGCGGGGACCAAAGATGACAAGTGCTGCGCCGCTCGGACCAGAGGACGGGGGCAGGGTGACCGAACCGGGCAGGGATCGGGCGCTGACGCTGCCACCCGCCAGACTGGCGGGCTCGGGCGCCTGTCTGAATTGCGGCACGCAGCTGGAGGGGCCCTTCTGCCATTACTGCGGTCAGCCCGACCGGAACTTCCTGCGCTTCTTTCCGGCACTGCTGCGTGAATTCATGCAGGACACGCTCGACCTCGATTCACGCCTCGCGCGCACCCTCACGACGCTGCTGTTCAAGCCGGGTCGGCTCACCCGCGATTACCTGGCCGGACGGCGTTTTCGTTATACGCCGCCCATCCGCTTGTACCTGTTCTCCAGCATCATCTTCTTTCTGCTCGCCGCCCTGCTGTCCGCCGAAACCGCCGGCATCGACGTTCGCATCGGGGCGGAGGACGGCGCGCCGAGCCTCAGGATATCTTCCGAGCAAGCCCCGCAACTGTCGCCGGAAGTCGCGGCGCGGCTCGCTTCGGGAGACGCGCAACAACTCATCGAGGCGATCGAGAGCGGCGCCATCGACGTGGAGGATCTGGCGCGGGCGACGGGCCCGGAGCACACGTTCACCACCGACCAGTTCCTGGTCGACGGCAAGCCCTGGGACCGGGATCACAATCCCTTCGTGCTCGATTTCATGCCGGATTTCGTCAACGACTGGATCAACGACGAGATTGCCGAATCACCCGCGAAGGCGCGGCAAATCGGCGCCAATCCCAACCTGTTCGTGGAGCAGATACGCGATATTCTCCCGGGCGCCCTGTTCGTGCTGCTGCCCCTGGTCGCGCTGTTGTTCAAGTTCTGGTACCTGTTCGCCCGCCGCTACTACATCGAGCACCTGATCCTGACCCTTCACTACCACGCCTTCGTCTTCGTCAGCCTGAGCCTGGTGTTGCCGCTCAACGGGGCCCAGCCGTGGTTCGCGGCCCACGACATCGCCTGGGGGGCGACGGCCAGCGCCTGGCTGGCGGCGGGCCTGCTCGCCTGGATACCGATTTACCTGCTGCTCGCGCTGCGGGTGGTCTATCGGCAGAACTGGTTCCTGACCGTGCTGAAATTCGGAGCCATTGGCACCAGTTACGTCACCCTGCTGGGCCTGGTGAGCGGCCTGGTCGCGGTACTGGGATTCGTGCTGCTGTAACCGCGGGCATCAACGCCTAGCCGTAGCGCTCGCGCAGGTAGTTGAACACCGCGCGCATACCGATGGCCTCGCCGCCGGTCGGCCGCCCGGGGCGATCGTTCTGGTTCCAGGCAAAGGTGTCGATGTGCACCCAGTGCGTTTCCGGCGTGACGAAGTGCTCGAGGAACAGGGCGGCCGTAATGCATCCGCCGTAGTTGGAATTGCTGATGTTGTTCAGGTCGGCAATGCCGCTTTTCAGCATTTTCCGGTAGGGCTGATACAGCGGCATCACCCACACCGGGTCTTCCACGCGCTCGCCCGCATCGGCAATGCTCTGCGCGATCTCCAGGTGGTTGCTGAAAATCGGCGGCAGGTCCGGCCCCAGGGCGACGCGGGCCGCGCCCGTCAGGGTGGCGAAGTCGATGATGAGGTCCGGCCCGTGCTCGCAGGCATAGGCGAGGCCATCGGCCAGGATCACCCGACCCTCCGCATCGGTGTTGCCGATCTCCACGCTCAGCCCTTTGCGGGTATGCACCACGTCGCCCGGGCGATACGCGTTGCCGGCCACCGAATTCTCGACCGCCGGTATGAGCAGCAGCAATCGCACCGGGAGTTCGTACTGCATGACCAGGCGGGCCAGCGCCAGTGCGTGCGCGGCGCCACCCATGTCCTTTTTCATCAGTTTCATGCCGGCCGCGGTCTTCAGATCGAGGCCGCCGGTATCGAAACACACGCCCTTGCCCACCAGCGCCAGCAGCGGCGCCTTGCGCTCGCCCCAGCTCATGCAGATCATGCGCGGGGCGCGCTGCGCGGCCCGGCCCACCGCGTGCACCGCGGGAAAGTCCTCGGTCAACAGGTCATCGCCCGTGATGGTCTCGATCCGGGCCCCGAACTCATCGGCGATGCCCGTCACTGCGCTCGCAAGCTCACCGGGGCCCATGTCCTCGGTCGGGGTGTTGACCAGGTCTCGCACCAGCGCCTGGGCATCGTACATCCGTTCCACGATGGGGGCGATATCGTCTTCCAGGCATAAAACGGGTCGCGGTTCGGATGCGGACTTGTAGCGTTCGAAGCGATAGCTGCCGAGACCCCAGCCGAGGCTGGCCTGGATGCGCTGGTCCTCGTTCCAGATCGACACCAGCCGGTAGTTGGCCGCCGGCAGGCTGGCCGGCAAGCCCGCGAGTTGGTACAGCCAACCGTCGTTCTCCATGCCGAAAACGACTTCGGTGATCTCGCCGTCATCGCCCGGCAGCGCGCACCACTGGCCCGGTTTGGCCTCGAAGCGCGAACTCTTGAGCCAGCGCTGGTGGCGTGCCGGGGCGCGGGTGATCCACGCCTCGAGTTCGGGCGCGGCGATGGGCAGCAAGGGTATGGCCGCCGGGTCGTGTTCGCGGTTATAGCTCACTTTGCACTCCTCGCCCTCAGAGAATCAGTGTATGCCATGCGCGTGTACAGCGGTAGCGGCGGCTCCCCAGCGCGGCGCGCGGGGATTCGCCGACGACGTGTCAGTCGATGCGCGCCAGATAGGCGCGGTCGTTGCGGCGAATCTGCAGCATGATCGGGCCTTCCAGGTCCTCGAGCGCCGCTCGCATCTCCGGCAGGTTGCGCACCGTCACCCGGTTGACGCCAGTGATGATGTCGCCCGGCCGCAGGCCCTCGTAGGCCAGCCGACTGCGCGGCTCCAGTTCCGCCAGCAGCACGCCCGAGTTGCGGCCGTCGCGCAACCTGGCCGGCAATTCGGTGAACAGCGCGCCCGCGAGACGGGCGTTGAATTCTTCACCCCGCAATTCCGGCATTGCCTGCAGCAGCAGGCTCGCGGACCGCTGCCGGCGATCGCGCAGGAAGTCGAGGCTGACCTCCTCGCCGACCGGCACCCGCCCCTCTTCGTTCAGAAAATCCTGCGCATTCCGCACCGGCCGCCCCCCCAGGCCAACCACCACGTCCCCAGGCTGGAGGCCGGCCCGCTCACCCGCGGAATTCGGCAGCACTTCCGCCACCAGCGCGCCCTGCCCCCCTTCCAGGCCGAACGCCCCGGCCAGCTCGCCCGTCAGATTCTGCACGATGAGGCCGAGCGTGCCGCGCCGCACTTCTCCGAAGCGCACCAGCTGGTCCATGACGTAACGGGCCATGGCCGAGGGGATGGCAAACCCGATGCCCACGTTGCCACCGCTGGGGGTGAAAATGGCGGTGTTGATGCCGACCAGCTCGCCGCGCAGGTTGACCAGGGCGCCGCCGGAATTGCCGGGATTGATGGAAGCGTCGGTCTGAATGAAGTTCTGGAATTCGAGCCCCCGCAGGCCGGTACGGCCCAGTGCACTGACAATGCCCGAGGTCACCGTCTGGCCGAGGCCGAAGGGGTTGCCCACCGCGATCACGAAATCCCCCACCTGCAGTTGGTCGGAATCGGCCAGCGGCAGGGCGCTGAGATTCTCGGCCGGAATCCGGATGACCGCGAGGTCGGTGTCGGGGTCGGTGCCGATCAGCTCGG
The DNA here is from genome assembly GCA_011773845.1 of Lysobacterales bacterium. Taxonomy (GTDB): domain Bacteria; phylum Pseudomonadota; class Gammaproteobacteria; order Xanthomonadales; family SZUA-36; genus WVWV01. The sequence continues at coordinate 2,937 of WVWV01000125.1, read as the reverse complement.
CTTCCAGGCTGCGGCCGTCCTTCAGGGTGATGGCGATGTCGTCGGCGCCCTCGATCACGTGGTTGTTGGTGAGCACATAGCCGTGCTCGGCATCGACGATGACGCCGGAGCCGAGGCTCTGGGAGACCCGCTCACGAGGGATATCGGGGATATTGAAGAACCGGCGGAAGAGCGGGTCGTCCAGCAACGGGCTGCGCACGCGTACGCGCGTCTGGGTGTAGACATTGACCACCGAGGGGGTGACCTGCTCGAGCATCGGTGCCAGGGACGGCAAGGGCTGCCCATCCACTACCGCTGGCAGGGCTGCCGACGCCGCGTTGGCCAGGCCAAGCGCCAGCATCACCCCGAGACGCATCCCGATTCTGTCGATTTGTCCGCTCAATTCCAATCGCATACCGCTTCGACCTCAAAACCCAGCGTGGGGTTCGCGCAGGCGGTTTTCAATCGCGCGCCGTGCCGTCGCTTGCGCTGCCGCCGGAATCCAGGCAGAGCGTTTGCGATTTGGGGGAAAACAGGATATATAGCCACAGCATGGCGACCAACAAGCGCAACCCGGCGGCGAGATCCGCTTGCAACCATGAATGAAGTCGGCCTGCAACAGCAGGTGCTGCGCACGGATGTCTCGGGCATGCCGCTGGAATGGGTAGGCTACCAGGAAGCGGTGCGCCTGATCGCCCTGCAGCAGGTGAGCTACACGCTGGGCCGGACGCTGTACAGCATCCACGGCGGCATCAATGCCCGCAGCGGACGGCGCAGCGTGGTCGAGGTCAATGCAATCCTCGCCACCACCGGTCACCATCCCCGCAAGCACTTGTTCGGGGACGGCTACGTGCCGCCCCTCAGCAACAAGGCCCTGTTCAGACGCGACCAGAATCTGTGCCTGTATTGCGGCCAGCAGTATGCGCATTTCATGCTGTCCCGCGACCATGTCAAGCCGCTCAGCCAGGGAGGCAGGGACGCCTGGAACAACGTGGTGACCGCGTGCAAGCGCTGCAACAATTTCAAAGCCGGGCGGACGCCGGAGCAGGCCGGCATTCAACTGCTGGCCATTCCCTTCACACCCACGCACGCTGAATATGTCTACCTGCAGGGCCGGCAGATCCTGGCCGACCAGATGGAATTCCTGCTGGCGCATTTCCCCCGGCACAGCGTCCTGCGAAAGCGCGTCGAGCAAGGCCAGGCGTTGCTCGCCTGAGCCCGGGCCGCGGCCATGGGGCATCATCGTACGGCCTTGACGCCGCAAATTCCCGGCCCGTCGGCAGCGCGCCGGGCCGGCGGGCGCCGGCCGTGAGCCTCGGTCCCGCCTACCTGGTCGATGCCAGTGTCTACATCTTCCGAGCCTGGTACTCGGTGCCGGACGAGTTCGCCACTGGCCGCGGCGAGCCGACCAACGCCGTGTACGGCTTCACGGGTTTCCTGTGCAGCCTGCTGGAACAGGCGGAGTCCGACCACCTCGCGATCGCCTTCGACGCGTCACTGACCACCAGCTTCCGCAACGAGATCTATCCCGACTACAAGGCCAACCGCGAACCCGCACCCGCCGAACTCAAGCGGCAATTCGAATGGGCGCGCGAGGTGGCCGAGGCACTGGGGCTGCGCTGCTTCGCGGATCCGCGCTACGAGGCCGATGACCTGATCGGCACACTGAGCGAATACTGGCGTGCCCGCGGGCACCCGGTGTGCCTGGTCAGCAGCGACAAAGACCTGCTGCAATTGATCCGCGAGGGGGATACATGGTGGGATTTTGCCCGCAGGCGCAAGCTCGATCATCACAGGGCTGCAGAGGCCTTCGGCGTGCGCCCCGAGCAAATGGCCGATTATCTCGCGCTGACCGGTGACTCGGTGGACAACATCCCCGGTGTCCCGGGCGTAGGGCCCAAGACCGCGGCGGCGCTGCTACGCCATTTCGATGACCTGGAGAACCTGTTCGCGCGTCTCGAGGAAGTCCCGTACCTCAGTATCCGCGGCGCGGCCTCGGTGCACCGCCGGCTGGGCGAACACCGCGAGAAGGCCGAGCTCGCCCGCCAACTGACGCTTATCCACACCGAGGTCCCCTCGGCCCTGAAGCAACCGGAAATCCGCCGGGGCGCGATCGACGCCGCCCGCCTCAACCGCGTCTTCGATGAACTGGCATTCGGCGCCATGCTGCGCCAACGCTGCCTGCAGACCGCCTAGCCGTCGTCGCTGGATGCCTCTTCGGGCCCCGATGTCAGCGGCGCGACCCGGCCGTCCCTTTCCATGTCTTCCCTGAATTTCTGGACATCGGGCGGGACGATGTCCTGCCCGCCGGCGATATCCGTGCGCAGCACCGTGACGGTCTCGCCCGCGGCCGGGTCACGGTTCCAGTAGCTGCTGGCATAGAAAACAAGATCGTTCCCCACCACGACGCCGTGGCTGGGATAGTCGAAGCTATCCAGGGCCACCGCCAGCGGTGCCGTGTTGGTGATCGTGTCGCCTGTATCGTTGAGTTGCAGCCGCATCACGCGCT
>WVWV01000125.1:0-435 GCA_011773845.1 Lysobacterales bacterium | reverse complement strand
ACCGAGGTTCAGGTTGGCCGGCACGCGCACGAAGCCGGCGTCCTGGGTTTCTAGGTCAATCACGCTGATGCCCATTTCATAGTCCGCTACGTAGAGCTTTTTCCCATTCGGCGAACTCGTGATGTCCCGAAGACTCACCATGTTGCTCGACATGAACAACGGCGCAATGCGGTCTTCGATCATGGATTTGACGAATACGATCGGCAGGGTGCGGTCGACCACGAAAATGTCGCCGCTGGGCGTCTGCGTCATGCTCCCGAGGCTATGCGGCAAGCCATCCACCGGGATTGGATAGCGGCCCTTCAGTTCGAGGCTGCTCAGGTCGAACTCCAGCAGCGCCGAGCGCCCCCTGTCGACGTCTTCGAACCGCACAAAACGCTCATTCGCTGCGGTGCAGACCCACAGCCGGTTCCGCTTGACGTCAACCAGCAAATC
>WVWV01000042.1:70681-74203 GCA_011773845.1 Lysobacterales bacterium | reverse complement strand
AGGCGCTGGCAAAGTGGTGCCGGGGAGCGCCCGGCAGTCCCGTTCCATTCGAGCAGATATCGACGCCACGCGCATAAACCACCCGCACCCGCTGGTGGTCCGGGCGTGCCTTCATTGATCCCGCACTGGGTCGCTCGGTCCGGGCGCCCTGCCCGGCCCGTTCAACTCAGTCGTGCATCCACCGCGAGTAGTCTTTCTCCGCGCTGATGATGCTGTGTGGCATGGCCCTCATCAGCTCGCGGAATGATTCGCCACGCATGTGGATCAGGTTCTCGTGATCGCCTGCCTCGATGTAGATATCCGGGACGTTCTTCAGCTGGTCGTCCCAGACCACGTCGAGGCCATACGCCTCGCTGAGCGCCGGAACGGCACCCAGTTCACAGTCCTTGAACAGCGCCGTCAACTCGTTCTCGCGCGCCATCTCGAGGGTTCGACCCAAGGTCTCGTTGACCCATTCGAGGTCGAGACGGTTGGTGGATGGCAGGACGCCGACGACGAAGCCGTTTTCATCCTCGAGCACCACCGCCTTGGCCACCTGGTGGCTGGGGACGTGGGCCGAGTGCGCGGCTTCGAGCGCAGTTTCGGAATGGGCGTGGTGAACCAGGTCATACTCGATGTGATGCTGATCGAGGTATTTCTTCAATGTGGTCGCAATCGCCATGGCTCCCTCCGCAACAGATCGAGCGAATCCGTGGCTTGCCGACTGATGGCTGCAAGTCACGTTTCCTCGACACCCGCACCGGCGGCCGTCGGGACCTGCCGGCACCCTTTAAGTATAGAAGGTCTTGTCGCCTTCCCAATTGATCCAGGTAGGGTCGCGCCGCTGCGGCGGCGCGCCGTTACAGCTGCGGGGGTCGACAGCGATCGGAGACGGCGCCCGCACGCGTCGCGCGGGTCGCCTTGCCGTCCCGGGTCGGGCAAAGCGTTGCACCCGCTCCCCCTTATGCTTAATCTTGCGTTCGTGGACGACTGGAGCGATCGCTGAATTGATCCAGGGAGGGAACGACCGGGCTCGCCGGCCCCTGTGAGCAGGACAGGCGGGTAACCCCGGGGGAGAAAAGCAGCATGCAAACCACCAAAGACACTCTGATCGGCCGGCTGACGGAAGTGACCGGCGACCATTTCAATGCCCGCCTGGAAGCCGAGGGCGATGATTTCGTGGCCGAACGGATGTTCGGCATGCACAAGGTTCGCGTCGGGCAGATCGGCTCCTACATGACCGTCAAGCAGGGCGACAGCAACATCCTGGTCATGGTCGACAGGATGTGGCGCGAGGTCGACGACGACCACCGCGTGCAGTACATGGTGCGCTTGAGCCCGCTCGGTGAACTCAATGCCGACGGAGACTTCACGCGCGGGGTGAATCATTACCCGTCCACGGGGGCCGACCTGCACCTGGTGTCGATGTGGGAGCTGGAGAAGGTATTCTCCGAGCACAGCGAAAACGACTATAAGGTCGGCAAGCTCAGCGCATTCGAAGGCATCGACGTGTGCCTGGACGCCTCCGCGTTCTTCGGCCGTCATGCCGCCATCCTGGGCCAGTCGGGCGCCGGCAAGTCCTGGACCGTCACCAGCCTCATTCAGGCCGCGCTGCGCGCCATGCCCAAGGCGCACATCATCCTGCTCGACATGCACGGCGAGTACAGCGACAGCGACGAGGGCGTCGCGGTGAAATCGCCCTTCCCGGCTGGCAAGACCCGGTGCATCAAGGCCCAGGACCTGGAGTTTCCCTATTGGCTGCTGAGGTTCTCGGAGATTGCCGAGTTGATCGTCGACCCCGCCGACCCGGACGCATCCACGCAGACCTCCTACATGCGTTCGGTGATCCTGCGTATGAAACGGGATGTCAACAAGCACCTGGACCTGGGCCACATCACGGTCGACTCCCCGGTATTCTTTTCCATGGACGAACTCGTGGAGAACTTGCGGGATGCCAACGAGGAAACCTCGGACTTCGGCAAGAAGAAATCACCCCTGTACGGCAAGTTCGACCAGTTGCTGGTGCGCCTGGAAAGCCTGCTGAACGACACGCGTTATGATTTCCTGCTGAAGCCCCAACGGCGCACCTCGACCGAGACGCTCACGGATCTGATGAACGATTTTGTTGGGCTCGGCGAACCGAAAGCCAACATCACGGTACTGGACCTGAGCGCCGTGCCATTCGACGTCACGCCGATGGTCACCGCGCAGGTGGGGCGCCTGGCCTACGAGTTCAACTTCTGGAATCCCAATTGCCGGGAGTTTCCGATCTACCTGATTTGCGAAGAGGCGCACGAATACATCCCGCGCGAGGATGACCCGCGCTATCGCGAGGCACGCAAGGCGATGGAGCGCATCGCCAAGAACGGGCGCAAGTACGGCGTGGGGATTTGCGTGGTCAGCCAGCGGCCCCATGACGTGTCCGAAACGGTGCTTGCCCAGTGCAGCACGTACATCTGCCTGCGCATTTCCAATCCCAACGACCAGGAGTACGTGCGCGCCATGGTCCCGGACGCGGCGCGTGACACTTTCTCGGCGCTGACCTCGCTGGCCAAGGGCGAGGCGGTGGCGCTGGGTGAAGGGGTGCCGATGCCGGTTCGCTTCCAGGTCAACATGCCGAACCCGCCGCCGAACTCGACGGATATCGACTATGCGGGCAAGTGGCGTGATGGTGGGGAGGCCGTCGACGTCTCCGACCTCGTGTCCCGCTGGCACAAACAGAAACGCTGAAAGGGGGCGCCCCCGCCCCGGCGCGGGGATGGCGCACTCAGTCCGGGGCCGGGCGCTTCGTCAAAGCCTCGATCCGGCGAATCTCCAGAGCGAAAGGCCCCGCCTGCTTGTCGGCCAGCAGCACCCCGATCTGTCGGATGCGGACTGGCTCCACGGAGCCCGCTTCAGGTACGAGACGCCCGCGAAACACGGGCTCGAAGTCCTCGAACCATAACTCCACGACCTGCCACCGCGTGCCGGCGCTGAAGGGGTGACGCCAGGAAACCCCATCGAACTGGCGATCCTGGTGAATCCGAAACTGGTACGAGCGACCATCGCCCCGAACCTCGAGGCGGATTCCGCGGGCCTGGCTCCAATCCGCGTCGAGGGCTCGACGGGCCGAGGCGAAACCGCCATTGTTCTCGAGCGACAAGTCGCCCGCAAACAGCAGGCCCTCGGCCGTCGCGGCCATGGCGCTGTCGGAGCGTCCACCCATCACGCCGTCATTGATCTCTCGCCAGGACTCCGGGGCGAGGTCGAGTTGCAGTGCCGCCATCATGATGATCCACAAGGAAACCATTATCGTACCTCCTCAGGGCCCGCCGTGCTCCGGCTCCGAGTGCCGGACGACGCGTTTTCCAGGACATCCAGGGTTGAAATCTGTACAAATATTGTATAATTTAACGAAGTGAATCTGCAAGTGGCCCCAGTGGCCCGGAAATTCTGGAAGGAGGGCACCATGTCCACGACCAACCGCTCAATCCTCGCGCTGATCCTGACGGCCTGCGCCATGTTCGCTACGAGTTCAGCCGGTGTGGCGGCCACGCCTGTGCG
>WVWV01000042.1:8250-70674 GCA_011773845.1 Lysobacterales bacterium | reverse complement strand
CCACCCTCATCGCGCTGGTATCGGCCAACGGGCAGATCGCCCGTGTGCTGAGTGGCGCAGGTCCCTACACGGTCTGGGCACCGACGGAGTCGGCGTTCGCGGACCTGTTCGAAGACGCCGCGGCCAACTGTGTCAGCATCACGCCGGAACTGGTCAACTCCTTGCTGTTGTACCACGTCACGGATGGTCGGCAGGACGCCGCCGCCGACCAGGGCTATCGGCATTACGATACGCTGCTGGGTGCGTTTCTCGCCGCCGATGGCCATGCGATCACCGACGCCGCGGGCCGGACTGCCAACATCATCGATTCCAACCAGTTCGCGGACAACGGCGTTTTGCATGCCATCGACCGGGTTTTGATGCCCTTCGCGCTGCCCAATCAGTGCCCGCCCGGCCGGGGCCGGGCGCCGCATCGCGCATCCTGAACACCCGCGTCCGGGCGGGGCCGGACCTGCCCGGCGGCCCGGCCGGCGGCGTCCGGCAGCCGGTTTACATTCTTGTACAAGTTTCGTAAGATTGTACAAGTACAGAATTGAGTACCCGGTAACCACCATGAACCAAGCCAACCAGCCAGCGAGTGCGCGTGGGGCCAGCGCGGGCGGGGACCTGTTCCCGATCCGCACCGTGTCGGAACTGACCGGCGTGAATCCCATCACCCTGCGCGCCTGGGAGCGACGTTACGGGCTCATCCAGCCGATCCGCAAAGCCAGCGGACACCGGCTCTACAGCCAGGAACACATCGACCTGGTCAACCGCATCGTCGGCCTGGTCGACCGCGGCATGCGCATCGGCCAGGTCAAGGATGCCCTCGAGGAAGAATTGACCGACAGCGGGCGCGACGCGTCGGAGACCGAAGGGACATGGCGCCGCTACATCGATCACATGCTGGCTTCCGTCATCCGCTTCGATGAAGCGGCCCTGGAGGAGACCTATGCGGAGGCGCTGTCCCTGTACCCGGTGACGGTGGTCACCGACAAATTGCTCACGCCGCTCATGCGGGACCTGGGCCGCCGCTGGGAGTCGGAGCGCGGCAGTGTCGCGGAGGAGCACTTCTTCGGGTTTTACCTGCGCAACAAGTTGGGGGCGCGGTTCCATCATCGCAGCCGGGTCAGCGACGGGCCGACCCTGTTGCTGGCGTGCCTGCCTGGCGACCGCCACGAGATCGGCCTGTTGCTGTTCGCCCTGGCAGCCAGCGATGCCGGCTTCCGCCTGGTCATGCTCGGCGCCGATATGCCCATCGCGGAGCTTCCGGCGGCGGCGCGGAAATCGGGCAGTGACGCGATCGTGCTGGCCGGGCTGGTGCGGCCCCCGGACGCCGTGCTCAAGCAGGAACTGCCCGCCCTGGTGGCGGCAGCGGGCGTGCCCGTGCTGCTCGGCGGCCATGCGTCGGTGGTCGCCTGCGATGCCGTCAAGCAGGCCGGAGCGGAACCGCTCGGCAGCGACATCGCGGCGGCCGTGAAGCGCCTGAGGGAGGTGCTCGGCCGGGGTGGGCAGGGTGATGGCTGAGGTTGCCGCGCGGGCGCGCGGCACGCCGGCGGCGCGCGGCGCCGGCACCGCGATTGGCTGGGCCGAACAGGGCCGGGTGCCCGACCGTATGATCCGGGCCGGCATTCGCCGTCTGAACCGCCAGCGCCTGTCTGAAATCCACGCCGGCGACAGCGAGCGCGTGGCCCGTGACCTGGATCGATTCGTGGCGGACATGTGCGCCGCGCCGGTGGCGCTGGTGCCGGAGCTGGCCAACGAGCAGCACTACGAGGTGCCCGCAGCGTTTTTCGCCGAAGTGCTCGGGGCGGAAGGCAAGTACAGCAGTTGTTACTGGGGCAAGGGCGTTGCCACCCTCGACGCGGCCGAGCGGCACGCCTTGCAGGTCACCTGTGAGCGCGCGGGCATTCGGGATGGCATGGCAGTGTTGGACCTGGGATGCGGTTGGGGTTCCCTGAGCCTGTGGATCGCCCGTCACTTCCCTCGTTGCCGCGTGCTGTCGGTATCCAATTCCGCCTCGCAGCGGGAGCACATCGCGGCACGGGCCGCCCGCCTGGAGCTGAGGAACGTCGAAGTGCTGACCCGTGACATGAACGAATTCGACACCCCGCGACGTTTCGACCGGGTGGTGTCAATCGAGATGTTCGAACACATGCGCAACTGGGCCGAACTGTTTCGCCGTATCGAAAGGTGGCTGCAGCCGGGGGGGCGTTTCTTCATGCACGTCTTTGCCCACCGTGCGTGCGCCTACGAGTTCGCGGATCGGGGCCCCAGCGACTGGATGAGCCGTCATTTCTTTTCCGGCGGCATGATGCCCAGCGATGGGTTGGCGACCCGCTTCCAGCAGCACCTCACCTTGCTGCGGCAATGGCGCTGGGATGGCACGCACTACCAGCGCACCGCCAACGCCTGGCTTGAGAACATGGACCGGCGCAAGGCGGCGGTCATGCCGATCATGGCGCGGACCTACGGGCCACAGGCCGCAGACCAGTGGTTCATGCGCTGGCGCATTTTCTTCATGGCGTGTGCCGAACTGTTCGGCACCTCGGCAGGCCAGGAATGGTGGGTTGCGCACTATCTCTTCGGGCGCCGCCGGGATGCGGACCATCCGGGGAGCCGGCGTGATTGAGCTGCTCCCGTTCGCGTGGGCGGGAGGCGTGCTGCTGGCCGCGGGCGCGCTGTTCTGGCTGGTCAGCCTGGCAAAAAACGACGTCAGCATCGTCGACTCACTGTGGTCGCTGATGTTTCTGTTGAGTGCGGCGACCTATGCGTTCCTGTCCGGCGCGGCCGGACCACGCGCCACGCTGGTGCTGGTGCTGGTCGGGCTGTGGGCGGTGCGCCTTTCGGCCCACATCACCTGGCGCAACCGGGGCCAGCCGGAGGACTACCGTTACCAGCAGATTCGCCACAATAACGAGCCCGGGTTCCGGTTCAAGAGCCTGTATATCGTGTTCGGGTTGCAGGCCGCCCTCGCCTGGGTGATCAGCGCACCGCTGGCCAGCGCCATCAGCGCGGGCGGCGGGCTGACGTGGCTGGATTACGCCGGCGTCACGTTGTGGGCAGTGGGCCTGTTCTTCGAGGCGGTCGGCGATTACCAGCTGGCGCGCTTCAAATCACAACCCGACAGCGCCGGACGCGTCATGGATCGCGGGCTGTGGCGCTACACCCGCCACCCGAACTATTTTGGCGACTTCACCGTGTGGTGGGGGTTCTACCTGCTGGCGCTGCCTGGCGGCGGGTGGTGGACGGTGTTCGCGCCGCTGTTGATGTCCGTATTGCTGCTACGGGTCTCGGGCGTATCCCTGCTCGAGAAGGACATTGCCGGGAGACGTCCCGCCTATGCCGACTACGTGCGGCGCACCAATGCATTCTTTCCCGGACCCCCCCGCGACCTCCAGGGCGCGGATTGACTCAACGCAGGCAGGAGTTCTTGACCATGGATCGAAGCTGGTTCTTCACCCCCCTGGCCGTGGCCGCCCTGGCCACCCAGGCTTGCAGTACCGCCCCGCCCCTGGCCACCGTGGAACGGGTGGAGTTGGAGCGCTTCATGGGTGACTGGTATGTGATCGCGAACATCCCGACCGCGATCGAAAAGGGAGCGCACAATGCGGTGGAATCGTACCGGCTGGACGCCAATGGCACCATCGCGACCACCTTCACGTTTCGCGACGGCGCATTCGACGGCAAGCTCAAGACCTACCATCCGCGCGGTTACGTGCGCGACACCGTCAGCAACGCGGTATGGGGCATGCAGTTCGTCTGGCCGATCAAGGCCGACTACCGCATCGTGTGGCTGGACGCCGCGTATTCGGTCACGGTGATCGGGCGCAACAAGCGCGATTACGTGTGGATCATGGCGCGCGAACCGCGGATCGACCCCTCCGTGTATGGCGAGATCCTCGAGTACCTCGAGGGCGTGGGGTATGACGTGGCCCGGATCGAGTCGGTGCCCCAGCGGTGGTGAGGCCCGCACAAGCGCTTGGCGCGGCGCTGCTGCGCTGGTTCGACAGCGACGCGGGTGGTGCTGGGCCGGCGCCGAATGACCGGCGCGTCGACTGGCTGCGGACCGTCCCGTTTTTCGGCATGCACCTGGCCTGCCTGGCGGTATTCTGGGTGGGCTGGAGCCCGCTGGCGGTGACCACGGCCGTGGTCCTGTACGTTGTCCGCATGCTGGCCATCACCGGCTTCTACCACCGTTATTTTTCGCACCGCAGCTTCAAGGCATCGCGCCCCGTGCAATTCGTATTCGCCGTGATCGGTGCCGCCTCCGTCCAGCGAGGCCCCATCTGGTGGGCGGCCCACCACCGCCACCATCATGCCTGCAGCGAGCAGGCCGACGATCCCCACTCGCCGGTGCAGCATGGGTTTCTCTGGAGCCACGCGGGNNCGCGACCTGCTACGGTATCCCGAGTTGCGCTTTCTCGACCGCTTCGACATCGTGGTGCCGCTGCTGCTTGCCGTCGGCCTGCTCGCGGCCGGGGCATGGCTGGAGCGCCACGCGCCCGGGTGGGGCACCAGCGCCGGCCAGATGCTGGTATGGGGATTCTTCGTCTCGACGGTGGTGCTCTACCATGCAACGTTCACCATCAATTCCCTGGCCCATCGCTGGGGCCGTCGCCGCTATGCGACCACCGATGACAGCCGCAACAACTTCTGGCTGGCGCTGCTGACCCTGGGCGAGGGCTGGCACAACAACCACCACCATTACCCGGCGGCGGCCCGCCAGGGTTTCTATTGGTGGGAACTGGACCTGACCTACTACTTCCTGCGCCTGCTGGCGATGCTCGGACTGATCCGCGAGTTGCGCCCGGTACCCCTGGCGCGCCGCGAGGCCGGCAAGCTCGCCGCAGCGTGTTCCGGGAGCGGTGCAAGGTGAAGATCGCGGTCATCGGAACCGGCATTGCTGGCAATGTGGTTGCCTACCACCTGGCACGGCGGCACGAGATCACCGTGTTCGAGGCCGATGCCCGCGTCGGAGGGCACACGAACACGGTGGAAGTGGAGTGGCAGGGTTCCAGTTATCCGGTGGATACCGGGTTCATCGTGTTCAACGAGTGGACCTATCCCAACTTCATCGCCCTGCTCGATGAGTTGGGCGTGGGCTGGCAGGACAGCGACATGAGTTTCAGCGTGCAGTGCCGGCACCACCACCTGGAATACAACGGTGCAAGCCTGAACACCCTGTTCGCCCAACGCCGCAACCTGTTGCGGCCGTCGTTCCACCGCATGGTGCGCGACATTCTGCGCTTCAATCGCGAAGCCACGGAACTGCTGCGTCCCGGCGCGCCGGACTGCAGCCTCGAGGACTACCTGCATGGCAAGGGCTACTCGCGTGAGTTCCGCGATCACTATGTGCTGCCCATGGGCGCGGCGATCTGGTCCGCAAAGCCGGACGGCTTTGGGCGCGTGCCGGCGCGGTTTTTCGTTCGCTTCTTCCATAACCATGGCATGCTGAGCGTCAATGAGCGGCCCACCTGGCGGGTCATCCGCGGGGGTTCGGCACGGTACGTGGAGAAGCTGGTGGCCGGTCACCGCGAGCGCATTCGCCTGTCCAGTCCGGTGCAGCGCATCCGCCGCTGCGCGGACCACGTGGAGGTGCGGGCCGCGCACCAGGCGCCGGAACGCTTCGACCAGGTGTTCATTGCCACCCACAGCGACCAGGCGCTGGCGATGCTGGCCGATCCCAGCGAACTGGAGCGCCGCACCCTGGGCGCGATCGGCTATCAGCACAACGAGGCCGTGCTGCACACGGACGCCAGCCTGATGCCCAGGCGGCGCCGGGCGTGGGCGGCATGGAACTATCACATCCCGCGCCGCCGCCAACGGCGCGTGGCCGTCACCTACAACATGAACATCCTGCAGGGCCTGAAGGCGCCCGCGCAGTTCTGCGTCACGCTCAACCGCCGGGAAGCCATCGACCCGGACCGGATCATCGCTCGCTTCGATTACGCGCATCCCGTGTTCACGCCCGAGGCGGTCGCCGCGCAACGGCGCCAGCGGGACCTCAATGGCGTCAACCGCACGTATTACTGTGGCGCTTACTGGCGCTACGGATTCCACGAAGACGGGGTGGTCAGCGCGCTGGCCGCGCTGGAGCATTTCACGGAACGACAGGAACATGAACAGCGGTATTTTCGTTGGGCAAGTTAGACACTGCCGCGTGGCGCCAGTGGAGCACGCGTTCAGCTACCGGCTGTTCATGATGTACCTCGACCTGGCGGAGCTGGACCAGGTGTTCAGGGGGCGCTGGCTGTGGTCGACGCGCCGGCCGGCACTGGCGCGCTTCCGCCGCGAGCACCACCTGGGCCGGCCAGGCAGCTCGCTGGAGGCGTCGGTGCGCGACCTGGTCCAGCGCGAGACCGGCCACCGGCCGCTGGGCCCCATCCGGCTGCTCACGCATCTGCAGTATTTCGGCTACTGCTTCAATCCGGTCAGTTTTTACTATTGCTTCGATGGCGCGGACCAGCAGGTCGATGCCATCGTGGCCGAGGTCAACAACACGCCGTGGGGTGAGCGGCATTGTTACGTGCTGGATGAGTCGGGCCGTCCCGCCGCCGATCGACGCCGGGTCCACCGCCCAGAGAAAGCCATGCACGTGTCGCCGTTCATGCCGATGGAGGTCGATTATGCATGGCGCTTCTCGCCGCCGGGCCAGCGCCTGACGGTGCTCATGGAAACCGCGCTCGAAGGGCGCAAAGTCTTCGATGCCAGCCTGGACCTGCGTCGCCGCGAGATCACCGGCCCGGCGCTGGCCGGCGTCCTGTTGCGCTTTCCCCTGATGACGCTGCGGGTCATCCTGGGTATCCACTGGCAGGCATTGCGCCTGTGGCTGAAGCGCTGCCCCGTGTTCGACCATCCGCGGCACTATGCCGCGCCGATGGAGAAAGGAAAATGAAATCAGCCAGCCTGTCCTCGGCCTCCCACCTTTCCGCCACCACCAAACCGGCCGGTTTGGATGCACTGGCCTGCCGGCTGGTGCTGCGTCGGCTCGGCGCGTTGCGCCACGGCCGCATCCGGCTGGTGCACGACGGGCAGGAAGCGGTGTTCGGCGAGCCGGGAGGAGCGGGCGTCATGGAGGCCAGCATCACGGTCTGTGACGCCCGATTCTGGAGCGATATCGCCTTCGGCGGTTCCATCGGTGCGGGCGAGGCGTACATGCAGGGGGCCTGGCATTGCGATGACCTCGTGGCGCTGGTGCGCATCATGCTTCGCAACCGCTCCGTCCTGGAGGGCATGGAGGGCGGATGGGCGCGCCTGAGCCGGCCACTGCAAAAACTGTTTCACTGGGTGAACCGCAATACCCGCACGGGGGCGCGGCGCAACATCGCGGCGCACTACGACCTGGGCAATGAATTCTTCGCCCTGTGGCTCGACCCTTCGATGATGTACTCGTCGGCCATCTTCGAGCGCCCGGACATGACTCTGGCAGAAGCCCAGCTGGCGCGGCTGGACGCCGTGTGCCGCAAGCTCGACCTGGGACCGGACGACCACGTGATCGAGATCGGTTCCGGCTGGGGCGGCTTTGCGATTTACGCGGCCGAACGACACGGATGCCGGGTGACCACCACCACCATCTCCCGGCGGCAGTACGCGTTGACGCAGGAACGGGTCGCGGCCGCCGGCCTGGGCGACCGGATCACGGTATTGATGCAGGATTACCGCGATCTTCGGGGCCGGTTCGACAAGCTCGTGTCCCTGGAGATGATCGAGGCCATCGACAGCTACCAGTATGACAGCTACTTCAACCGCTGCAGCGAACTGCTGAAGCCCGGCGGGCGCATGCTGATCCAGGCCATCACCATCGCCGACCGGCGCTACGCGCAGGCTCAGAAAAGCGTGGATTTCATCCAGCGTTACATTTTTCCGGGCAGCTGCCTGCCCTGCGTGTCGGTCATGGTCGGCACCATTGCCCGGGTCAGCGACCTGCAGGTGACCGGCATCGAGGATATCGGCCTGCATTACGCCACCACGCTCAACCACTGGCGCCGCAATTTTTTCGCCCGCCTGGACGAGGTGCGGGCCCTCGGCTACCCGGAGGCATTCATTCGCATGTGGGAGTACTACTTCTGTTACTGCGAGGGCGGTTTCCTCGAGCGCGCCATCAGCGATGTGCACCTGTTGGCCGAGAAGCCGGGATGAGTGGCGCATGCCGCAACGCAAGCCATTGCCAAGCAAAGTGTGCGCCGTCTGCGGGCTGAATTTCACCTGGCGCCGCAAATGGGCGGCCTGTTGGGAAGAGGTGCGTTACTGCTCTGAGCGCTGCCGGCGCCGACGGCGGCGGGATTGATGGCTGCCGCACCCGAATTCCATACCCTGCGGCTGCTGCTCGGCGACCAGTTGAACCCGCAGCACAGCTGGTTCCGGCGCCGCGACCCTGGTGTGTTGTACTTGCTCGCGGAGTTGCGCCAGGAGGCGACCTACGCGCGGCACCATGTCCAGAAAGTGGCCGCGTTTTTCGCGGCCATGCGGGCATTCGCCGGTTGGCTGGACGCGCAGGGCCACCGTGTACAGCATCTGGACCTCGACGCGACGGCAGCATTCGAGGACCTGGGCGCATTGCTGCGCCACCAGGTGACCACGCTGGGCGTACAGCGCTTTGAATACCAGCGCCCGGACGAGTACCGGCTGCTGAGGCAACTGGAAGCCGTTGGGGCGACGCTGCCGGTCGCGCAAACCTGTTGTGACAGCGAGCACTTCCTGGTGCCGTTTGGGGAACTCGGGCAGCTGCTGCCGACCGGCAAGGCGCATCGCATGGAGCGTTTCTACCGGGGCATGCGCCGCCGCCTCGGCATCCTGGTGGACGGCGATGGCGAGCCGGTTGGCGGGCGCTGGAACTTCGACGCCGAGAACCGTGAGCGCCTGCCGCAGGACGAGGCTCTGCCCTCGCCGCTGTTATTCCGCAACCCGGTCGCCGACGAGTTGCAGCGGATCGAGCGGCATGCCATACCCACCCTCGGCACCCTGGCCGGCACGGAGCTCCCATGGCCGATTAACCGTGAGCAGTCACTCGAGTTGCTGCACCACTTCCTGCGCGAGTGCCTGCCGCGCTTCGGTCGCTTCCAGGACGCCATGACCGACCGCGGCTGGTCATTGTTCCACAGCCGCCTGTCGTTTTCGTTGAACACCAAGATGCTGTCTCCGGCCGAGGTCGTGGACGCCGCCATCGGTGCCTGGCAGGCGGCGCCCGATACGATCTCGCTGGCGCAGCTCGAGGGCTTCGTGCGACAGATCATCGGCTGGCGTGAGTTCATGCGCGGCATCTACTGGGCCAACATGCCCGCCTACGCCGAGCTCAACAGTCTCGGGCACCAGCGGCCGCTGCCGCACTACTACTGGGACGGCGATACCCGCATGGCGTGCATGGCCGCCGCGATCGGCCAGTCCTTGCGCTACGCCTACGCACATCACATCCAGCGCCTGATGGTGACAGGCAATTTCGCGCTGCTGGCGGGCGTCGAGCCGGACGAGGTGGACGCCTGGTACCTGGGAATCTACATCGACGCGATCGAATGGGTGGAGTTGCCAAACACCCGCGGCATGAGCCAATTTGCCGATGGGGGCATCATCGCGAGCAAGCCGTATTGTGCCTCGGGTCAGTACATCAAGCGGATGAGCGACCACTGCGCAGGCTGCCACTACGACGTGGGCGCGCGCAGCGGGCCCGACGCCTGCCCGTTCAACAGCCTGTACTGGGACTTCATGCTGCGGCACCGGGAACGCCTGGCCCGCAACCCGCGGGTGGCCATGCTCTACCGCAACTGGGATCGCATGGACCGCCAGCGGCGGTCTGCGATTCTGGCCACGGCGGCTCGGAACCTCGAGCGGCTCGAGGAGCTTTGAAGCAAACATCACGGCGAAGAGCAAAAAAAAGACCCGCCGGAATCCGGCGGGTCAGGCGTGATTGCCTCCAACTTGCGGGGGGAGTGCAGAGGGAGTCCTGGAGGGCAATCAGTTCAGCAGTCTTTCCCCATTGATCAGGTCGGTGGCGCCGTTCGGAAGAGCCTTTGATCGCCACCCCTAAAACTATACAAATAATATACATAAAATGGGTGCGATGCAAGTGTTTTTGGCCAATTCAGCAGCAAATTGGCCATGAAATTTGCGATAAAAACGCTTGACGGGCAGAGCAATCGAATCAAATAATTATACAAAAATAATAATATTTATACAAAAGGCGGGTCGTTCGCTTCACCACGGTATGCGCCGGCCGTCCCAGTTGACGAAGCGGCCACTGTCCTCGGCGGCCCCGGCCAGCACCACGTCCAGAATGCGCCGGGCGCTGAGTTCCGGCGGATACAGCTTGTCGGGCTCGACATTGGCCTGGAACGGCCGGGAGAGGTCGGTGTCGGTGGTACCGGGGTGGATGGCCGTAATGCACAGGCCGGGATGGGTGCGGTGGCATTCGATGGCCAGCGTTCGCATGAACTGATTGAGCGCGGCCTTGGAGGCGCGGTAGCCGTACCAACCTCCAAGGCGGTTGTCGCCGATGCTGCCGACCATGGCGGACAGCACTGCGAAATGCGACGGGTCCCGACGCGGCAACAGCGGGAGCACGCACCGGGCGAGCATCAGCGGGCCGATGCTGTTCACGGCGAACAGTTGCATCAGGTGGTCGCCGCGGCACTGGAACAGCGCCTTCTCGGGGGCCATGCCCGGGCCATGCAGCAGGCCCGCGCAGTGGATCACCAACTGCAGCCGGGCAGCGTCGGCCTGCAGGGTGTCGGCCAGGGCCTGCAGGCTGTTCTCGTCGGTGACGTCCGCCACCAGCCCGCGCCAGCGGCTCGCGTCGACCTCCTCGCCGGCCTGCGGCTGGCGCGTGGTGGCGTAGACCCTGCGGACGTCCGTCCGGTCCAGCAAGCGAAGGGCGATGGCCCGTCCGATCCCGCGGCTGGCGCCGACGACGAGACAATCGAAAGGTGCAGCGGGGGTGGTCATGGCGTTCCCGGGCGGCGTGCGTCAGCGGTGGGCGGCCTTGTTGCGCGCCAGCGCCTCCAGCGCCCGGGCGCGGCCTTCCCGGTGCCCGATGACGGGATGGGGATAGGTTTCGCCCAGGCGCACGCCGGCCTCGCGCAGCACCGGTTCCGGGGCTTCCCAGGGCTGATGGATGTGGGCGTCCGGCAACCGGGCCAGTTCCGGCACCCAGGTCCGCACGTAGCGGCCCAACGGGTCGAACTTGGCGCCCTGCAGCATGGGGTTGAAGATGCGGAAGTAGGGCGCCGCGTCGGCCCCGCAGCCGGCGGTCCACTGCCAGCCGAGCGTGTTGTTGGCGAGGTCCGCATCCACCAGCGTGTCCCAGAACCAGCGGGCACCGTCCTGCCACGGCTGCAACAGGTGCTTGACCAGAAAGGAGGCCGTGATCATGCGCACCCGGTTGTGCATCCAGCCGCTGCGCCACAACTGGCGCATGCCCGCGTCGACAACCGGAAAGCCGGTGAGCCCCCGCTGCCAGGCCTGCAGGTAGTGCTCGTCCGGTTGCCAGGGAAAGGTGCGGTAGGCCGCCTGCAGCGGTTCGGTGGGCGTGTCGGGATAGTGAAACAGCAGATGATAGGCGAACTCGCGCCAGGCCACTTCGCTGAGAAAGGTGAAGCCACCGTTGCTGTCGAACGCCCCGGACTCCTGCACCGCCCGCCAGACCTGGCGCGGACCGAGTTGGCCCCAGTGCAGGTAGGGTGACAGCCGCGAGGTGCCCTCCACGCCAGGCTCATCGCGTCGGTCGCGGTAGGCCAGAATCGGCTGCCCGACGAACTCCGCGAGTATCCGGTGGGCGTCTTCCAGCCCCGGTTGCCATTGCGTATAAAACCCGGCATCCCAGGGGATATCTGGCAGCAGCTGCAGTTGCTCCAGCGGTTCCGAGGCAACGCGATCGGACGGGCCCCGGAGCTGATCCGTGGCCACGATCACGGGCGCGGCGACGGCCTGGGTCTGCAGGTGCTTCCAGAACGGCGTGAACACACGGAAGGGCTGGCCACTGCGGTTGAGCAGTTCGGCGGGCTCGAACAGCAGGCTGGCATTGAAGCTCCGGGTCTCCACGCCCGCCCGGCCGAGGGCGGCCTCGACCGCATCATCCCGCGCGCGCGCCGCGGGCTCGTAACGGCGGTTCCACAACACGTGGGACACCCCGTGGTCGGCTGCGAGCCCCAGCAGTTGCGCACGGCTGTCCCCGCGCCGGATGATCAGCGGCAGCCCGGTCTCGCCCAGCGCCTCGCGCAGCTCGGCCAGGGCGTGGAACAGCCACCAGCATGACGCGCCGCCGGGCGGCCAGTCACCCTCCTCCTCGGGGGCGTGGATGTAAACGGGAATGACGGGCTGTCCCAGCGCCGCCGCCGCGGCCAGCGCCGGGTTGTCCTGGACCCGCAGGTCCTGGCGGAACCAGACGATCGTGTGGGTCGGGGCGTCACTCATGGCCGGGTGCCTGATCGGGTTGCGACCGAGTTTACGACGATGAACGTCAGCGAATTGAAGGGCATCTGTGGCGGTTCCTTCTGGCGTTCCGGCCCCGACCCGGCACGGGCCGGCCGGGCATCGCGGCCATGTTCGGGGCGTGCAGCTCCTCGGCGCATGATAGGCAACCGGATGCCAAAATGCGAGGTTGCCCCGCGCGTCGCAGCTCCCTTGGTCCTGAATGCTGCAGCGCCCGGCTCGCAGGCAGTATCATTGGGCCAGGGATCATCGCGACAGGTCCATGGACAAGAGCAAACTCGACAAACTGCGCATCGAGCGGCCGCCGGAACGCCGCCCATCCGTGCGCTGGCTGATGGTGCTGGCGGTGCTTGGCGTCGTGGCGGCCGCCGCGGCATGGCTGCTGCTCCAGCCTGCGGCGAAGATCGAGGTCACGACCGAGCCCGCCCGCCTGATCCAGGGGCCGGTCCCGGGCACGGTGCTCAACGCTTCCGGGTACGTGACGGCGCGACGACAGGCCACCGTATCGGCCAAATTCACCGGCCGGGTCGAGGAAATCCTGATCGAGGAGGGCATGGAAGTGGAGGCCGGCCAGGTGCTGGCCCGGCTCGATGCGTCCAACATCAACGCCAGCCTCAGGCTGGCGGAAGCCCGGCTCGCCTCCGCCCGGACCAGCAGCAAGGAGACCGAGGCGCTGTTGACCGAGGCGCGCGCCAACTACGAGCGCAGCGCCAACCTCGTCGCACGCGGGTTGGCCAGCGATTCGGAACTGGACCGCGCCCGGGCGCTGGCGGAATCGCTGGCTGCCCAGCTCGAGCGCAAGGAGGCCGACGTGGAAGTGGCGCTGCGGGAGCTGGACGTCTACCGGCAGCAACTCGAGGACAGCATCATCCGGGCGCCGTTCGCCGGCATCGTGGTGGCCAAGAACGCCCAGCCCGGCGAGATGATCTCGCCGATCTCGGCCGGCGGCGGCTTCACCCGCACCGGCATCGGCACCATCGTGGACATGGACTCGCTGGAGATCGAGGTCGACGTCAACGAGGCCTACATCAACCGGGTGACGGCGGGCCAGGCGGTCGTCGCGACGCTGGACGCCTACCCCGACTGGCAGATTCCCTGCCACGTGATCGCCATCATTCCCACCGCGGACCGACAGCGGGCCACGGTCGAGGTGCGGGTTGGATTCGACCAACTGGATGTGCGCATCCTTCCCGACATGGGCGTCAAGGTGGCCTTTCGGGACTCATCCGCTGCCGAGGGCGGGGGTCGGCTGGTGGCGGTGCCCGCGGCGGCGGTGCGGGCCGAAGGTGAGCGTGAGGTGGTGTTCATCGCGCGCGATGGCGTCGCCGAGCGGCGGGCCGTGCGCGTCGTGGAGCGCCGCCAGGACGAGGTGCTGGTGAGCGCGGGCCTGTCCGGGGGCGAGCGGGTGGTCACCACGGCCTCCGCCCGGCTCAGCGACGGCGCCGCGTTGCGGGAGGCTTCGAAATGAACGATGGGCGGGGACTGTTGGTGCGGGTCAACTCGGTCGACAAGGTCTTCCATCGCGGTTCGGAGGAGATCCATGTGCTGGGCGGGCTGGACCTGGAAATCCCGGAGGGTGAATTCCTCGCCCTGATGGGCCCGTCCGGCTCGGGCAAGTCCACCCTGCTCAACCTGTTGGGAGGTCTCGACCGGCCGAGCCAGGGCAGCGTCGAGGTCGGGGGGCAGCGAATCGACCGCCTGTCCGACCGGCGGCTGGCGGCCTGGCGCGCGCGGCACGTGGGGCTGGTGTTCCAGTTCTACAACCTGATGCCGGTGCTGAACACCCTGCAGAACGTCGAGCTGCCGTTACTGCTGACCCGCCTCAGTCGCACGCGGCGGCGGGAGCAGGCATTGCTGGCGCTGGACATCGTCGGCCTGTCCCACCGGCAGCATCATTTTCCGCGCCAGTTGTCGGGCGGCGAACAGCAACGCGCCGGCATCGCGCGCGCCATCGTCACCGATCCCACGCTGCTGCTGTGCGACGAGCCGACGGGTGACCTCGACCGCAAGTCGGGCGACGAGATCCTGGACCTGCTGCAGGCGCTCAACCGCGAGCAGGGCAAGACCATCGTGATGGTGACCCACGATCTCCATGCCGCGGCCCGCGCCACGCGCACGCTCTATCTCACCAAGGGCACACTGACCCGGGAGCCGGAGGCGTGAAGTACCTGGGGCTGGTATGGGGCAACCTGAAGCGCAGAAAGCTGCGCACGCTGCTGACCCTGCTTTCCGTGCTGGTGGCATTCGTGCTGTTCGGTTACCTGGCCGCCATTCGACAGGCCTTCAGCGCGGGTGTGGACGTCGCCGGCGCCGACCGCCTGATCGTGCGCCACAAGGTCTCCATCATCCAGTTCCTGCCGGAGACCTACGAGGCGCGCATGGAGCAGATCCCCGGGGTCGCCAACGCCATGCACATGACCTGGTTCGGTGGCGAGTACCAGAAACCCACCAACTTCTTCGCCCAGATTCCGGTGGTGCCCGAGGAGTTGTTCGACATGTATCCCGAATACCTCCTGAGCGATGCGCACCGGGCGGCTTTCCTGGCCACCCGCACCGGGGCCATCGCCGGGCGCCGAACGGCCGAGCGGTTCGGCTGGCAGGTGGGCGATCGCATTCCCATCAAGGTGGTGGCGTGGCGGCGCAAGGACGGGGCGGGCTTCTGGGAGTTCGACCTGGTCGGTATTTACGACGGCGCCGAGAAGGGCACGGACGACACGCAGTTCTTCTTTCGCCACGACTACTTCGAAGAGGCGCGGGCGTGGGGCTCCGGGCTGGTCGGCTGGTACGTGGTGCGCATCGACGACCCCGCGCGAGCGGCCGAGGTGGCGGCGGCCATCGATGCGGAGTTCGCCAACTCGCCACGCGAAACCAAGGCCGAACCAGAGGGCGCCTTCGTGCAGGGTTTCGCCAACCAGGTGGGCGATATCGGCCTGATCATGACCGCCATCGTTGCGGCGGTGTTCTTCACCATCCTGCTGGTGGCGGGCAACACCATGGCCTACGCGGTTCGCGAGCGAACCAGCGAACTGGCCATGCTGAAGGCCATTGGCTTCACCGACCGCGGCGTGCTGGGCCTGGTGCTGGGCGAGTCGCTGCTGTTGGCGGGCGTGGGTGGGGGCCTCGGGTTGGTGTTGGCCTGGGTCCTCGTATCCACGGGCGACCCGACGGGCGGTTCGCTGCCGGTGTTCTTCTTCCCGGCCCGGGACCTGGCGATCGGAATCCTGCTGATTGCGGTGCTGGCGCTGGCGGCGGGCATCCTGCCGGCACTGCAGGCGCAACGCCTGCAGATCGCGGACGCGCTGCGGCGCTGAGGAACGGTGGCCATGCGCGGTCCGTTGAACTGGCTGTTGCAGATTGCCGCGGTCACCCGCTTCAACCTGCGCTCGCTGCCGCAGCGCAAGGGCTCATCGGCCACGGCGATGTTCGGCATTGCCGGGGTGGTGGCGGTCATGGTCAGCGTGCTGTCGATCGCGCACGGCATCGTGCGCATGATGGAGAACTCCGCGGCGCCGGGTAATGTCATCGTGATGCGGGCCGGTGCCAATACCGAGATGATGAGCGCCCTCATGGGCGAGGCGACCGACATCATCGCCGAAGGGCCCGGCATCGCGCGCAACGAGCTGGGTGCCATGGCCTCGCCCGAGTTGTTCGTGGTCATCAACCTGCCGATGCGCTCGACCGGGACCGATGCCAACGTGCCGATGCGCGGCGTGCAGCAGCAGGCCTTCACGGTCCGTGAGGGGTTCAGGATCGTGGCCGGGCGAATGTTCGAGTGGGGCCTCAACGAGGTGATCGTCGGTGCCGGCGCGCAACACGAATTCGCCGGCCTCGAGCTGGGGGAGACCATCGAGGTCGGGCGGGAAGCCTGGCGCGTGGTAGGTGTGTTCGAGGCCAACGGCGGCATTGCCGAGTCCGAAATCTGGGTGGATGCAGCCGTTTTGCAGCCGGCCTACCGGCGCGGCAATTCGTTCCAGTCCGTGTTCGTGCGGCTCGATTCGCCGCAGGACTTCGCCGCCTTTCGCGATGCCCTGGCCACCGATCCGCGCCTGAGCGTGAAGGTCACCAGCGAGCAGGACTACTACGCCGAGCAATCGGTCACTGTCTATCGCCTGATCACGGTACTCGGCACGCTGGTGGCGGTCATCATGGGCCTCGGCGCCGTGTTCGGCGCCCTCAACACGATGTACACCGCGACCGCGTCGCGTACGCGTGAAATCGCCACCCTGCGGGCACTCGGGTTTCAGGCGGGCCCGGTGGTGGTGTCGGTGCTGACCGAATCCCTGCTGCTGGCGCTCGCCGGCGGCGCGGTCGGCGCGGCGCTGGCGTGGCTGGCCTTCGACGGTTTCCAGGCGGCCACCCTCAACTGGGCCAGCTTCAGCGCGATGACCTTCACCTTCAACGTGTCGCCGCCGCTGCTGGTGCAGGGTATCGTTTATGCACTCCTGATCGGCCTGGTCGGCGGCCTGTTTCCCGCCGTGCGCGCGGCGCGGCAGCCGGTAGCGGTGGCGCTCAGGGAACTCTGAGGCCGCTCGCCGGGACGGGGCCTACGCCGGCACCCGACGGCAGGGCGGCGGCGATGGCGGGCGCGAGATGCCGGGCCCAGAGATCGACCGCCTCGGGGCCGGGGTGGTAACCGTCAAGGGCGAACAGCCCTGGATCCGGGCGCTCTCGGAAGGGCAGATACAGCGACCGGGGTAGCCCGTTGACCAGAGCCTCGCCGGCGTGGTCGAACACCAGCGCACGTTGGCCGAGTAGATGGCGCAGTGGCTGCGGCAGGGCCGGGAAGTGCGCCAGCGGCGGAATTCCGAGTTGTACGATCAGGGCTTCGGGCGCCAGGGCGCGCAAGCGGTCGAACAGGCGGGACATCTCCCCGAGCCAGCGCTTCAGGGCGCTGAACGAGGTGACGTCGTTGAGCCCGTTGGACAGCACCAGCAGCTGCGCGTCCAGCGTGCCGACACCCGCAAGCCAGGTGAGCAGGTCCGTGGTGCGCGCGCCGTTGGCGCCCCATGCACGCCAGCAGACGCGGGCTTCGAGCATTGCCGCCAGGGCAGCCGCGAGCCGCGCAGGCAAGGCCTGCTCGCGCTGCGCCACGCCGACGCCGGCCACGATCGAGTCGCCGATCGCCAGCAGCCTGAGCGTGGGCCCCGAGCCGGCGCAGGCCTCGCTCGGGCCGGCGGCTTCGGGCAGGCGAGGCGTGCGCCGCCGCACCCACAGGCCCTGGGCCAGCGCCAGCGGCGCCATCAACCACGAGACGGGGCTGTACAGCATGTGATGCCGGGTCAGCGACCCGGGTGGGATGGAGCGCTTGCCATGGCCGGATTATAGGCGCAAGGCGCCTGCCGAGGTGGTCCGCGGCGACGGGCGGGCTCAGTCCAGTTCGACCGTGATCACCCGGCTGCCGTGTACGGAGACGATCATGTCGCGGTGCCGGCCGCGGTCGTAGATCCACTGCACCACGCTGCGTTCGCGGCGGTCGCCGCGGCCATCGGCCCGCACGCGGGTTCGCACCTTGAGCCGCGGCGGCCCGCACAGTTGCTCGAGCCGGGTGACGGAGTCGCCGGGACGGATCAATCGCGTGCCGCATCGGAACCCGTCGGCCGGCGCCCCGACGCTCAAGGCCAGGGTCACCATGCACGTCAGCCACATGACCCCTGCCTGTGCGGAAACCTTCATGCGCTCCAGCCTAATTCGCGCCTCCGGGTCCCGGGATCGGGAATCGCGGTGCGGCAAGGTAGGCGATCTGACGCTATGCTTGTGGGAGATCATGCCCGCGCAGGAACCGCCGTGCGGTCACGGCGGTCTCAATGGCCGGGTCACTGCGGTGGAGAAACCATGAAAAGATCGATCCCCTGGTTGCTGCTCGTCGTGTTGCTGGTCGCCGCCGGCGCCTGGTATCTGCTGGATCGCGAGCCCACGGAGACCCACCCGTCGGTGGTCGCACTGCCCACGGTGGAGGAGCCGCCCGAGCCGCCGCCGGCCCAGTACCCGGTGGAGGAGTTGGTTACGGCCGAAGCCGAGCCCGAACCGGAGCCGGAACCCCTGCCCGCACTCGGGGACAGCGACCCGCTGGTGGCCGAGGCGGCCGCCGGGCTCATCGGTCCCGAGGCGCTCGGGACCTTGTTCGTCACCGAACAGTTCATCAACCGCCTGGTGGCCACGGTGGACAGCCTTGCCAGCCGCCAGGTGCCCGCGCTGATCATGCCAATACAGCCGGTGCCCGGTAAATTCCAGGTTGCGAGCGAGGGGGAGGAGACGTTCATCGGCGCGGAGAACGCCGATCGCTATGCACCGCTGGTGGAGCTGCTGGCGGGCACCGACACCGAGGCGATGGTGGCGGCCTACCTGCGCTTTTATCCGCTGTTCCAGCAGGCCTACGAGGAACTCGGCTACCAGGACGCCCATTTCAATGACCGCGTGGTGGAGGTCATCGACCTGCTGCTCGCCACGCCAGAGCCGGACGGGCCGCTCCGGCTGGTCAAGCCCGAGGCGGTCTACCTGTATGCGGACGAGTCCCTGGAGTCGCTCGCGGCCGGCCAGAAGACCCTGCTCCGCATGGGCCCGGAACATGCCGCGCGGGTGCGGGCGAAGTTGCGGGAAATCCGGGCCGCGATCACGGCGGAAAACCCCTAGGCCAGGCCCGCGGCCGTGCCGCGCTCTTCCCGGGCCCAGCCCTGCGCCGGGCTTGATTGGCCGCCGGGCGGCCCCATCCATTGACCATGGCCGAACCGCAATCCTCTGAGCGTCCCCGGGGAACTTCGCTGAAGCCCCTGCGCACCCTGGTGCCATTCGTGCGGCCTTACCGGGGCCGGCTGGCGGGCGCGCTGTTGGCGCTGCTGATCGCCTCGGCCGCAATGCTGTCGTTGCCGGTGGCGCTGCGCTTCGTGATCGACAACGGCTTCATCGCCAACGACCCCGCCATGGTCAACCGGTACTTCGGGTGGTTCTTCGTGGCGGCCATGATGTTCGGAGGTTTCGCGGCCCTGCGTTTCTACCTGGTGACCTGGCTCGGCGAGCGGGTGGTGGCGGACATCCGCGATGCGGTGTACCGGCGCGTGATCCGCATGGACCCGGCCTTCTTCGAAATCACCCGCACGGGGGAGGTGCTCTCGCGACTCACCACCGACACCACCCTGGTGCAGAGCATATCCGGCGTGAGCCTGTCCATCGCGCTGCGCGCCTCCATCAACCTGCTGGGCGGGCTGGTGATGCTGATGCTCACCAGCACCCTGATGACGGCCTACTTCCTGCTCGGCGTGCCGCTGGTGATTGCGCCCATCATCATCGTCGGCCGGCGCATCCGCCGCCTGTCCCGCACTGCCCAGGATCGCGTGGCCGACACCAGCGGGCTGGCGGGAGAGACGCTCAACGCCATGCAGACGGTGCAGGCCTTCACGCTGGAGTCCCTGCAAAGCGAGCGCTTCAGCGATGCGGTGGCTGCCAGTTTCCAGGCCGCGGTGCGGCGGATCCGAACCCGCGCCGGCCTCACGGCGATCGGCATCATCTTCGTGTTCGGAGCCATCACGGTGATCCTGTGGGCGGGCTCCCGCGCGGTGCTCGCCGGCACCATGACCGGGGGCCAGCTGGCCCAGTTCCTGATGTATTCCGTATTCGTCGGTTCCTCATCCGCCGCCCTGAGTGAATTGTGGGGCGAGATTCAGCGCGGTGCGGGCGCCATGGAGCGGTTGACGGAATTGCTGAACGCGGAGCCCTCGATCCGGGCTCCGGAGCGGCCGGTGAGCTTGCCGGCCAAGTTGCGGGGCGAGATTCACTTCGAGCGGGTGGCGTTCCGGTATCCGTCGCGGCCCGACACGCCGGCGCTCGACGCGTTCGATCTGCACGTTCAGCCCGGTGAGACGCTGGCCATCGTCGGCCCCTCCGGCGCCGGCAAGAGCACCAGCTTTCAGCTGCTGCTGCGCTTCTACGATCCCCTCGAGGGCCGGATTCTGATCGACGGCGTCGATGTCGCCCGCATGCGCCCGACCGACCTGCGCCGCCAGATCGGGCTGGTGCCGCAGGAGACCGTGCTGTTCGGGGAGACCGCGCTGGAGAACATTCGTTACGGCAACCCGGAGGCCAGCGATGCGGACGTGCGACGCGCCGCGAGGGCCGCCGCCGCGGACGCGTTCATCACCGCGCTGCCGGAGGGCTACGATACCTTTCTCGGTGAACGCGGCATGCGGCTGTCGGGCGGGCAGCGGCAGCGCATCGCCATCGCGCGCGCCATTCTGAAGGACCCGCCCATCCTGCTGCTGGACGAGGCCACCAGCTCCCTGGATGCCGAGAGCGAGCGCCTCGTGCAGGGCGCCCTCGAGCATCTCATGCACGGGCGCACCACCATGGTCATCGCCCACCGGCTGGCGACCGTGAAACAGGTGGACCGCATCGTGGTCATGGACCATGGACGCATCGTGGCCACCGGCCGGCACGAAGAGCTGGTGGCGAGCAGCGCACTTTACGCCCGGCTCGCCGCGCTGCAGTTCGGCGACGACCTGTAAGGCGCGCGCCGCGCCCGGCGTGGCGCAGGCGGTGGAATCCACCCGGCTGGGGTATGCTTCGCACATGCCCAGGCTGTCCAAATCCCGCCTCATGTCCTCGCTGCAATGCGCCCGGCGCGTGCATTTCGAGGTGCATCGGCCGGAGCTGGCGGTGTATTCGCCCGCGACGCAAATGGCCTTCGAGCTTGGCCACCAGGTGGGGGACATCGCCATCGAGGTCTACGGCCAGGGGCGCGGCGAGCTGATCCCCTACGAAGCCGGGCTCGGCCAGGCCCTGCAACTCACCGCCGGACTGCTGCGGGGGCCGCGGGACGAGCCGGTGTTCGAGGCCACCCTGCAACACGATGGGGTGCTGGTGCGGGAGGACGTGCTGCTGCCGAGCGGCGCGAGCTGGCGCATCGTGGAGGTGAAGGCATCCACCAAGCCCAAGCCCGAGCACGTGCAGGACTGTGCAATCCAGGCATGGGTCCACGAGGGCGCGGGCTACCCGCTGGAGAGCATCGCGCTGGCCCATATCGACAACCGCTTCGTATACCCGGGTGGCGGCGACTACCGCGGCATCCTGGTCGAGCAGGACCTGACCGCCGAGGTCCGGGAGCTGCAGACCTCGGTGCCGCTCTGGGTGCAGCGGGCCAAGGAGGCGGTGGCCGGAGACGAGCCGCAGGTACCCGTCGGGCAGCATTGCTTCAGCCCCTACGAATGCCCATTCTTCACTCACTGCTGGCCGCAGGACAGTGCGTTTCCGGTGCACGGCCTGCGGGGCAGCCGCAAGAAGCTGGGCGAGCTGGTTTCGGCGGGCTACCGGGACATCCGCGAGATACCGGCCGCGCTGCTGAACAGCGAGGACCACCTACGCATCCGGCGCGTGACGCGCAGCGGACAGCCCGAGATTCTGCCCGGAGCGGGCGAGTTCGTGCGCGCACTGCCGTATCCGCGTTACTACCTCGATTTCGAAACCATTGCCCCGGCCGTGCCGGTCTGGCCAGGCACCCGCCCCTACGAACTGCTGCCGTTCCAGTGGTCCTGTCATATCGAACCGGCACCCGGCCAGGTGAGTCACGCGGAATTCCTCGACCTGTCCGGCGAGCCACCCATGCGCGCGCTGGCCGAGGAGCTGGTTCGCACCCTGGGGCGCAGCGGGCCGGTCATCATGTACACGGCCTACGAGCAGCGCGTCATCGAGGGCCTCGCCGAGCGATGCCCCGACCTCGCCAATGCCCTGCAGGCCATCATCGAACGCCTGGTGGATTTACGTCCCGTCACCAAGGCGAACTACTACCATCCGGCCATGCTCGGCTCCTGGTCGATCAAGGCGGTGGCGCCAACGATCGCCTCGGGTCTCGATTACGCCCAACTGGACGGCATTGCCGAGGGCAACCAGGCATCCAGCGCGTTCCTCGAAGCCATCCGGCCCGGCGCGCCCGCCGAGCGGGTGGCGGCGGTGCGACGGGAATTGCTGGAGTATTGCCGACGGGATACCGAGGTGATGCTGCGCCTGGCGGCGTTTTTCGCGGCCCACTGACGCGGCGGGCGCAGCCGCCGAGGATAAGAAACCGGGTACCCAGGCGGGTACCCGGCCAATGTGGCCGACCCTGTTCTCCGGCCCCTCCATTTGAAATCATCGCCCTCGCGGGCGTGGGCCGTACCGAAGCGGGTGGCGAACTCGCTGACCGCAGACGACCGCGAGGCGGCCGCTAGCCGTCAACAGGGCGGCGTCCGTTTCACACCCGTGCAATACGGGCCATGATCCCTGGATCGTCGCTCTCGTTCGGGTTCTGGCATGAACTTCAATGGTTCCGGGGAGTCTGGCGGTGCGGATGCGGGGTGTTCCCCGGATGCCGCGCCCAACCAGCTTGCGCCCTTGTTATGAGTCCCTTTACAATTGATTTCAATACAAAAACCCAAACGAGGTATGATAATACCTTATATGGGTATTATTACGCAAGGGAAGAGCCTCTGGAACGCGTTGTTCACGCGCACCCAGCGGCAGCTGCTGGCGCTGTTTTTCGGCCATCCCGAGCGCAGCTATTATGCCAACGAGGTGGTGCGCATTGCCGGCGTGGGCACCGGCTCGGTGCAGCGCCAATTGGCGCGGCTCGTCGGGGCCGGCCTGCTGACAGTGCGCAGGGTCGGCAACCAGACCCATTACCAGGCCAACCGCGCATCGCCGATTTTCCCCGAACTGCGCAGCATCGTGCTGAAGACCTTCGGCATTGTCGAACAGTTACGGGCTGCGCTCCGGAACCTGCCGGGAAGCCTCGAGCTGGCGGTGGTGCTGGTCGAGCCCCCGGACCGCGAAGACACGAGTATCGAGCTGTTGCTGGTGACCGACGACCTCGGGTATGCGGACATCGTGAGCGGCCTGACACGGGTGGAGAACCGCATTGGCCGGACCCTGCGACCGCAGGTGTTCACGGCAACGGAATTCCGGGCCCTGCGGCGCGACGGCAACGCCGTGCTCGCGGAAATGCTCGCCCGCCCGATGGTGGTCCTGCAAGGGGCCCTCGATGATTGGGCCGGTGAGGCTTAGGGCATCCGGGGCCGTCGTGTCAGCACCCACAACCGGATCGTCGCCAGCAGCAGCACTGCGGCCAGCGCGTTGTGTGCCACCGCCACCGCGATGGGCAGGCGGGTTACCACCGCCACCACGCCGATCGCGAACTCGACCACCAGCACCGCCAGGATCACGACCGCGACCCGCCGCGTTGCGGTGACACCGCGCAGCCCGGCGATCACGGCGGCCAGCAGCGCGGCGGCGGCGAGCAGCGCGCCGACCCGATGGGCCTGGTGCACGGCCTGCCGCTCGTGGCCGCCAATCGCGTGGCCGGTGGCGTCGACGGCGCGGGCGCGGTCGAGCCTGAGCGCGCCGTACAGCGTGGCGTCCGGAAACCATTGGCCCTCGCAGTGCGGCAGCGACGGGCAGGCGGTGGCGGCGAAGTTCACGCTGGTCAGGCCGCCCAGCAGGATTTGCAGGCACAGCAGCGCCAGGCCCAACCTGACGAGCGGCCGGATGGCGCGGACGTGGGTATCGGTGTAGCGCGGCCGGCGCGGGCCGAGTTCAAAGGCCAGCCAGCCGAGCAGCCCCACCATGGCGAAGCCGCCGGCCAGGTTGCCCATCACCACCGCCGGGTCATGCAGGTTACCGGATCGCAGCCCGAGCGCCGCCAGCAGCAGCGTCAGGCCCAGCAACGAGATACTCAGCAGCCGGTGCTGCCGGGCCCGGAACGCCAGCAAGTTCAGCACCACCACGGCCAGGCCCAGCAGGGTGGCCACCAGCCGGTGCAGCGGCGCGGCCCAGGCCAGCGGGGCATCGGATGCGGCCAGGATGCGGCGATAGGCTTCCTCGGCCGCACCCCCGGTGGCGGGCGCCGGGAGGGCACCGATCTGTCCGTAGCAAGCCGGCCAGTCGGCACAGCCGAGGCCGGACTGGTGCAGCCTCAGGTAGGCGCTGACCACCACCAGGATGAGCACCAGCAACAGCGAGAAGCGAGCCAGCGTTCGCATCGGCGGGTCAGTCCTTCACGCGCTGCAGCGCCCGCGGCTCGCCACGGACCAGCCGCACGTGACGGGGTGAGGCTTTCCATTCCACCCGGTCGTGGCCGTGTTGGAAATTCCACAGCCAGGCTGCGTTCCACTGGAAGGAGTAGTCGTTGCTCGACCAGTATTCGTCGGCCTGGGCATGCGGGAAATAGGCCGTGTTGATCGTGGGCGGCGCCGCGGCCTTGCGCGGGTCACTGATGGAAGCGAGCTCATCGCGGGTCGGCACCCGCCAATCATCGAATCCACACAGCCCAGCCGCATTCACTGCCGCCGCGAAGGCCTCGGTGTCGCAACCGCTGCCGGCGCATGTGCCGCCATGCGCCGTGCCGCGGTAATCCAGTTCGCCGTCGTTCGCCTCCCGGGGATTGAACCAGCTGTAGGTGTTGCGCCAGTCGTGCAGCCCGGCCCGGTCGGACTTCACTTCCCAGGTCAGCCCCGTGTACTGGTCCAGCACGCAGGGAAACGCTTCCTCGGCCTCGCCGGCCGGCTCGCCATTGGCCCCGATGGCCAGGTACTTGGTGTCGTGCAGCTCCGGCGCGGGAGCGGGTTCGCGATCGCAGCCCGCGATCAACAGGCCGGCCAGCACCCACCAGCCGCCTTGCATGACATTCACTCGCATCCTTCCACCCTGATTGCGTTCGGTCCCGGGACATCGCCGGCCGGGCCTTCCGGAGTATTTGATGCATCAGAATTACCTGAATATTGAGGTAATTGATCTGCATCAATTGGCGCGAAAAAATCGTGTGCTAGCTTCGGCGCAATTGTAAGTGCAGTGCAACCCAGTCCCAAATAGCCAGGAAAACAACATGAACCAGGAAGTGACATCTTTCAATGAGAACGAGAGGGTGCCCGTGATGCAGCGGATTCTGGAAAACCCGTTCCTGCTGCTCTTCATCGGCGTCGTCATCCCGGCGGTGTTTTACGTCATCTGGGGTGTCATGGAAATCGTGACCATCCCGTTGGCCAACTAACCGCGAGGGAGGCGCAGACCATGAGTTCGATACAACCCCCGAGTGAGATCCTGTGGTGGAAACAACCGCTGGACAGGGTCGAAGGGACCTGGATCGCCATCGCGCTGGTCTGGTCCCTCATCATGTTCGTCATGATGCCGCTGTGGCACGTGTACGGTAAGCAAAACCTCTCCAACGAAGCGTACCGCACCACGCCCGAGGCCTTCCAGGCCAAGACCATGGCCATGGTGAACGAGTATACGGTCCGTACCGAGACCGACCAGCAGATTCCCGTGGTACGTCCGCCGCCCGGCAGCGATGTCTACCTGATCGCCCGCCTGTGGCAATGGTGGCCGATGCTGGAGCTGGAGAAAGACCAGACCTACCGGCTGCACATCGCCTCCATGGACTGGCAGCACGGCTTTTCCCTGCAGCCGGTGAACATCAACACCCAGATCCTGCCCGGTTACGAAATCGTGCTCACCGTGACACCCGACACCAGTGGTGAGCAAACCATCATCTGCAACGAGTACTGCGGCATCGGCCACCACAACATGGTGGGCAAGATCTACGTGACGGAGGGCGGATCATGACGACTCAACTCTTCCGTACCTGTCCCGAATCGGGCCTGCAATTCCACCGCCCGGCGGAATGGCTGATGCGCGCCAATGCCGTGGTGGCAGTGGTCATCCTGCTGATCGGCGGCCTCACCGCGGTCGGCGTGACGCTCACCCGCTGGCCGGCCATACATCTGCTTCCGGCCGATCAGTACTACCAGCTGCTGACGCTGCACGGCATCAACATGCTGATCTTCTGGATCATCTTCTTCGAGATGGCGGTGCTGTATTTCTGCTCCTCGACCCTGCTGCGCTGCCGCCTGGCAACGCCCCGCCTGGGCTGGGTGGCGTTCGGGCTGATGGTGGCCGGCGCGGTGATGAACAACCTGGTGGTGCTGAGGGGCGATTCATCGGTGATGATGACCTCCTACGTGCCGATGCCGGCCAACCCGCTGTTCTACCTCGGCCTGATCCTGTTCGCGGTGGGCGCCCTGATCGGCTGCTTCATCTTCCTGGGTACCCTGGTGGTGGCCAAGGAGGAGAAAACCTACGAGGGATCGATCCCGCTGGTCACCTTCGGCGCCCTGACCGCCTGCATCATTGCAGTGTTCACCATCGCCTCGGGCGCGATCATCCTCATCCCCACCTTCCTGTGGTCGGTGGGCTGGATCGCGCATATCGATGCGGCCATGTATCGGCTGGTGTGGTGGGCCTTCGGACATTCCTCCCAGCAGATCAACGTGGCGGCGCACGTGGCGGTTTGGTACGCCATCGCGGCCATCGTGTTCGGCGCCAAGCCGTTGTCGGAAAAGGTCAGCCGCACCGCCTTCTTCCTGTACATCGCGTTCCTGCAGATCGCCTCCGCCCATCACCTGCTGGTGGACCCCGGCCTGAGCTCCGAGTGGAAGATCTTCAACACCAGCTACGCCATGTACCTGGCGGTGCTGGCCAGCATGGTGCATGGCCTCACGGTGCCGGGCTCGATCGAGGTCGCCCAGCGCGCCAAGGGGCTCACCAAGGGGCTCTATCAATGGCTGCGCAAGGCGCCATGGGGTAATCCCACCTTCTCCGGGATGTTCATCTCGCTGATTGGATTCGGCTTCATCGGCGGCATCTCCGGGGTGGTGATGGGCACCGAGCAGATCAACCTCATCATTCACAACACCATCTACGTGCCCGGGCATTTCCATGCGACCGTGGTGCTGGGCACGACGCTGGCCTTCATGTCATTGACCTACTACCTGATCCCGGTGCTGTTCCGGCGCCAGCTGGCGTTCCCGGCGCTGGCCAAGTGGCAGCCGTACCTGTTCGGCTTCGGCATGGGCGTCTTCACCCTCATGCTGCTCGCTGCAGGCACGCTGGGTGTCGAACGGCGCCATTGGGACATGGCCTTCACGGACTCCGCGCTGGGGTTCGACTATCCGGCGAGCGCCTATACCCTCATGGGCATCGCGGGCATCAGCGGCATGGCGGCGATCGTGGGCGGGGCGGTGTTCATCCTCGTCACGGTGGTCTCGGTGTTCTTCGGCAAGCGCGTCGGATCCGAATCCAGTTATGGAACGGTCACCTCCCGCCTGATGCGCGCGCAACCCGACATTGTCCCGTCCGGCGGTCACGCGGCCGCGGGCAGGTGGGGTTTCGCCGCACCAGGCACCTTTTTGTTTGCCCTCTTCTTCCTGGCGATATTTGTCATCTACTACGCCGTCAACTGGAAGTACCTGGCTTCGGTCTGGCCACTGTCCTGACCGTTTTGGGGGCTGCAAAGAACCGGGCGGGGAAACCCGCCCGGTTTTCTTTCGGGCGGCCGCCAAGGCGGCCCGGTCATCGAGGGCAGCCCGGTACGCTGGTTTCATCTATGCTATGCGGGCCCATGAATCGACTCCT
Source organism: Lysobacterales bacterium (assembly GCA_011773845.1). GTDB lineage: Bacteria > Pseudomonadota > Gammaproteobacteria > Xanthomonadales > SZUA-36 > WVWV01. Next base: position 42,846 of record WVWV01000042.1, on the reverse strand, counting down.
GGAGCAAACGAGGAACCCACGCCGGCAGGCGGCCCGCGTCGTGCTGGCGTGTGCCCTGCTGCTGGCCGGAACCGGCCTCGCGACCGAGCCGGCCGGGTCGGCCCAGTGGGATGCCGACTCGGCCCTGCAGTATTCCCAGGCCGCGATCGGACGCGTGCTGGGTGATTACCCGTTGACGCGCCCTGACGGCAGCCCGGTGCGCCTGGCGGAATATGCCGGCAAGCCGTTGTTGATCAGCATGATCTTCACTTCCTGTCACCACGTGTGCCCTCTCACCACGCGCCACCTCGACGAGGCGGTCGGCGCGGCGCGGGAGGTGCTCGGACAGGAGGCCTTCAACGTGGTCACCGTCGGTTTCGATACCGCCAACGACACGCCAGCGGCGATGCGCTCGTTTGCGCGCGCCCAGGCGGTGTCGCGCCCGGGCTGGGATTTCCTGAGCGCCACACCCGAGACCATCGAGGGCCTGGCCGCTGACCTCGGATTCATCTATTTCGCTTCGCCGCGCGGATTCGATCACCTCACCCAGGTCAGCGTGGTGGATGCCGGCGGGGTGGTCTACAGCCAGGTCTACGGCGTGCAGTTCGAGCTGCCGTGGCTGGTCGAGCCGCTCAAGGACCTGGTCTTCAACCGCCCCGAGTCGCGAGGGCGGCCGTTTGCCGGCCTGGTCGACCGCATCCGCCTGTTCTGCACCGTCTTCGACCCCTCCAGCGGCCGGTACCACTTCGACTATTCGCTGTTCATCCAGATGGCCATCGGCCTGGCCGCGATCGCGACGGTGCTGGTGTTCCTGTGGCGGGGCCTGCGGCGCCCGCGCCGCGGCTGAACGGTTGCGCCTTGCTCGCACTGCTGCACAAATTCCTGCGCCTGGCGCTGGAGCCGCTGCGCTTCGTCCTCGCGCGCAGCTTTCCTCCGGCAGCCCTGAATCCCTTGCACCACCTCGGCGCGCTGACCATCTTTTTCTTCTGGATCGTGCTGGTCAGCGGCATCTGGCTGTTCATCTTCTTCCGCACCAGCGTCGACGGTGCCTGGGAATCGGTCGAATATCTGACCCACCAGCAGTGGTACCTCGGCGGGGTGATGCGTAGCCTGCATCGCTACGCCTCGGACGCGGCCATCATCACGCTGGCACTGCACATCCTCAAGGAGTTCGCGCATGATCGGTACCGCGGCGCCCGCTGGTTCAACTGGGTGACGGGCGTGCCGCTGCTGTGGCTGGTGTTTCCGCTCGGCATCACCGGTTACTGGCTGGTGTGGGACCAGCTGGCGCACTATGTGGCCATCACCTCGGCGGAGTTGCTCGACCGGCTGCCGATCTTCACGGATTCCATGGCGCGTAATTTCCTTACCGTGGAGGCGCTCAGTGACCGGTTCTTCACCTTGATGGCGTTTCTGCACCTGATCGGCCTGCCACTGTTCCTGGTGTTCGGCATCTGGCTGCACGTGTTCCGGCTCAACGGGCCCCAGATCAATCCGCCGCGCGTGCTGATGGCCGGCTCGTTGCTGGCGATGCTGCTGGCATCGCTGGTTTACCCGGCCGTGAGCCAGGGCAAGGCCGACCCCGCGCAGGTGCCTGAGGCGCTGGCCTTCGATTGGTATTACCTGCTGGTCTACCCGCTGATGCAAGCCTGGCCAGCGGGCGCAGTGTGGGCGCTGCTCCTCGGCATCAGCCTGTTGCTGTGCCTCGCGCCCTGGCTGCCACCCGGGCGGGACCGCCGGTCGGCCCAGGTGGACCTCGGCAACTGCAACGGCTGCGAGCGCTGCGCGGTCGACTGCCCGTTCGGGGCCATCACCATGGAGCCCCGCAGCGACGGGACCGCGTATGCCAGCGAGGCGGTGGTGGACCCCACCCTGTGCCTGGCGTGCGGCATCTGCGTCGGTGCCTGCCCCACCGCCACGCCGTTCCGGACCCGCACCGCCCTGGTGCCGGGCATCGACCTGCCGGACCAGCCGCTGGCCGGGTTGCGGGAGGAGATCCGCGAACGCGCAGAGCGGCTCGCAGGCACACAGCGGGTGCTGGTCTTCGGTTGCGCGGGCAGCCGGGGGCTGAGGCGGCTGGAGGACCACCAGACCGCCGCGGTTCGGCTGGAATGCATGGCCCAGCTGCCGCCGGCGTTCGTCGACTGGGTGTTGAGCCGGGGGCTGGCCGACGGCATCGTGCTGGCGGGCTGCCGCGCGGGCGACTGCCAGTACCGCTTCGGCATGCGCTGGACCCGGCAGCGCCTCGAGCGCGAGCGTGACCCGCGCCTGCGCAAACGGGTGCCGGGCGAACGCATTGCCCTGGCCTGGAGCGATCGATGGCAGGCGCATACCGACCTGCGGCGGTTGCTGGCGGACTTCCGGCGCTCGCTGGGATCTCCTGCTGCCGCATCGCCCGCGGCCGGCCGCCGGCGCCTGGCGCAAGCCGCGGCCTGGGGTGCGTTTGCCGCGGTGGTGGCGGCGCTGTCGGTGTGGCCGCCCTACCGCCTGCTGGAGCCCGGGCAGGCGATGGTTTCATTGACCTTCTCGCGGGCCGGGCAGCGGGTGCACGAGTGCCGTCGCCTGAGCCAGGAGGAGCTGCAGCGCCTCGCTCCGAACATGCGCAATCCGATCGACTGCCCGCGGGAACGCCTGCCCGTATGGGTGGAATTTCGCGTGGATGGCGAAACCCTGCACCGCCGGGCGCACCCGCCGAGCGGCATCTGGAAAGACGGCGAATCCACCGTGTATCGCCGCTTCGAGGTGCCGGCCGGCAGCCACGAGCTGTTCATCGGCATGCGGGATAGTGGCCGCGCGCAGGGATTCGATTTCGAATTGCGACAACAGGTGCCCCTGGCCAGTGGCCAGCACCTGGTGGCGGAATTCGATCACGTGGATCAGCGATTCGTCTTCAGGTAGCGATATGACACTTCTGCAATGGAAACCCGCCTATTCACTGGCCATCCCCGCGGTGGATCTCGAGCACCGGGAAATGATCGGGTTGATCAACGAGTGCTATGAGCGCATGGGCAGCGACGCCGATACTGCGGCGATCGAGCGTTTCCTGGGCGAGATCCACGCCGGCATCGCGGCGCATTTCGCGCTGGAGGAGCAGTTGATGCTGCGCTCAAACTACCCCGAGTACGGGGCGCACAAGGAAGACCACGAGGACTTGCTGGACCAGATTCGCGACTTCATGGATCGTTTCGACGAGGATCGGGAAGCCGGCCTGCGTTTGTTGCAACAACGGCTTGCCGATTGGTTCGGGCGGCACTTCGCCACCTTCGACGCACGGCTGCACGACCGCATTCACACCTGAGCCGCCGCATATCAGGGGCGCCCCGGAGGGTGCTCACCTAGTCGCACTCGACGCGATCGCCATCCAGCGGACGGCACTGCGGCGGGAAGCCGTAGGATCGCCAATAAACTCCGATGCCGGAGTCCCGGACCACGCGCTGGAAATCGTCGGATCGGCGAAAGTCGCGAAGGTCATCGCGCCACATGGCCAGGCGGGTCTCGTAATTGGCCGCGACGAGGTCATAGCGGCCGATGGTCATCCACACGATCGAGAGATCTTCGAGCCGGTCATGGGCGCCCGCCCATTCCACCAGGCGCCGCTCGTGCCTGGGGTCGGTCTGGCCCGGCTGCTCGAGGAGCGCGATCCAGTCGTTGACCGCCTCGTTGTTGTTGTCGAAGACCGGGGCCGCCGCCAGCAGCGCGGCACGTCGGTCGCCGATCCTGACCAGGTCGGGCACCATGTACCGGTTCCAGTGCACCGTGCGCACCTTCGAACGCGCCATGTGTTCATCGAAACCGCGCAGTCCGGCTTCGGCCTGGCCGCGGTCGAAGTACACCATGACCCGGTGGTTGAAACAGTTCTCGTAGGCCGGATCGAGTTCCTGGCAGCGCTCGAAGCTGGTCGCGGCGCGGTCGATGAATCCGAGCGACCGCTCGGCGATGCCCTGCCACAGCCACACGGTCGCATCGGTGGGGTCCAGCTCCAGGGACTTGCCGATCAGGCTCAGCACCTCTTCCCACTCCACGTAGCCGCTGTCGAACAGGGCCTGGCCCTTGATGGCATAGGCAAACGCCAGGCCCGGGTTCAGCGCGAGCGCGCGATCGACCGCCTCCTGCACGAGCGGCCCATATTCCTCGCTGTCGCCCACGCCCCAGGAAGGCGCGACCGAGTAAAACGCGCCCAGCAGTTCCCAGGCGCGCGCGAAATTCGGGTCCAGCTCGACGACCCGCCGCGCGGTCTCGATGCCGGCGGGCAATGTCTCCCGGCTGCGGTTGAGAAACAGATCGCGGGCCTTGAGGAACAGGTCGTAGGCGTTCAGGTTGTCGGTGGCTTTCTCGACCTCGATCACGCCCTCGCCGGCGGCCAGGCCGAGGGTGCCGCGCAGGGCCTCGACGATGCTGTTGGCGATTTCGTCCTGGATGGCGAAGATGTCGTCGAGCTCGCGGTCGTAGGTTTCGGACCACAGGTGCTTGTCGCGCCCGGCGTCGATGAGCTGCGCGGTGATGCGCACGCGGTCGCCCGCCTTGCGCACGCTGCCCTCCAGAATGTGGCCGACCTTGAGCTCGCCGGCGATCTCGGTGACGCTCAGACCGGATTGTTCCTTGTAGGCGAACGATGAGGTGCGGGAAGCCACCCGCAGCCGGTCCACCCGCGACAGCAGGTTGAGCAATTCCTCGGAGATGCCGTCGGAGAAGTACTGCTGGTCACCCTGCGGAGACATGTCGGCAAACGGCAGCACCGCGATCGAGTTGTCGTCCGCCAGGCCCGGGGTGGCGGCTTGCTCCACGGTTGCCGGCGCTGCGACGTGACGGTGCAGGAAAGTGCGATCCACGACCACGAACGCCACGCCGAACACGACCAGCCCGATGGTGAGGTAATCCAGTTTGCGGCCGGTGACGTGGGTGATGGATCGGGAGCGGTCGACGTCCGATTCCCGCCTCAGGCCCTCCGGCGTCATTTCGTATGCCCAGGCGAAGACCAGGATGGGCACGAACAGCAGGGCGAGGATTGCCAACAGGAACTTGCCCGCCACGGCCGGCAGTTCGAGGAAGTCGAAAATCACATCGCCGATCTGCAGCAGCACCCAGCTGACGGCGATGTAGGCCACGCCGACGCGAAACACGTTGCGGCGCTTGAGCTCGACAAAAAGTGATGGTCGCGGGTCGTCCGCCATGCCCGCAGTATACGGGCATGCCCCGGCACGTGGTACCGGTCGCCGGCCACCGGCCCCGCGATGGTCCGCAGGGTGGCGCCCGCATCGCCGCGTGCGGGATGATTCAAGCGCGGCGATGAATGCGGCATAATCGGGTGCGGCGGCCCGCACGGCACGGGGCCGATGCCGTGGCGGGAGAAACACCATGTCGATCACTGCTGCATGGGTTGCATTCGAGTTGGCCCACGAGCGCCGCTAACGCATGTCTCCGACCGAACACCAGGCCGACCTGCGGCGCGAGCTGGAAGAGCGGATCGAGCAACTCGAGCGCGCCGATGACGCCGCGTTTGGCGGGTTCGGCGGGTACGACTGGCTGGTGCTGGTGCTGAGTTGCATCGTGGCGCCGATCCTCCTGGCCGTTGCATTCCGATGAGCACCGAACGTCCAGGTTCGCCGGCCGAGCACGAGTCGCTCAGCCTTTTCGGGCGCATGCCGCTCACGCTGGGAGAGCGCGAGTACGGCACGCTGGGCGCGCATGGGACCTGTTTCGCCTACGCGATTGCGACCTGGTGTTTTCTGACCGGCGGCTATGCCGCGCAGTTGGTGGGCGCCGTCCAGGGGATGGTGTGCCTGGTGGTCGGCAATGTCATCGGCGTGTTCCTGATCGCCGCGCCGCTGTCCATGGGTTGCCAGCGCTACGGGTTGGAGCAGATCGATTTCTGCAAGCCGTCGTTCGGTCAGTACGGGGCCCGCGTCATCCTGGTGTTCTACCTCATCAACATGATCGGCTGGTCGGGGCTGATCCTGGTCATGTTCGGCAACGGCATCCAGAACATCCTGTTGGCACTCGGTCAGCAGCCACCGGACTGGCTGGTCGGCGCCGGCGTGGCGCTCGGCATCTGGCTGTCCTACCTGCTGGCCACGCGCGGCGTGCACCTGCTCAAGCTGTTCAACTCCATCGTGACGCCGGCGCTGGTCGTCATCACCGCATTCATGTTCTACATGCTGATCACCAGCTACAGCTGGCAGGACATCGTCACTGCCGCGCCGCTCGAGCCGTATGACGACCCGCTGCTGAATTACGCGATCGCCCTCGAACTGGGCGTGGCGTCCGGCATGTCCTGGTGGGGCGGCATCGGGTTCCTGGCCCGCAATACGCGCACCCGCCGCAACGCCATCTACCCGGAGGTCATCCAGCTCGGCATCGTGTTCGGCATCGTGTGCTCCATCGCGCTGTTCTCGGGCCTGGTGGTCGGGTCCGACGACCCCACGCAGTGGATGGTGCCGCTGGGCGGCGTGGTCATGGGCGTGCTGGCGCTCGCGTTCGTGGCGCTCGCCAACATCACCTCCACGTCCATCTCGCTGTACGCGAGCGGCTTGGCGCTGCGGCATGTTCCGGGACTGCACCAGAAGGCCTGGCGGTTCATCATCGCCCTGACCATCGTGCCGCTGTGCTTCTTCGTGATCTGGCCGCAGGAACTCTACGACTTCGGCGACGCCTTCCTGGCCTACAACGGCACCATGCACGCGCCGGTGGGCGGCATCCTGCTAGTGGATTACTTCTTCCTGCGCAGGCAAAGCTTGAACCTGTGGGCGATTTTCGAGGCCGCGCCATCGGGCGCCTACCATTACTGGCGGGGCTTCAACGTGCTGGCCCTGGGCAGCGTCGTCATCGGGCAGATCACGTATTTTGCGGTGTACAACCCCTTCACGGACGCGGCGCACTGGATCTTCAGCTTCGTGCCTGCCTCGATTGCAGCGTTCGTGCTGCCGGGGCTCATCTACTGGGCCGGTATGCGCTTGTGGCTGCGGGATTACGCCCCGACCGAGGCGCCCCGCCCGGGCGGCCAGATCATCACGCCGAACATCTGAGCCATCTCGACGGAGGCGGGCCACGCCGCGCTTGCCGTCCGTCGAGCCTGCAGGGAGCGCACCGATGGTGTCATAATCGGTCCGTCCCGGTCGCGGCCGGGCGCTGGGAGGCTAGGCTTTGGCGATGAGTCGGGTACGCGAATCGAGCGCATGGTCATTGCAGGAGATCGAAAGCTTTCTCGACACCTGCGTGATACCCGTGCGCCTTGCCTGCATCACGAATTCCGGCGCGCCCGTGGTCTGCTCGCTCTGGTATCAGTACGGCGACGGCGCGCTGTGGTGCGCCACGCAGAAGACCGCCCGGGTGGCCCGCTACCTGCAGAATCACCCCCTGTGCGGCTTCGAGGTTGCGCCGGACCCGCTGCCCTACCGCGGCGTGCGGGGCCAGGGGCGGGTCACGCTGTCCGAAGCGCGCGGCCCGGAGGTTCTCGCGCAGCTCATCGACCGGTATCTTGGCGATGGCGATTCGCAGTTCGCGCGCTGGCTCATGGCCCGCGCCAGCAACGAGGTCGCCATCCGCATCGTCCCCACCTGGCTGACTTCCTGGGATTTCGCGGCGCGCATGGGCGGCGCCCGAGCTGATGGCTGACCCCGGCCACCGCGAAATCCTGCGAACCGGCCTCGCACCGCACCCGGCGTTCAACCACAATGACCTGTTCCACGTCATACAGATCCTGGGCAATTTCATGTTCTATCTGTGCGCCAGGGATACGCTGGCGCCGGCGGACGCGCCCTGAACACCGGTATGCCGCGGGCGGGGGTGGCCGTCGGAAAACCGCATTTGGCATTCCCGGGATGAACGGCTACGCTAAGCCCTGAAGCTGGCTGGGAGCCGGGAGCCGTGTCGTTATTCGACGAACTCAGACGCCGCAACGTGTTCAGGGTCGCGATCGCCTACGTGGTCGTCGCCTGGCTGGTGGCGCAGGTGCTGGAACTGATCCTGGACAGCTTCGGCTCCCCTCCCTGGGTGATGAAGACGGTGCTGGTGCTGCTGGCGGCCGGGCTGGTGTTCGCCGTTTTTTTCTCCTGGGCCTTCGAAATGACCCCCGAGGGGCTCAGGCGCGAGCACGAGGTGGACCGCAGCCGCTCGATCACCGGGCAGACCGGGCGCAAGCTGGATCGCATGATCCTGGCAGTCCTGGGCCTGGTGGTGGCCTGGCTGGCGTTCGACGAACTCTACCTCGACCGACGTGCCGCGCCGGTGCCGGTCGCGGTCGAGGCAAGCCCGGAAGCGCCGCCGCAGCGCCAGTCGGTGGCCGTGCTGCCGTTCCGCACCATGAGCAGCGGCGAGAACGATGCCTATTTCGCCGATGGGCTGACCGAGGAAATCCTCAATTACCTGACCGGCCTGCCCGAACTGCTGGTCACCGCGCGCACCTCTGCGTTCTTTTTCAAGGACCAGGATCTGCCGATACCGGAGATCGCGGCGCGGCTCGGGGTGGATCACGTGGTCGAGGGCTCCGTGCGGCGCTCGGGCGACCAGGTGCGGGTCACGGCGCAATTGGTGCGGGCCTCCGACGGCTTCCACCTCTGGTCGCAGACCTACGACCGCACCCTGCAGGACGTCTTCGCGCTGCAGGAAGACATCGCGGCCAACATCGCGAGCAAGCTGGACGTGGTGCTCGACGAGCACAAGCTGGCCTCCATGCGCCGGGCGGGAATTGGCGACGTCGATGCGTTCATCGCCTACCAGCGAGGCATGGATCTGTTCAGCCAGGCGCACCAGACCGCGAACCCCATGCCACTCCTCGATGAGGCCAATCGCTGGTTCGACCGCGCCCTGGAGCGGGTCCCGGACATCGGCAATGCCCTGTATCTGCGCACCGACCTCTACGGTCACAAGCTGTTCGACCACGCGGGCAACTTTGCCGCCTTTCCGCAGGCCGAACTGGATGACGCGCTGGCGGAGATACGTTCCAGCCTGGCGCGCGCCATCCGCGCGGCCAACAACGAGCCCCTGCGCGCGGCCCTGCAGACCGAGCTCGCCCTGTTCAGCGACGATTGGCGCGGCCTCACGCGCCGGCTCGAGAAGGCGTTCGAGCCCGGTGACTGTAACTGGCTGAACTGGATGTCGGCCCTGGGCGCCCCCTATGGCTGGGCGGGAGCGCTGGCCACGCACCAGTTGGCCGTGGTCCAGTGCGACCCGCTGGCCGGCACGCCCGTGCAGCAGGCCGCCCAGGCATTGACCTGGGACGGCCGCGCGGAAGAGGCGTTGGTCATGGTCGAGCGGTGGCTCGAGCAGCAGGGTTACGAGGCCTGGGCGGACGACTCCCGCTACTTTTTGCTGCAGGCCACCGGCCGCTGGGTCGACGAGCCGGGTTTCTTCGGCCCGACGCCGGCGGACAGCACCTACCAGGTACCGCGCACCATTTTCGGGCACGCCATCGCCAACCAGATCGCCGCGGCCCGCGCGTTATTCGACGACTTCAGCGCGCGCGAGCACGTGGATGACATGAACCGCGTGCTGGTGGGCGCCGCGCTCGGCGACCGGCAACTGGCCAACGAGGCGGCGGCGGCCATCGATGCGCGCCTCGGTGGGCCGCTACTGCTGATCTCGACGGTGGAGAACTGTTTTTGCGGCGCCCCCTTCGACCTCGAGGCCACGCCCCGGTTCCGGGCTCGTATCGAGGAGGCGGGGCTCGCCTGGCCGCCGCCGACGCCGATTCGTTTTCCCGCCAAGCACTGGTGACGGGGGACGTCGGGATCAACCGCCGAACAGGCTTCTCAGCACCCGGAAGGTGGCCAGCGCCACGACCAGGAAGATGGCGAAGAACACGAGCTGACGCTGTTTGAGCGCCGCCCCGCGTCGCTGTTCGATCAGGCGCACGAGCCAGTCCGAGAACAGGTACACCACGATCGCGTTCAGGGTGAATACCAGGATTTCCATCATGGCCTCCGCGCGGCGATCGACAGGTAGGCCACGACCAGGTACATGACCCCGCCGATCACGGACACCAGGCCGCCCAGGCCCATCAGCCCCATGCCGGCGATCTCGCCGACGCGGTCCAGGCCCTGGGCCAGCCCGGCGGCCTTGCGTTGCACGCCGTAACCGCCGGACCAGGCCAGGCCGACGATGTGCATCAACTGCCCGCCGCCATAGACCACCGGCTGCCAGAAGGCCAGGCGCTGGTGCGGCGGCCCGAACCCCAGGCGCGGCAGCAGGTGGTAGCTGAGCCCCATGAGGGCGATGGTGACGCCCACGGTCGAGCCGTGGTAATGGGCCGGGATCACGATGTCCAATCCGGAGACCATGAAACCCAGAACACCCCCGACCGCGAACAGCACCAGCGAGGACAGCAAAGCCGCCCTCAGGTAGCGGGCCGGCCCGACCGGAGGCTGGGCCCGGAACAGGCTGGCCAGCACCGCGGCGCCCAGCGGCAGGCAGGACAGCCCCCCGTATTTCATCAGCTCGGTGAATGCCAGCCGGTGGCCGGGGGACACGACGTCGTGGGCGGCATACAGAAACGGCACGGTGATGACCGGCAGCGCGAGCAGCAGCAGGAAGGTCAGGGTCAGCCGCGGCGTCAGTTCGAAGTGGCAGCCGCTGGCGGAGGCCAGCACCACCCAGGCGATCATCATCAGCAGTGTGTAGGTGAATTGCAGCACGTGCCCGCCGCCCCAGAACAGGAACTCGAAAAAGACCTGTCCATCCATGGCAGTGGACATGCCGGCCCACGAGGCCCCGAAGGCGGCGATCGCGATGGCCGTGACCACGGCCGAGAACCGGATGCCATGATGCAGCGCGGCCGGACCGTCGAGCGGGCGGGGTGGCCGTCCGCCCAGCAGCGAGCGCAGCAGGTGGCTGCAGCTGCCCGCCGCGAACAGGGCCAGGCCGGCATAGAACACCGGATGCTGAAGAAGCGGCACGTAGTTGTTCATTAGCGGTCGCCCGGCACCCAGGAACGGGGCCAGGATCACGATCGCGGTGCCCGCGGCGGCCAGCCAGAACGACGTGCGGTCCCAGGCCGGCAGTTCGCGGTCCGCGCCCAGGGCCCAGAACACGCCGGCCAGCGACAGCAGCCAGATGAGGACCGACAGGTCGACGTGCACCACCAGCGCCACGTGGAAGAAATCGATGAACGGCGTCAATTCCTGCACCACGGGTGTGCGCGAGAGCACCAGCAGAATGGAATAGATCCCGGCGCAGACCAGCGCGGCCAGCCCCAGGATCAGCCAGGCCGCCGCGCTGCGGCGCATGGAATCGTTCAGCACGGGAAGGTCGTATTGGGTTGTGGGCATGGTCGGCGGGCCGATGGGTGCAGGGGAAAAGTAAACGCAGCCCCAGGCTGCGTCAATGCCGGGGTCCGGCAGATGTCCCCAGGCGGCCGGCGAAGTAGACTATCCTTGTTACCATGACGTGCCGGGAACCGTCACCATGATCGACCTGAGCCTGCGCGAAGCGCCGCTGACCTTCGAGACCTCACTGCAGAAAGGCGAGGCGGAACGCGCCCACGACACCCTCAAGCTGCTGCCCTACGCGGAGGCCCTGCGGGACTTCATTCTGGGCTGCGAGACGCCGATGTCGATCGGCATCCAGGGCGAGTGGGGCGTGGGCAAGACCACGCTGATGAACATGCTGCGCGGCAGCGAAGCGGTGGAAGACTCCGGCCTGCTGCGCGGCAAGCATTGCGCGGTGGTTAATTTTGAAACCTGGTCGTATGCCCAGTTCAACGAGAAGCACAACCTGGCGCTGGCCTGCCTGCACGCGCTGACCGGCAAGATCGGTGAGGTGATCACGGCGGCGGGCGAGCTTCCGGACTACGAAATCAGCGAGTCGGTGCGCGAGGCAAGGGAGATCCTGGAGCACGTCTTCCGCCAGGCCCATACCGAGGTGCCCAAGGGGCCGTACCGACTGCGCGGCTCGGACGGTAGCCTGGACACGCCTTTGCATCATGACCTGGCCGCCGACATGCTGCGCTTCCGCGGCCAATTCGAGGCATTGCTGCGGCTTTGGGCCGGCGCGGACGAGCGCCGTCGGCTGGTCATCTTCATCGACGATCTCGACCGCATCCGCCCGACCGAGGTGGTGGTGTTGCTGGAGGCGATCAAGAACTTCATCGACGTGCCGAGCCTGGTGTTCGTGCTCGCCGTGGACTACGAGGTGGTGCAGCAGGGCGTGGCCGAATGGCTCGGTCCCGAGCAACAGCGGACCAGCGGCAAGGCGTTCTACGACAAGATCATACAGCTGCCTTTCGTGGTGCCGTCGGCGTCCTATGAACTCGACGAGTACATCCTGCGGCTGCTGGTGAAGTCCGCCTTTCCGTTTGGCGAGGAGTTGCAGCAGGACGAGGACAGCGCCCGCTATTTCGTCGACGTCACGCTGTGCACGGTGGGCAAGAACCCGCGCAACATCAAGCGCGTCATGAATTATGCCAACCTGCTGGAGCGCATCCGCCGGCACGAAGGCTCGGAGCCGTCGGATGCGCGGGAAGCGAAGATCCTGTACGCCATGATCTGCATGCAGGTGGCCTGGCCGGAGCTCTACGACCACTTCATCGCCGACCCCACGGTGGATACCGTCACCAGCCTCGAGAACTGGGCCTACCTCGAGCGTCTCCCGGAGGCGCGCGCGCTGTTCGAGCGCTCGCCCGACCGCGAAAAGGTCAAGAACAACGTGTCGACGTTCTTCGACACCCTGTTCAGCCTGCTCGACGAAAACGACGACGGCCAGATCGATACCCGGGAACTGGAGCCGGTGATGGAGGTCATGTCCCGGGCCCGCATGACCGCCGCCGGCGGCCACGAGCGCCCCCGGGACTACATCGTGCGGCGCGTGCGCGAGAACAACGCCGGTCAGAGCGCGCTGGTGGATACCTTCCTCGAGAACGTGTTCATGAAGTCCGTGTGGTATCTCGGTAGCGAGTGCCGGTATCGCAAGTCCGGCCGGCGTTACGTCACCATGGTTTATGACGGCAGGCAGATCGGTTCAATGGTCAGTCTGCGGCACCAGCCCCTGATCTTTCGCCTCGCAATGCCACCGGAAGAGATCGCGTCCGGCCTCAAAGCCTTCTGGAACAGCAAGCGCTCGGTGAGCAGTGAGGCCATCACCATGACGCGCGCCATGTTCGACAAGGAGGCCTCGCTGACGGGCTTCGGCGATACCCTGGTGGACTACTCCAAGATGACCAACCTGCCGGCCAAGGATGCGATTGGCCTGATGAACGCGCTGTTCCGCATCGTGACCGGCCAATCAAGGCCCGAGAGCGAGGGTCGCAAGGACAAGAAGGGCGGCTGATTCACTCCGACCTGGCGCTCTCGAGCAGCCCCTCGAACACGGCAGGGTCACTGTCCAGATCGCCCGCCGGGCGCAGCCCGAGCATGGCGCAGAACAAGGGGTACAGGTCCGTCACGTGCACCGGCCCCAGGCGCTGCCCGGGACGGATTCCCGGCCCGCGGGCGATGAAGATGCCGTGCATGTCGGGCGCCCCGGGCGCCCAGCCATGGTCGGCCGCGCTGATCTTTTCGCGCCGGGCCGCGCTGGACAGCACGGCATGGCCCGGGTCGGCCTGCACGATCAGTGACGGCCAGCGCGGGTTCCCTGCCAGCCGCCATGCGCGGGGCGCCTCATCGCGGAGATAGGCCCGACCATGCGCCCAGTCGCGGTTGATGGCCATTGCCAGTGCCTCCAGGTCGCCTTCGTAGCCGGCCCGGGGCCAGCCAAACACGAACGCCCCGCCGTCGACCAGTTCCAGCCCGGCCAGGTCGACCCGTTCTTCCAGCACCAGCGCCGGCGTGTTCGCATAGGGCAGTTGGCCGTGGTCGGACACCAGCGCCAGGTAGACCTGGGGGGCGTGGGGCAAGGCCTCGATGCCGGCCAGCAGCCGCGCCAGGTAGCCGTCCACCTTCTGCAGGGCGGCCAGGAATGGTTGCGAGCCGATACCCGAGCCGTGCGAGTGGTCATCGACGTCCTCGAAATACAGCGTGTACAGGTGCGGCCGGCGTTCCGGCGATTGCGCCAGCCAGGCCAGCACCTGGTCCACCCGCTGTTCACCGGACACGCGCTTGTCGAAGCTGCGCCAGTGGGTGGGTCGGATACCGGCCACGTCGGCCTCCGAGCCGACCCAGAAGAAGGACGCGGCGACCATGCCCTGGGTCTCTGCGGTCACCCAGATCGGCTCCCCGCCGTAAAATGACCCGTCTTCGACCGCCCCGCGGTCCCGCATCCGGTACCAGCGGCCGGCCTGGGGATCGAAAAAATCATTGCTGACCAGGCCGTGCCGCGCGGGCTGCATCCCGGTGACGATCGAGTAGTGATTGGGAAAGGTCAGCGACGGCCAGACCGGGACCAGGCGCTCGGCGCGCACGCCGCCGGCAGCAATGGCCGCGATGGCCGGCAGCCGGTAGGTGTCGAGGTAATCCCAGCGAAAACCGTCGATGGACACCAGCACCAGGTAGGGTGCCTGCCGGTGGCCTGGCGCATTGATCCCGCCCGAGCCATTCGGTCGGTCCGGCTCCCGGCCGGGCTCGCCACTCGCCTGCGTCGGCGCAAGCTGCAACGCCAGGCAGGCCAGGCCGGCCAGCCAGCGCGTCGCGTGGGGTCTCATTCCGGTGGCGCCTCCTGGTTCTGCGACAAACCGCACCGCGAAGAAAGCCCGGCGCGCGCCGGGCTTTCTCGATGAGGGCTGTCAGCCGCTCACCCGCCCCACCGGGACGCGTACCATCCGAGCGCCAGGCCGCCGACGCCGAAGTAGATGAACGTGTCGACCGCCCACCATGCCCAGATGGCGTCCGGAAGGTTGAACACGCCCGACCATCCCGCGAACAGCGCGGCCGATATCAGGCCCAGCACGAACCCGAATTTGAGGCCCTTGACGGCCCCGGAGCCGTTGAACGCGGTGTGAATGTTGTCGTAGATGGCCGCAAAGACACACGCCATGGCCAAGCCCACGATGATCCAGCGGGGCATCAGCGCGGCGGTGTCCGGGGGGTCCTGCCGGAGTTCAGGGCGCCAGAATTCGCTGGTCGCCTTGTACAGCCCTTCCAGCACACCCTCGTGGATGAGCGCCCCGGTCGCGATGCTGGCGATGAATTGCCCGATGTACATCACCAGGCCGCCGATAAAAATGACCTTCCAGTTAAATGTCATGCCTGCTCTCTCGATCTGCGTGTCCCTTGCAGTATATGCGAACCGGGGTGAGCGCGGCGGCGCCCGCGGGCCGGCAGCCCGGGCTGACGGGCGTCAATCGTCCGCTCCCGCAATGCCCGTATGCTGGTCGATAGCCAAGCGATCAGCGTCGAACATGGATCCACTCGGTCATCTCGCGATCATCTGGGCCAGCGTGCTGGTCGCGACCTGGCTGTCCGAGCGCACGCGCATGACGCCCGTGCTCTGGTACCTCTTCATGGGCGCGGCACTGGTCAACCTCGGCTGGTTGCCCGAGGCGCCGCAAGGTTTTATCGAGCGCTTCTCGGAGCTCGGCATCATCGTGATCATGTTCGCCCTCGGTTTCGAGGAGGACGTTGGACGTTTTCTCAAAACCGCGCAGCGCAGTTGGGGCATTGCGCTGTTCGGGGCATTGGCGCCGTTCGCCATGGCCTGGGGGCTGGCGCTGTGGTGGTTCGGGGACCCGCGCATCGCCCTGATGTGCGGTCTGGCCATGACCGCCACCGCGGTGTCCCTGACCATGGTCTCGCTGCGTAGCGAGGGCTTGCAGCATTCCCCGGCCGCCACCGGCATCATGGCCTCTGCGGTGCTGGACGACCTGGCCTCCCTGGCGCTGGTGGCGCTGCTGGTGCCGCTGGTCGTGAGCGCGCAACCGGTCAGCCTTGGCAGTGAACTGTGGGCGCTGACCAAGGCGCTGACCTTCTTCGGGCTGGTGCTGGCCCTCAGCGTCTGGGTGATTCCGCACGATCTGGGGGCGAGCCGGGCTCGCCGGCTGCCGTTCATCGGGCGCTACGGCATTCGCCACCTGATCCAGATCGGTGAAGGCATGCAGGCGTCACTGGTCATGCTGCTGCTGGCGATGTCGCTGGCCCTGATCGGACAGGCGCTGGGCTTCCATCCGGCGGTGGGCGCCTACCTTGCCGGACTGATCCTGCGGGAAGAGTACTTCCATGTCCGCGATCGGCCCTCACGCGAGCTCTACCTGCGCACCAAGCACGTCATCGATGACGTGGCTTTTACCTGGATCGGCCCGGTATTTTTCGTCACCCTGGGCGCGCGGCTGGTATTCGAAGGTGAATTGCTGGCCGCCGTGCTGGCGCCGGCCATCGGGCTGTACCTGGGACTGATGTTCGCCCAGGTGCTGTCCGCCGGTCTCGCGGCTCGCTACACCGGCGGCTTTGATTGGGCGGACAGCGTCATGATCGGGTTTGGCATGCTCGGCCGGGCCGAGCTGGCCTTCGTCGTGATGGGTATCGCCTACGTGCAATATCCCATCCTCTCGCCGGAGGCGTTCTATACCCTCATGCTCTCGGCGTTCCTGCTGAATTGGTCGGTGCCGGTGCTGATCCGCTGGTGGAAGCCCTGGTGCACGGGTGCGCGCGAACTGCCGGCCTGGATGCGCGAGCGGCAAGGGCATGGCGCCGACGATCCGCCGGCACCACCTGCGGGTAGCGGCTAAGCGGAGGGCCGCGGCGCCCATGCCCCGGCGCCCGGCAGCGCCACCGTGATCCCCGCGGCCGTGGCGTGTAAGCTAGATCACGGCTACGGCGTTGGACATCGGCGGTGACCTCGCAATTACTCACGGCACTGGGCGGCCTCGGCCTGTTCCTGATCGGCATGGTCATCATGACCGATGGCCTCAAGGCCATGGCGGGTGATGCCCTGCATGCATGGCTGACCCGCTTCACCCACAGCCCGGCCACGGGCGCCCTGACCGGGACGGTGGCCACTGCCGTGCTGCAATCATCCAGCGCAACCACCGTGACCACCGTGGGCTTCGTGGCGGCGGGCCTGCTGACTTTCCCGCAGGCGCTGGGCATCGTGTTCGGCGCCAATCTCGGCACCACGGTCACCGGGTGGATGGTGGCGGTATTCGGCTTCAAGCTGAAGGTCGGTGCGGCCGCGCTGCCGGTGGTATTCGCGGGCGCCGTGCTGCGCATTTTCGGGCGCGGCAACTGGCAGCATGCGGGCCGCGTGCTGGCGGGCTTCGGGGTGATCTTCCTCGGCCTGGACTTCCTGCAGCAGGGCATGGGCGCGTTCCGCGGCGTGGTCACGCCGGACAGCTTTCCGGCCGACAGCTTCCTGGGCCGGCTGCTGCTGGTGGGCCTGGGTATCGTCATCACGCTGGTAACACAGTCCTCCAGTGCCGGCGTGGCGATCGCCATGACAGCACTCAGCCTGGGCGCCATCAGTTTCCCCCAGGCCGCGGCCATGGTGATCGGCATGGATGTCGGGACCACGATCACGGCCGTGCTGGCATCCATCGGCAGCTCCGAGGCCGCACGTCGCACCGGGCTGTCGCATACCATTTTCAACCTGTTCACCGCCGTCGGCGCGCTGGTCCTGCTGGGGCCCTATGTCTGGCTGCTGGGGCAGCTGGCGCCAACCACCATCGGTGACAACCCGGAGCTGGCGCTGGTCGGGTTCCACACGCTGTTCAACTTCGCCTCGCTGGCGGCGGGCGTGCCGCTGGCAAGCCCGTTCGCACGCCTGATGGAGCGGCTGGTGCCTGCGCGGCAGTCGAGCCTGGCCTACCGGCTCGACAAGCGGCTGCTGCAGGAGCCGGTCGCCGCGGCTGCGGCGCTGGAGGCCACGCTGGCGGACGCGTTCGACTACCTGCTGGAGTGGGTGGGCCGGGCGCTGATCGACCGGGGCCCGCCGGAGGGCATCCCGGTGGGCGTGGTGCTGCAGGACCTCGGGGATGCGCGCGACTACCTCGACCAACTCAACGCGGCGGGTGAGCGGGGCCGCTATCAGCCACGGGTGGGGGTCGCCATCCACGCACTCGATCACCTGCGGCGGCTGTATCACCGCCTGGAACAGCGCGACCGCGTGACCGCGCTGGGCCGGGACAAGGCCCTCAAGCCGCAGGTCATCGAATTCCGAACCCTGTGCGCCGAGATCCAGTCCAGGCCAGGGGGGCGCATCGGTGAGGACACCTACCGGCGGGCCGGTGAATTCGCCCGGCGCCTGCAGGACAGCACCGCCGCGTTTCGGTCGCAGGCCATCGCCGAGGCCGTGGCACAGGATCTCAGCATTGCCGAGACCAACCAGCGCATGGCGGGTGCGCGCTGGCTGGCGCGAGTGGCGCACCACGTCTGGCGAGTCGCCGCGCACCTCGGTGGCTACGACGTGCGGGAAGAAGCGGGGGTGGAGCTGGGCGCGGATTGAGGGCGGGCTACTTTTCCACCCGGGTGGCGATCGGAACCTGGCACACATCCAGCACCCGCGGGGGGCGATGGTGGAAGAACCGGTCGTCGCGGTTGCGCCTTGCCTGCAGGTATTGCCTGAATTCCGGTCCGGTCGTTTCCATCACGTAATAATCCCTGCGGTCTTCGGCATCGAGGTCCTCGGAGAAACGCATGCGCAGGATGCGCGTGCGCTCCAGGTCGCTCGCGATGATGCCGTTGTCACGCAGCTCGCCGCGATGGATGCGCTGCACCACCTCCATGCCATGAATCACGCGGCCGAAGATGGTCAGGTTGCGGTCCAGGTAGCGGGGGGCCTGGCCGATCACGATGTAGAAATCGGTGCGGCCGGTGTCGGGCTCGTCACCCCGCGCCATGGCGATGACGCCCGGGCAGTGCGTCAGCCACACGCGCTGCCGCTCGCGAGCGGCAGCGAAGCCGTCGATGAACCCGGTTTCCGCGCGGAACATGTCCTGCTTTTCGACCCGAGTCCAGGGCAGCTCCTTGTCCCATTCGCGTTCGAATTCCGCGGGCAGGGTGGGCTCGGCATCGGGTCCGGGCCCCTCGATGTCGCTCTCGTCGCCGCCCTGTGCGACGAAGCCGTCGATCACGCGATAGAAACTCAGGCCGCGGTAGAAATCTTCCTCCACCAGCCGCTTGAACCGGGCGACGGTCTTGGGCGCGAACCGGGGGTTGAGCTCGATGACCACCGTGCCCTGGTCCAGGGTCATGTGCACCAGGTTGGCAGGGTCCACCTTGCGCCAGGTCACTTCCTGGCCGAAGGCCGCCAGTGCCGCCAGGGCGAGGCTCAGCGCCAGCAGCCGGGCAGTGCCGGGCGCGTTTCGCTCAGGGCAGGTGGATCTTGCCACCACCCATTCCACCAGCGCCGCCCAGCCCGCCGGGGTCCATGCCGGCCTTGGGCACCACGATGGACGAGGCTGCCTGTCGTTGCAGCTCCTTGAGTTCCTCCATGGTGTTCTCGACCGCAGCCTTGGCCGCATCGCCGAAGCCGTCGACCGCCTCCTGCAGCGAACCCGCGGCAATCTCGAACGAGATCGGCAGCGGGCCGGCCGGCGTCAGGATCTGGGTGGACCCCACGTACTGAATGGGCCGGCTCGGGTCGTCCGCACCGTCCGCCGTGACCGGCGTGAGCCGGCGGATGGTCCCGATGCGGCTGTCGGTGAAGACGTCCTCGCGGGCGAGTTGCTCCGCATCCATGCGGATTTCCGGGTTCTGGCTGGCTTCATCCATCGGTTTGATTCCTGTAAATTCTGTCTCATACCCACCATGGGTGGGGTTCGGTGTGCCGCAATGCAAGCCAGGCCGCGGAGCCGGGTTCTGGGACCACGGGTGCGCATGGCGGCCGCATCGGGAAGTAGCGAGTGTAACTGATCCGGTGTGGGCGGCAAACGGCCGGCGCTGTCCCGGCGGCAGGCGCATGCTTAGAATAGGGTTAACGGAAATCTTGTTGGGGAGCGCGGTCATGAGCGGAGCAAATCTACGTACGGAAGAAGTCACCTATTCAGCAGGTGATGTCACCATGAAGGGCCACATGGCCTGGGATGGCAACATCGAGGGTGAGCGCCCGGGTATCCTGGTGGTACACGAGTGGTGGGGCAACAACGCGTATGCCCGCCACCGTGCCGAAATGCTGGCGGAGCTCGGCTACACCGCGATGGCGGTGGACATGTACGGCGAGGGGGAGACCGCGGAACACCCCGACCAGGCCGGCGCACTCATGACCTCCGTGCTCGAGAACATGGAGGCCGGCCGCGCGCGGTTCGAAGCGGCGCTCGAGGCGCTCAAGGGCCATCCCACGGTCAACGCCGCCAAGACCGGCGCCATCGGCTTCTGCTTCGGCGGCGGCGTGGTGCTGCACATGGCTCGGGTCGGCTCCGATCTGGACGCGGTGGCCTCGTTCCATGGCTCCCTGGGCCTGGCGCAGGTGCCGGGGGTGGAGCGGATGCACACCCGGGTGGCGGTGTACAACGGCGAGGCCGACACCTTCGTCAGCGCCGAGGAAATCGCGGGCTTCGAGGAGACCATGCAGCAGGCCGGGGCCCACTACTACCTGGTCCAGTTACCCGGCGCCCTGCATGGCTTCAGCAACCCCAAGGCCACCTCCAACGGCGAAAAGTTCGGTTTGCCGCTGAGGTACGATCCATTGGCGGACGAGACCTCCTGGGCGCACATGCGCATGGTGTTCCAGGAGGTGTTCGCCGATTGAGGTAAGCCGGTGGCCCGGCCCGCCGAAGTCGACGCCTTCCGAGCCGCCTATCGCGGCACGGAGATCCCGCCGCGCTACAGCGGGCGCGCCCACCTGGTGTTCACCAGCGTGGCCACGCTGGCGGTGGTGGGGGGATGCCTGGCCCAGCTGTCGGCGGTATCCGCATGGGAGTGGCTGGCCCTGCCCGCGGTATTCCTGTACGCCAACCTCGCCGAGTACTGGGGGCATCGGGGCCCCATGCACCGCCCCTGGCGTGGCTTGCGCAGCATCTACACCCGCCACACCCTTCAGCACCACCGCTTTTTCACCCGCGAGGCCATGGCATTCGATGGCCCGCGGGATTATCGGGCCGTGCTGTTCCCTCCGCTGTTGATCCTGTTCTTCCTGGGCGCCATGGCGTTGCCGATGTGGCTGCTGCTGTACCTGTTCGCCAGCCCGAACGTGGCCTGGTTGTCCGTGGCGACCGGTTTCGCCTATTTCCTCAATTACGAATGGCTGCATTTCGCCTACCATTGCGAACCGGCCTCGCGGGTGGGGCGGTTGCCCGGCGTGCAGCGGCTGCGCCGCCTGCACCGCGTGCACCACGACCCGCAGCTGATGTCGCGCTGCAACTTCAACATCACCTACCCCATCGGGGACTGGCTGTTCGGCACCCGCGCGGAGCTGTGGAAGCCGCCGCCGGCAGGCCCCGCGACGGATGCCGACGACAACTGACCTTCGCCGCATCCGGGAGCGCCTGGCCGAGGTCGAGAGCCAGTTGGCTTTCCACGATGCCCTCAGCCAGCAACTCAACGAGGTGGTGGCTCGGCAGGACCGCGAGATCGCCGAACTGCAGCGCCACATCGCGGAGCTGTCCGCCCGGCTGGCGGAATTGCGGGGCTCCCGATCGGGCCCGGACGCCGACCCGGGGCAGGAGGTGCCCCCGCACTACTGAGCGCCTGCGGAATCCAGCAACCCCGGAATGTGTTCGAGGTGGCCGTCCACCAGCTGCATCTCATCCAGGGCCCGGGCCTCGATCCGCTCGTCCCACCACGCATCCGGGAAAGACGCGATCAGGATGCTGGCGACGATGAGCACCATCTCGCGCAGCGAGGCGCGCCACGGGCGGATCGATGGGCGTGGCTGTCGGGGCATGCGGCGATTATAAGCGCTCATGCAATGCGGCGAGCCGGGCATCGGCGGCGTTTGCCCCACCCCGAAGGCGGCGGTACCATTCGCCCGACTGGCGAAGGGCCATTGTCCAGGGCGGGGGCGCCACACGACAGGGAAGGGTATGTCACTATTCACCGAACTTAGACGCCGCAACGTGTATCGCGTGGCCGCGCTGTACATCATCGTCAGCTGGCTGGTGCTGCAGGTGGCGGACGTGTTCATGTCTTTCCTGCCGTTGCCGGAATGGACACCCAACCTGGTGTTCGTGCTGCTGGTACTCGGCTTTCCGGTGGCCCTGGTGCTGGCCTGGGCGTTCGAGCTCACCCCCGATGGCTTGCGCCGCGAACGCCAGGCCGTGGCGTCCCGGGCCCAGCCGGGCGGGTTCCGCAAGGTGGACGGAGTGATCCTTCTCGCGCTGGTGGCGATCGCCGCGTACGCGGTGGCGACGCGCGAGCGGGGTGGCGCGCCCGCGGGGCCGGCCACGACCGCAGGCGCCCCCGAGGCGATCGATTCGATCGTGGTGCTGCCGCTGGAGGACCTGACCAACGACCCCGGCCAGGCCTACTTCGTGGCGGGCATGCACGAGGCGCTGATCACCGAGTTGTCCAAGGTCCAGGCCCTGCGGGTCATTTCGCGCACATCCGCGATGGCTTACCAGGATTCGGACAAACCGGTGCCCCAGATCGCCCGCGAGTTGGGGGTGGATGCTGTCGTCGAGGGCTCCGTGCTGAGGGCCGGTGACACGGTCCGGATCACGGCGCAGCTGATCGAGGCCGGCACCGACCGGCATCTGTGGGCGGACAATTTCGACCGCAAATTGACGGACATCCTCTCGCTGTATGGCGAGGTCGCGCAATCCATCGTGGCGCAAATCCGGGTCAAGGTGACGCCGGTGGAGGCTTCCCGCCTGCGCACCGAGCGGGAGGTGCTGCCCCAGGTGTACGAAAACTACCTGCAGGGACGTTACCTGTGCGACAACTGGAGTCCCCAGGAAATGGCGCAGGGCGTCGAACGGATGCGCGAGGCGGTGCGGCTGGACCCGGCCTGGGCGCCGGCCCAGGCGGAACTGGCCCTGTGCCTGCAGTATCAGGCGTTTTTCAACTTCGTGATGCCCGGTGACATCCATGCCGAATCCCTGGCCGCCGCCGAGCGTGCCCTGCAACTGGACGAGAAGCTGGCCGAGGCGCACGTCGCCATGGCGGGGATCGACTACTACCTGGAATATGACCGCGACGCTGCCGAGCGCCAGTTGCGGCGCGCGCTGGAGTTGAACCCCGGCAGCGTGCGCGCCCTGATCCACCTGTCCTGGTTGTTCGGAGAGTCGGGTCGCTTCGAGGAGGCGTTACCGCCGACGCTGAAAGCCCTCGAGCACGATCCTCTGAGTACGGTGGCCACCCATGCCCTGGGCCAGGTCTACTTCCTGGCGCGAAAGTTCGACCACGCGCTGACCGCTTTCGCGGAGGCGGTCGATCTCGATCCCGGCGACCCCTTGCTGCAGTTCTCAATGGCGCTGGTGGAAGGCGAGCGCGGCAACCTCGAGCGGGCGCTGGAGCTGGATCGCACCGCGCTGGAGCTCGCCCCCCAGGCTTCCTTGTTCCTCGGCACCTATGGCTATCACCTGGCGCTGGCCGGTGACACAGCGCAGGCGCGGTCCGTGCTGGAGAGGCTGTATTCCGCCGCCACCCCGGCTCCCTATGACACCGCCATGGTGCACCTGGGGCTGGGCGAATATGACGAGGCCATCGAGCAACTGGAGGCGGCCTACGCGCAACGCAACAGCCAGTTGATCTACCTGCCCGCTGGCCCGTGGTTTGATCCCCTGCGTGATCGCCCCCGTTTCCGCGCCCTGATGGAGCGGATCGGCTGGTAGCAGGCTACCGCGCCGGTAACTGGATGGGCGGTTCCTGCATGCGGGACAGCTGTTCCCTGAGTCCGAGCACCAGGTCTTCCCAGTAACGCGGCTCGCCGAACCACGGGAAGGCGATGGGAAAGGCCGGGTCTTCCCACCGCCGGGCCAGCCAGGCGGCATGGTGCAGCATGCGCAAGGTGCGCAGTGGTTCGATGAGCTGCAGTTCCTGCAGATTGAAATCGCGGAACTCCAGGTAGCCGTCGAGGATGTCCTTCATCTGCCCGGCCATCTCCCCGGCATCACCGGACAGCAACATCCACAGGTCCTGCACGGCCGGGCCCGATTGGCAGTCGTCCAGGTCGACGAACAGGGGGCCATCGCGCCACAGGATGTTGCCGGGGTGGCAGTCACCGTGCAGCCGGATGTCTCGGGTGCTGCCCGCCCGCGCATAGCCCGCCTGGATGTGGACCAGCAGGTCATTGGCCAGGCTTTCGAATGCATCTTCCAGGTGGGGTGGCAGCCAGCCTCCGTCCCGAATGGTGGCAATCGACTCGAGACCGTAACGCTCGGGCGTCAGCGCCGGGCGGGTGGTGAACGGGCGCGCCGCGCCGACCGCATGGATGCGGCCGAGGAACCGACCCAGCCATTGGCGGGTATCCCGGTCGTCCAGTTCGGGGGCATGTCCGCCGCGCCGCTCGAAGAGGGTGAATCGAAAGCCCTCGAAATGGTGAAGGGTGCGCTCGCCCAACACCATTGGCGGGATCAGCGTAATCTCGGCTTGCGCCAGTTCCAGGGCGAAGGCGTGCTCCTCCAGGATTTGCGCATTGGTCCAGCGGCCGGGCCGGTAGAACTTGGCGACCACCGGCTCGCCGTCCTCGAGGCCGACCTGGTAGACCCGGTTCTCGTAGCTGTTCAGCGCGAGCAGCCGCCCGTCGCACACCAGCCCTGTCGATTCGATCGCATGGATGACGGTGTCCGGGTCGAGCCGATAATAGGGCGTGCTGGCGTCGCTGCTCGGATTCATGCCGCTTCGGGGTGGGTCGAGTGCGCATGATAGCGGTTTCCGGCCGGGGGCGGGAGCCAGGTCACCGGGGTTTTCGGCGCCGGATTCGGCAAGGCGAGAGACAGGTCGGCGCAGATCAATTAGAATAGGATGTCCAACCTGGGGCTTTACCCTCTGCATGACCAACGGAACCAAGAATCTCGCGCTCTTTTGCGATTTCGAGAACATTGCGCTGGGCGTGCGTGACGCCCGTTACGCCCGCTTCGACATCGAGGAAGTGCTCGAACGGTTGCTGGTCAAAGGCAATATCGTCGTCAAGAAGGCGTATTGCGACTGGGAACGCTACAAGGATTTCAAGGCCGACATGCACGAGGCCTCCTTCGAGTTGATCGAGATTCCCCACCTGCGTCAATCGGGCAAGAACTCCGCCGACATCCGCATGGTGGTCGATGCCCTGGACCTGTGCTACACGAAGGCGCACGTCGACACGTTCGTGATCATCAGCGGCGATTCGGATTTCTCGCCGCTGGTCTCCAAGCTGCGTGAGAACAACAAGCTGGTGATCGGCGTGGGCGTCAAGGAATCCACCTCGGACCTGCTGATCGCCAACTGCGACGAGTTCATCTACTACGAGGACATCGTGCGCCAGGCGCATCGACGCAAGCCGAAGAAGAAAAAGACCGTGGCCAAGAAAGGCAACGGCGATGGCGCCGCCCGCAAGATGGAGGAGCGCGCCCAGCAGGCTTTCGTGATGGTGCTCGAGACCCTGGACGACATTTTCAGCGAACGCGGGGACGAGTCGAAGGTGTGGGGCTCGATGGTCAAACAGGCCCTGAAGCGCCGCAAGCCCGGTTTCAACGAGAGCTATCACGGGTTCCGCTCGTTCGGTTTGCTGTTGGAAGAGATGGAGAAAAACAAGCTGCTCGATCTGGAGCACGACTCGAAATCGGGCGGTTACATCATCACCGCTTACGCCAGCGAGTGAGCTTTGCCGCCCGGCGAGGCGCGTCGGGTACCCCATAAAAAAAGAGAAGACCCGAGATCCGCGGGTCTCCTCCGGTTCGCGACCGCCCGCGCCGGCGGTCGTCGAGCATCCCCCTCGAGGTGGCCAGACGACGGACTGTCGGTCCGGCACCGGCCACCACAGCGTGTCCCCTTGCGCGAATCGGCGCTTTCCGAACCTGCCGGGAAGCCGTTCTCGGGCAAAACCTATGCAAGAACCGGGCCGAGGCGTCAAGAGACGCATTAAACGTATCAAAATCAGGTTATTGGATTAAAAATGCCGGCGCTGCTAAGGGGCCGGTGGGTGGCCGGGTTGCCGCTCCGTGGCGTCTCGGTGACGGAAATTGTCACCCCCTCGGTGGGCGGGCACGGCGGCCGTTGCAGTCTCAGACCGGTTCCAGCCACCCCCAGCGGTCCGGTGTGCTGCCATCGAAGAGCCCGAAGAACCGGTCCTGCATGCGCCGGGTCACGGGCCCCCGCACGCCCTCGCCTACCGGCAGGTGGTCAATCTTCTTGACGGGTGTGATCTCCGCCGCGGTGCCGGTGAAGAAGATTTCCTCGGCGGCGTACAGCTGCTCCCTGGAGATGGCCTGCTCCACCACCTCCAGGCCCAGGTCGGCCGCCAACTCGATGGCGGTGTCGCGGGTGATCCCGCTGAGGATCGCGGAGGACGCGGGCGGGGTGAGGATGCGGTTCCGCTGCACGACGAACACGTTCTCCCCGGCGCCTTCGCTAAGCAGGCCGTCGACGCCCATCGAGATGCCCTCGTGGTAGCCGTGGTCGCGGGCCTCGAACATCACCAGTTGGCTGGACAGGTAGTTGCCGCCCGCCTTGACGCCCGGCGGTATGGTGTTGGGCGCCAGGCGCTGCCAGGAGGAGATGCAGGCGTCGATGCCCACTTCCCGTCCCTCCTCGCCCATGTAGGCGCCCCACTGGGTCACCATGATGGCGACATCCACCGTGTTCATGTTTTTTGGCAGGACCCCCAGCCCGACATCCCCGCGCATGACGAGCGGCCGGATGTAGGCATTGCTCAGGCCATTGGCGCGCACCGTCTCCAGGCACGCCTGTCGCAGTTCCTCGAGCGGATAGGGTATCGGGATGCGGTACACCGACGCCGACCAATACAGGCGACGCAGGTGGTCGGTGAGGCGAAACGCCATGGTCCCGGAGGGCGTCTCGTAGGCCCGCACGCCCTCGAACACCGATGAACCGTAATGCAGTGCATGGCTGCGTACGTTGACGGTGCACGCCTCGTGGTCGCGCAATGCTCCGTTGAACCAGGTTCGGTATTCTCGTGTCATCGGCCTTCAGCCCGCCGCCAATCCGGGCCGGCAAGTATCCGACTGCGGCGTCGGGAGATCAAGCGCAAAGGCGCGGAAGGCGGTGGCGACCCGTGAGCATGCGGGCCCCGCTCGCGTACAATGGGCAAGGTTTTGCTGCTCGCGAGCCCACAGACATGGAATGGAAACTTTTCGCAACCGTTTTTGCCGCTGTCTTCATTGCCGAGCTGGCCGACAAGACCCAGTTGGTGACGTTGCTGTTCGCAGCCGACCGCGAGGTGAGCAAGTGGACGGTGTTCTTCGGCGCCGCCCTCGCGCTGGCACTGACCAGCGCCATCGCCGTGGCGGCGGGGGCATTCCTGGCCGAGGTGATCGACGAGCGCACCATGGCCCTGATTGCCGGGACCGGCTTCATCGCGATCGGTGCCTGGACACTGCTGCACGGGCTGCGCGCGGGATGAGGTGAGCACCGGGCGATGAACCGGAACATCAACCACTCGCACCACCACGGGCCGCCCGACTACAACCGCGCCTTTGCCATCGGGGTCACCCTGAATGTCGGCTTCGTGGTGGTGGAGGTGGTGTTCGGGCTGCTGGCCGATTCCCTGGCGCTGCTGACGGATGCGGGCCACAACCTGAGCGATGTGCTGGGCCTGCTGCTGGCGTGGGGCGCCAGCGCGCTGGCTTCGCGCAGGCCCTCCATCCGCCGCACCTACGGTTATTCGCGCGCCACCATCCTGGCCTCGCTGGCCAGCGGGCTCCTGCTCCTGGCGGCGGTGGGCGCGATTGCCTGGGAGGCGGTGCAGCGATTCATGCAGCCCGCCCTCCCGGCCGGCGAAACCATCATGTTGGTGGCGGGTATCGGGGTGGTCATCAACACCGCGACCGCGTTGCTGTTCCTGAAGGGCCGCGAACGCGACCTGAACATCCGGGGGGCCTTCCTGCACATGGCGGCGGATGCCGCGGTTTCCCTGGGCGTGGTCATTTCCGGCGCCGTCATCTGGCGCTACGGCCTGGTGTGGGTGGACCCGGTCATCAGCCTGGTCATTGCGGGCGTCATCTTCATCTCCACCTGGGATCTGATGCGGGATTCAGTGAACCTGGCGATCGACGCCGTGCCCCGGAACGTCGACCCGGAGGCGGTGCGGGAATTCCTGCAAGGCCAACCGGGCGTGACCGACCTGCACGACCTGCACATCTGGGCCATGAGCACCACCGACACCGCCCTGACCGCGCACCTGGTCATGCCTGACGGCGTACCGAGCGATGCCTTCCTGCACGATCTGGCTGCCACCCTCAAGGAGCGCTACTTCGTCGACCACGCGACCTTCCAGGTCGAGCGCGGGGGCGACGAGGCGACGTGTCACCAGTCACTGCACTGCGCGGATTGATGTCGGGTTTCAGTCTGGCGGGGTAGCGCGGGACGCCTGCAGGTATGCGCCGAGCCGGTTCAGTTGCGCCTCGATGACGCCACCCACGGACGGTGCCAGTGCCTCGAAACCGCCGGGAAGGTGGCCGTGCACCATGTACCGCCAGGTCACCACGCTGCCGGACGCACTCGGCTCGAATTGCCAGGTCATGGTGCCCTGCAGCCCCATCGGCTGCAGCGGGCCCAGCGCGCCCTGCATGCGGATTTCCCGTCCCGGGGCCAGGTAGACGATGCGCAGATACTCGACGCCGCCCGCGTCGGGCAGGCGCTCGCAAAAGCACCCGCCGGGCCGTACATCGAAATACAGGTTGGTGGCCTCACCGCTCCAGCTGTGGTCGGTATCCCACCAGCGGGCGATGTCGCCGGTGGCGGCCTGGAACACGGCTTCCGGGGCGGCCGCCGTTTCGATGCGGTGACCGACCTCGAAACCGTGGGCCGACACCGAGCGGACCTCGGCCCCCAGCGGTGGAGCCGCGAGCGTCGCCAGCACGCATGGGAGCCACCTCGGTGCTGCCGCCACGGGTGGATGACCGGCGCTCAGCCGGCGTCGCGGGCGCGGTGGTCGGCGATCACGCGTGCCACGCAGGCGGTCAGGCGCCGCGCGTAGGGGATGTGCAAAAACTCGTTGGGCCCGTGCGCGTTGGACTTGGGGCCAAGCACGCCCGTGATCATGAACTGCGCGCCGGGGTAGGCATCACCCAGCATGGCCATGAACGGAATGGTGCCGCCTTCGCCCATGTACATGACGCTTTGGCCGTACAGCGCCAGCGAGGCGCGCTCGAGCGATTCGTGCAACCACGGCGCCACGGCGGGTGCATTCCAGCCAGACGCGGACTGGTCGGGCTCGAAGCGCACCCGCGCGCCGCTCGGGGGGTCGGCCTCGAGGCTGCGCTGCATGGCGACAGTGGCCGCCTCGCCGTCCAGGGTCGGTGGCAGGCGCATGGACAGCTTGAGTGCCGTGTGCGGCCGCAGGACGTTTCCGGCGGAGCCCAGGGGCGGCATGCCGTCGACCCCGGTATACGAAAGGGCCGGGCGCCAGGTGCGGTTGAGCTGGCGGTTGAGATTGTCCTCCGCCATGGGCTGCACTCCGTCGAGCAGGGGCATCTCGCGCCACAGGCTGTCGCCCAGCGCTTCGCACATGGCACGGGTCTGCTCGAGACGCTGCTCGGGAATCTCGGCTTGCAGGTACTCCGGCAGCACCCGGCCGGTCGCTTCATCCTCGAGGCGGCTGAGCAGTTGGCGCAGGATGCGAAAGCTGGACGGCACCATGCCGGAGGCCGACCCGGAATGGACGCCCTCGCGGGTGACGTCCACGCGCAGCGTGCCGGCCGCCATGCCGCGCAGCGACACGGTCAGCCACAGCTGATCATAATTACCCGCCCCCGAATCCAGGCACACGACCAGTGAGGGCTGGCCGATGCGGTCGCTGAGGTGCTCGATGTAGGCGGGCAGGTCGTAGCTGCCGGATTCCTCGCAGGCCTCGATGAGGACCACGCAGCGCGCGTGGGGCAGTTGCTGGCGCTGCACTGCCATGATGGCTGCCAGCGAGCCGTAGGCGGCATAGCCG
Organism: Lysobacterales bacterium; assembly: GCA_011773845.1. Classification (GTDB taxonomy): domain Bacteria; phylum Pseudomonadota; class Gammaproteobacteria; order Xanthomonadales; family SZUA-36; genus WVWV01. Next base: position 13,041 of record WVWV01000042.1, on the reverse strand, counting down.
TCATCCGCCCCGCCGCGGCCGTACAGCTTGTCCTCGCGGATGACCGGCTGCCATGGACCGAGGCCATCGGCCCAGCCGGTCATTTCGGGTTGTTTGTCGAGGTGGCCGTACAGCAGGATGGTGTCCTCGCCGTCGCCCTCGCTCGCCGGGATCTCCATGAAGATCAGCGGCGTACGGCCGGGCAGGCGCACGATCTCCGCCGTCATGTCCGGGATTGGCTGCGCGCGGCACCAGGCGAAGATTTGCTGCACGGCATCCTCCATGTAGCCATTGGATTCCCAGTCCGGGTCGAAGTGCGGTGACTTGTTCGGAATCCGGATGTATTCGACCAACTCAGGGACAATCGAGTCCATCCACATCTCGTCGATGAATTTGGCGGCGGCTTGTTGATCCATGGGTGGCGACCTTGCGTGACCTGGCGTTCGGGATGCGTGACTTTCCATTATCGCATGGTGCGCGCCCGCATGGGGCGCCGGATACCCCGAGGCGCCCGATACTCTGCTATGCTTGCCGCACTTTGCCCGCGGCCGCCGCGGATTGGCCGCCGGGCACTGAGTGAATTTTGAGAACCTGGAGGACACTGTGGCGACCCAGACTGACCTGCCGAACGCACCGCAGCCCGATTTGCCGCACGGGGAATTCCTCGGCCATCCGAAGGCCCTGTGGCAGCTGTCCAACGTGGAGATGTGGGAACGCTTCGCCTTTTACGGCATGCGCGCACTGCTGGCCGTCTACGTGGCGACCACCTTCTTCGACCACCTGGGCGATCAGGCCAATGCGGAGGCCAGCCTGGTGTATGGCGGTTACACGGCACTGGTCTACGCCACCGGCATCATCGGCGGCTACATCGCCGACAAGGTGCTCGGCTACCAGCGCTCCATCCTGCTGGGCGCACTGGTCATGGCGGCGGGGCTGTTCATGCTGCTGGTCGAGGAACTGACCTGGTTCCTGATCGGCCTGGCATTGATCGTGGCGGGCAACGGCCTGTTCAAGCCGAACATCTCGACCATGATCGGCAAGCTGTATGCCCCCGGTGACATACGCCGCGATTCCGGGTTCACCGTGTTCTACATGGGCATCAACCTCGGTGCCTTCATCGCGCCGTTCATCACCGCCGCCTGGGTGGGCGCCACCTGGGGCATGAAATGGGGCTTCTTCGCCGCCGCGCTGGGTATGGTGCTGAGCACCCTGTTCCTGGAGGTGGCCAAGCGCTCGCTCGGCCAGGTGGGCCGCCCGGATCCGGGCAAGGAAGGCTGGGGGCGGTTTTTCGGGGTCATGGCCGGCACCCTGGCCATGGTACCCGTGATCTACTTCCTGCTCTCGGAAAGCGAGATCCTCGGCCTGCTGCTGGTGGTGATCATGCTGGGGCTGGTGGTGTACTTCATCGGCGCGGGCATCCGCAGCAAGAACAAGGTCCAGCTGCACCGTTACATCGCCATGCTGATCCTGTTCCTGGCCAACGCCATCTTCTGGGCGCTGTTCGAGCAGGCCGGCAGCTCGCTGAACTTCTTCGCCCGCGAGTATGTCACGCCCATGTTCGGCGACATGGAAACCTGGCAGGCCGGCGGATTCGGCATCTTCCAGTCGCTGAACCCGCTGTACATCCTGCTGTTCGCGCCCCTGTTCGCCATGATGTGGCCGTGGCTGGACAAGCGCAAACTCAATCCCTCGATTCCCCGCAAGTTCGCGCTGGGGCTGATCCAGGTGGGGCTGGGCTTCTACATACTGGTGTTCGCGATCGGGCACATGCAGAACGCCGCCGGGCTGGTTCCCTGGGTGTTCCTGGCGCTCTGTTACCTGCTGCACACCACCGGCGAGCTGTGCCTGTCGCCCATCGGGCTCAGCATGGTGACCAAGCTCGCGGACGAACACGAGGTCGGGCTGGCCATGGGCGGCTGGTTCCTGTCGATTGCCATGGCGCAGTACGTCGCCGGCATCATCGCCGCCATCGCGTCCGGTGGCAGTATCGACGGCCACGGGGCGCCGGTGGGCGCCAACATCGCCCAGTACGCCACCACCTATGAGCAGTTGTTCTGGTTCGGCCTGGCGTTTGGCATCCTGTACCTGCTGGTGGCGCCGGCCGTGAACCGGCTGATGCATGGCGTGAAGTGACGTCCCGCGCCCGGCGCGGGCCGGGCAGCGGCGCGTTTGCTACAATGGCGCGCTTTTTCTGCAGGAGAAATCCAATGCGCGTTCGCTACGGCACGGCCGTTCTGTGCGTCGTATTCATCCTGGCCGCCGGGGGGCTTGCGGGTTGCCAGCGCAGTGCGCCGCCGGGCGAGGCCACCGCCGCGGCCGACTGGGATGCGTTCGTCAACCAGCACATCGAGGCCTCGCTGGTCGCGCACCCGGCCTGGGCGGCGGACATGGGCCGGCACGAGTATGACGGTCAGCTGCCGGACTGGAGCCGCGGCGGCATCGAGGCCGAGATCGCCAGGCTGCATGCCGCGCGAAGCGCCGCCGAGCGGTTTGGCGACGATGCGCTCGACGAGCGTACGCGCTTCCAGCGCGACTACCTGATAGCGCGGGTCGACCACGACCTGTTCTGGCTGAAGAAGGCGCGTCAGCCCTTCTTCAACCCGCTGTTCTACCTCGGCTGGATGTCCGACTCGCTGGATCCCAGCACCTACATCACGCTCGACTATGCCCCCGTCGAAGAGCGCATGCGGGCCTTCATCCGCTATCTCCAGGCCGTGCCGACCGCCACCGGGCAGATTCGCGACAACCTGGAGATGCCCCTGCCGCGCACCCACCTGCAATTCGGCATCGATGCCTTCAACGGTTACGCCGCTTATTTCGGCGATGAAGTGCCGGAGGTCTGGGCGGCGGTCCAGGAGCCGGCGCTGCAGGCAGACTTCGCCGCCGCCAACGCGGCCGCTGTGGCCGCCATGCAGGAACTTGCCGATTGGCTCAGTGCGCAGCGCGAGGCGGCGACCGAGGATTACGCCCTGGGGGAGGAGCGGTACCGCGCAATGCTGTGGGACACCGAGCGCGTCGATATTCCGCTGGACGAATTGTGGGCCATTGGCTGGGCCGACCTGCGGCGCAACCAGCAGTCCCTGCGGGAGGTTTGCGCCGGCTTCGCGCCGGGCGAGGACGTGCGCGCCTGCTTCGCCCGCATGGCCGACAACAAGCCGCGGGACGGCTCGGTGATCGCCGCGCGGGACCAGCTGCGGGAAACGCGGGCCTTCGTGGAGGCACAGCAGCTGGTCAGCATTCCCGGCACCGAGGAGGCGCGCGTCGACGAGGCGCCACCCTATGCGCGATCCAACTTCGCCTACATCAGCATCCCGGGACCTTACGCGGAAAATCAGCCCTCCACCTATTACATCGCGCCGCCCAACCCGGAATGGCCCGAAGAGGTCCAGGCCGACTACATACCGGGTGAGGCGGACCTGCTGGGCACCTCCATCCATGAGGTCTGGCCGGGCCATTTCCTCAACTTCCTGCACGCCAAGCGCTCGGATTTCCTGTTTGGCCGCGTGTTCGTGGGCTACGCATTCGCCGAGGGCTGGGCGCACTACACCGAGGAGATGATGATGGAGGCGGGCTTTCGTGATGGCGACCCGGAGACCCGCATCGGCCAGTTGAGCAATGCGCTGTTGCGCAATGCGCGGTTCATCGTGTCCATGGGGCTGCATACCCGCGGCTGGAGCGTGGAGCAGGCGGAAGCCTTCTTCATGGAGGAGGCATTCCAGGATCGCGGCAACGCCATGCAGCAGGCCGCCCGCGGCACCTGGGATCCCGCTTTCCTCAATTACAACATGGGCAAGCTGATGATCATGCGGCTGCGGGATGACTGGAGCGCCAGCCGCGGCGGGCGCGCGGCCTGGCGTGATTTTCACGACGCCTTTCTGTCCTTCGGCGGCCCGCCGATACCCATGGTGCGCCAGCAGATGATGGGCGAGGACCGGCCGCGAGCGGTCTTCCCGGCCTTCCTGGAGCGCTGGCGGGTGGCCGACGGCCCGGCTGCCCCTGGAGCGGGCGCGCCCTGAACGACGCCGGCGGCGGGATTCTCGCGTGGACCTCGAATTCTACGGCGCCGCCGGCGAGGTGACCGGCTCCTGTCACATCCTGCGCGTCGGCGGGCGCACCGTGCTGCTGGACTGCGGCCTGATCCAGGGCGGGCGCAGAGACGAGGAGCGCAACCACGATCCCTTCCCGTTCCGGGCCGCCGACATCGACGCCGTGGTCCTGAGCCATGCCCACCTCGATCATTGCGGGCGCTTGCCGCTGCTGGTCAAGCGCGGCTTCAGCGGCCCCATCTTCGCGCAGGAAGCCAGTTGCGAGCTGGCCGCCATACTGCTGGCGGATGCCGCCCGGCTGGAGGAGCGCGACGCCGAGTACCTGAGCCGCAAAACCGGCCGCCAGGTCAAGCCGCTGTATACCGTCGCCGAGGGGGAGCGGGTCATGCGGCAGATGCGTGGGGTTCGCTACCGCCAGCGCATCGAGGTGGTGCCCGGGCTCGATGTGCGCTTTCGCGACGCCGGTCACATCCTCGGCTCCTGCGCGGTCGAGTTGTGGGCCCGCGAAGGCGAGGTGGAACGCAAGCTGGTGTTTTCCGGCGACCTCGGCCAGTACGACACGCCCATCCTGCGCGATCCCGAGGCCATCGACCATGCCGACCTGGTGCTGATGGAATCGACCTATGGGGATCGCCGGCATCGCGAGCGCCGGGACACCATCCGCGAAATCGGCGAGATCATCAGCGGATCCGGTCCGGGCCGCGGCAACATCCTGATACCGGCATTCGCCATTGGTCGCAGCCAGGAAATCCTGTACCTGCTGGGC
>WVWV01000042.1:5506-8244 GCA_011773845.1 Lysobacterales bacterium | reverse complement strand
AGCAACTGTACGACGAGGAGGCCACCCGCCTGCGGCGCGAGAACGGCGGCATGCCGCTGTTGCCCAACCTCCGGCTCAGCCGCCAAACCGAGGAATCCATGGCCATCAACCGCATCCGCTCCGGCGCCATCATCATCGCCGGCAGCGGCATGTGCAATGGCGGGCGCATCGTGCATCACCTCAAGCACAATCTCCCGCACAGCGGCAACCAGGTCATCATCGTCGGGTACCAGGCCGCAGGTTCGCTGGGCCGGCGCCTGGTGGACGGTGATCCGACGGTTCGCATCCACGGCGAGGCGGTCAACGTGCGCGCGCGCGTGCACACCGTGGGCGGATTGTCCGCGCACGGCGACCGGGACGACCTGGCTCGCTGGTACGAATGCATGCGGGACCGGCCACCGGTGTGCCTGGTGCATGGTGAACCGGAGGCCCGGGAGGCGTTCGCGAACTACCTGGCCCGGCGCAGCGGGGCCAGGATCAGCCAGCCGGCCCCGGGGGAGCGCCTGGACCTGTCCTTGCCGGCCTGAGCATCGGTACCCGGCGGGCGCTCAATCCAGCGCTAGCGCCATCCAGCGGTTGCATCCCGGGTGGCCGGTGTCGCCCATGGCCGCTTCCAGGGCCTCGAAGCCGAATGCGCGGTACAGGCGCCGGGCCTGCCGCATGGCGTCGGTGGTCTCGAGGTAACACCGTCGATACCCGCATCGCCGGGCCGCCTCCAGGCAGGTGGCCAGCAGGCGGCCGCCGAGGCCGGCGCCGCGCAGCGCGGGCAAAAAATACATCTTGCGCAGTTCGCAGGTGTCCGCATCCCCTCCGGCCAGCGGGCCGAACCCGCCGCAGCCCATCACGCGCCCGGCCCGCTCCACCACGAAAAACGCCGCGCCTCCGCCCCCGTAGGCGCCGTGCATGTCGTCGATCTCGGCGTCCTCGCTGGCGTAGCCGCAGCCAACGACGCCGAATTCCGCCATCACCTCGCGAAGGATGGCGGCGACCGCCGGGTTGTCGGCAGCGGTGATCGGCCGGATGATGGCCCGCTCGGCTTCATTCATGGCAGGGTTCCCGGTGGAGGTCAGCCCCCGTGTCGTGCGCGCAGGGTCTCCACCAGGTCGGGCAAGTCCAGGTGTTTGCTGCGCAGCAGCACCAGCAGGTGATACAGGAGGTCGGCGGCCTCGTCCAGCACCTCGCGCCGACCGCCGGTGGCGGCTGCCAGCGCGGTTTCCACTGCCTCCTCGCCGACTTTCTGGGCGACCCGTTGCGGGCCGGCTTCCAGCAGCCGGGCCGTGTAGCTGCCCGCCGGCCGATCGCGATCGCGCTCGGCGATCACGCGCTCGAGTTCCGCCAGGAACGACAGGTCGGTGCGGGTGGCGTCCTCGCTGCTGAAGCAGGTGGCGGTGCCGAGATGGCACACGGGCCCCGACGGACGCGCCAGCACCAGCAGGCAGTCGCCGTCGCAGTCCGGGCTGACGTCGACCAGCTCCAGTACGTTGCCGGACGTCTCGCCCTTGGTCCACAAGGCCTGCCGGCTGCGGCTCCAGAACGTCACGCGGCCGGTTTCCAGCGACTGCTCCAGCGCCTCGCGATTCATCCAGGCCTGCATCAGCACGCGGCCATCGAAGGCATCCTGCACGACGGCCGGTAGCAGCCCGTTCATCTTGTCCCAGGCCAGGGTGTCGATATTCAGCATGGTCTCACTCCAATTCCTTGGTCGAGGAGGTAGCGTTTGAGCTCGGGGATGGCGATCTGGCCGCTGTGAAACACGGTGGCGGCCAGGGCGCCGTCCACATCCGCCTCGCGGAACACCGCGAGGAAATGTTCGCGCACGCCAGCCCCGCCGGAGGCGATCAGCGGCAGCGAGGTGGCCGCCCGCGCAGCCTGCAACTGGGCAATATCGTAGCCGGCGCGGGTGCCGTCGGCCGACATGCAATTGAGGACGATCTCGCCGGCGCCGCGCTCCGCCACCTCCCGGACCCAGTCCAGCGTGGCCCGCCCCGGTGTCCGCATGGCGTCCGGCGTGCCGGTATGCGAGCGGACGGTATATTCGGCGCCCTCGCGAATCGAATCGATGCCGACCACCACGCACTGGCTGCCGAAGGCCCGCACCAGTTCATCCACGAGTTGCGGGCGCTCCAGCGCGGGGGTGTTCACTGAAATCTTGTCCGCGCCCTGGGCCAGCACCTCGGCGGCGTCCGCCACGCTGCGGATCCCGCCGGCCACGCAGAACGGGATGTCGATGGTCTCGGACACGCGGCGCACCCAGTCCACGTCCACCCGGCGGCCCTCCGGGCTGGCCGTGATGTCGTAGAACACCAGTTCGTCGGCGCCCCAGTCACGATAGCGTGCGGCCAGCTCGATGATGTCGCCCATGACGCGGTGGTCCCGGAATTGCACGCCCTTCACCACCTGCCCAGCGCGCACGTCCAGGCAGGGAATGATGCGTGGGGCTACTCGACCGGTGCTTGCCATGGGGCTGCCTGCAGGTAAAGGAGCGCCTGCTCGACGGTAAATTGACCCTCCAGCAGGGCCTTGCCGGTGATGACGGCGGCGGCGCCGCTGGCGCGCGCCATCAGGAGGTCTTCCAGGCCGCTGACGCCGCCCGAAGCCTGGATCTGCAGGCGCGGATACCGGGCGACCAGCATCTGGTACAGCAGGCCGTTGGGTCCGCGCATGTCGCCGTCGCGGCTGATGTCGGTGCAGAGCACGTGCCTCAGGCCACGCCCGCCGAGTTCGTCCAGCAGGTCGTA
>WVWV01000042.1:0-5499 GCA_011773845.1 Lysobacterales bacterium | reverse complement strand
CGAAGCGCACGTCCAGAGCCGCGACCAGCCGGTCCGGGCCGAAGTCGTCCAGCCATTGCACGAAGCGGTCCGGTTCCTGCGCACAGACGCTGCCCACCACCACGCGCGCGGCGCCGGCCGCGAGCCGGTCCTCGACATCCCGGGCGCTACGCACCCCGCCGCCGGTCTGAACCCGCTGCGGCGCGGCCGCCAGCAACTCGAACAATGGCCCGGTATCGGCCTTCGAGCCGTCACGCGAGGCGGCCAGGTCCACCACGTGCAGCCATTCGGCGCCGTCGGCGGCATAGCTCCTGGCCAGGTCGGCCGGGGCCACGTCGTAGAAGGTCGTCTGGGTGAAGTCACCATGACGCAGGCGCACGCAGCGCCCGTCCAGCAGGTCGATGGCGGGAATCAGGAGCATGGCAGGTCCAGGAAATTGCGCAGCAGCCGGGCGCCCGCTGCCGCCGAGCGCTCGGGGTGGAACTGGGCGCCGCGAAAGTTGCCATGCTGCACGATGGCGCTGAAGGCCTGGCCGTGCTCGCTGCTGGCGAGGGTCCAATCCCCCAGCGGGGCCGCATAGGAGTGCACGAAGTAGAACCAGCCTTCGTCGAGTCCCTCCAGCAGGGGGTCCGCCCGCCGTGGCGTGATCCGGTTCCAGCCCATGTGCGGAATGCGCAGGCCCGGCGCATCCGGCAGGCGCTGGACCCCGGCGGGAACGATGCCCAGCATCGTCGTGTCCGCCTCGGTCGAGTGCGCGAACAGCAGCTGCATGCCCAGGCAGATGCCGAGCACCGGCTGCCGCAGCTGCGGGATGAGGGTGTCCAGCCCGGTCGCGCGCAGGCGTTGCATGGCCGCACCGGCGCTGCCCACGCCGGGCAGGATGACGCGCTCGGACTGCTCGATCACCGCGGGGTCGGCGGTGAACGTGGCATCCACGCCGAGCCGACGCAGCGCCTGCAGCACGGAGGTGATGTTGGCGCCGCCGCTGTCGACCACCGCCAGGCTCATCAGAGCAGGCCCTTGGTGCTGGGCAGTTCGGTTCCGTGGCGCGCCAGCGCCGGCCTCAGTGCCCGCCCGCAGCCCTTGAACAGGGCTTCGACCATGTGGTGCGTGTTCTCGCCGGTGACCTGCAGGTGCAGCGCGGCGCGCAAAGACTGGCTCAGGGAATGGAAGAAGTGCCGCACCATCTCGGTGGACAGCCCGCCGACCTCGTCGCGGGGGAAATCCGCCTCGAACACCAGGGCGGGGCGTCCCGACAGGTCGACCGCGACCTGCGCGAGCGCCTCGTCCATGGGCAGCACGAAGCCGTAACGTCCGATGCCCCGCCGGTCGGCGAGGGCCGTGCTGATGGCCTCGCCCAGCGCCAGCGCACAGTCCTCGACGGTGTGGTGCTCGTCCACCTCCAGGTCGCCCCGGCATTCCAGCGCCAGCCGGAAGCCGCCATGGGCGGCCAATTGCTCGAGCATGTGGTCGAAGAAGCCGATGCCGGTGCCGATCTCGGCGCCACTGTCGTCCAGGTCCACGGCGACGCGGATTCGCGTTTCGCGGGTTTCGCGCACCACCTCCCCGCGCCGTGGGCGGGTGCAGAGCCGGTGGGCGATTTCCGGCCAGCCCAGGCGATCGTCCAGCAACAGGCCGCCGACGCCGAGGTTGGCGGCCAGCTCCAGGTCGGTCTGGCGATCGCCGATGACCCAGCTGTCGGTGAAATCCAGGTCACCCGCGCGCAGGTAGTCGAGCAGCATCCCGATGCCGGGTTTGCGGCTGGCTGCGTTGTCGCTCTCGAAATGGGGGTCGATGTGCTCGGCGGCGAAGTGGATGCCCTGGGAGGCGAACAGGTCGAGCATCTTCTGGTGCGGGGCCAGGAACTGCGCTTCCGGGAAGGCGTCGCTGCCGCGCCCGTCCTGGTTGCTGACGATCACGAATTCGTAACCGGCTGCCTGGAGCCTCAGCAGGGCGGGGATCACTCCGGGCACGAGCGCCAGTTTCTCCAGCGAATCGACCTGCTCGTCGGGCGGTTCCACGATCAGCGTGCCGTCGCGGTCCAGGAACAGGATGCGGCGATTGGGTTTGCTCACTGTCGGGTCTCCCAGGCCTCGAACGCGGCCAGCAGCGCCTGCATTTCGTCCGGGGCGCCGATGGTGAGTCGCAGGCAACCCTCCAGCATCGGCTGGCCGTCAAAACTGCGTATCCGGATGCCGCGTTCCGCGCACCAGCCTTGCAGGGCATCGGCGTCATCGACGCGGATCAGTACGAAATTGGCTTCACCGGGCCACAGCGCCCGGATCCAGTCGCGCCCGGCCAGGAATTCGAGCAGCCGGTTCTTTTCCGCGCTCACCGCTTGCAACATCGCGGTCTGGCGCGTGCGCGCCCCCTCGCCGGTGGCTTGCAATGCGGCGTGGATGGCTGGTGCCGTCAGCGGGTAGGGCGCCATCACCCGGCGCAACAGCCCGATCACCGCCGGGTCCGCCACCACGCAACCGCAGCGCAGCCCGGCGGCGGCCCATGCCTTGGACAGGGTCCGCAACACCACCAGGTGCGGGTACACGTCGATCAGGCTCACCGCCGAGGGTTCGGAACAGAACTCGATGTAGGCTTCGTCGAGCACCACCAGCGCGCGACCCTCGGCCGCCTGCAGCACCTGTTCCAGCTGCGCCGGCGTGACGCGATCGCCGGTGGGGTTGTTGGGCGAGGTGAGGAACACGATGCGGATGCGCGGGTCTCCGGCCAGCGCATTGCACAGGCCAGGGAGGTCCAGGCCGAGGCCGGGCGGTTCCCGGCTCACCGTCACCACGTCCGCACCCTGGATGGCGGCCGCTATGCGGTACATGCCGAAGCACGGCGGGCACTCGGCGACGGCATCCTGTCCCGGGCGACAGAAGACCCGCACCAGCAGGTCGATGCCCTCATCGCTGCCGCGGGTGAGCAGGAGCCGGTCCTCGGCCACGCCGTACAGCTCGGCCAGGCGCTCGCGCAGCGCCGCCGGTTGCGGGGCCGGGTAGCGGTTCAGCGCCAGGGACTGCAGGGCCGGGTCGTCGACCAGCATGGTGGGCGCCTCGTTGGCATTCAGCAGGATGCCCTCGGCGGACATGCTGGAGCGGGCCGAGGCATAGGGTTGGAGGGCCAAAATTTCCGGCCGGGCCAGGTCGGTGATCCCCATCAGCCGCGCCCCGGTTCCGGCAGCCGGCAGGCCACCGCCTCGCGGTGAGCGGTCAGGCCCTCGGCCTCGGCCAGCACCATCGCGGCGCGACCGGCCGTCGCCAGCGCTTCGGGCGTGGCCTGCTGCAGGGTCATGCGGCGCTGGAAATCGACCACCGAGAGGCCACCAAAGGCCCGTGCATAGCCGTTGGTGGGCAACACGTGGTTGGTGCCCGAGCAGTAGTCGCCCAGTGATTCCGGCGTCCACCGGCCCAGGAAAACGGAGCCGGCGTTGGTGACCTGCTCCGCCAGCGGTGTCGCCGGTTCGCAATTGATGATGAGGTGTTCGGGCGCGTAGCGGTTACTGACCGCGATCGCCTGCGCCAGGCTATCGACCCGGATCAGCCGCGCGTGCCGCAGCGACTGGCTCAGCACCGAAGCGCGCGGCAGCGTCTCGACCAGCGCCGGCAGGCGTTCCTGCACCCCGTCGAGCAGCGCGTCCGAGTCGCTGACCACGATGGCCTGCGAATCGGGCCCGTGTTCCGCCTGCGAGAGCATATCCCAGCACACCACGTGCGGGTCGGCCCCGGCATCGGCGATCACCAGCACCTCGGACGGGCCGGCCGGCAGGTCCTGTGCCGCGCCCTGCGGGTCGGCCGCCACCTGCCGCTTGGCCTCGGTTACCCAGGCGTTGCCGGGGCCAAACAGCTTGTCGCACTTGGGCACGCTTTCGGTCCCGTAGGCCATGGCGGCGATGGCCTGCGCGCCGCCCACCCGGAACAGGCGGGTCACCCCGCAGCGGCCGGCCGCGTAGCGGATGGCAGGATGGATGTCACCCTCGGGCGTCGGCGGGGAGCACAGCACCACTTCGCCGCAGCCGGCCAGTCGCGCCGGAACGGCCAGCATCAGCACCGTCGAGATCAGCGGGGCGCTGCCGCCGGGGATGTACAGGCCGACCCGGCGAATCGGCAGGTAGCGGGCTTCGCACGACAGCCCGGGTGCGGTTTCCAGTCGCGTGTCGCCCGGCATGCCCGCGGCATGAAAGGCCTCGATGCGTTGCATGGCCTCGGCAATGGCGTCCTCGAGTTCAGCCGTTACCGTATCGCTGGAGGCCTCCAGCGATGCGGGCGTGACTTCCAGGCTCTCGGGCGTGCAGCCGTCGAACCGTTGCGTCAGTTCGCGCAGCGCGGCATCGCCACCCTGGCGCACCCGGGCGATGATCTCCGCCACGCCCTGCTGCAGATCACCGGCGTTTGCGGCAGGCCGCGCCAGCGCGGCCTCGCGGCCGGGCGCATCGATCTGGTTCCAGTCGAATCGCTGCATGACGGCCGCCTAGGCAAGCATCTTTTCGACCGGCAGCACCAGGATGGCCGAGGCCCCGGCGGCCTTCAGAGCTTCCAGGTGCTCCCAGAACAGGGCTTCGCGGCACACCGCATGCAGCGCGACGCGGTCCGGGTCGCCCTCCAGTTCCATCAGGGTGGGGTGCTCGGCACCCGGCAGCAGTGCGGTGATGGCACCGAGCGCATCCCGGGGTGCATGCAGCATGACGTACTTGCTCTCCGCGGCCTGCAGTACGCCGTCGAGGCGCGAGAGCAGGCGCGCGAACAGTTCGCGGCGGTCTGCGGGCAATTCGGCGGCGCGGCCGAACAGTGCCGCGGTGCTCTCGAACAGCGCTTCGATCTCCACCAGGTGGTTGGCGCGCAGCGTGCTGCCGGTGGATACCAGGTCCGAGATGGCATCGGCCGTACCGAGCCCCGGCGCAATCTCCACCGAGCCGGACAGCTCCACGATCTGCGCTTGCACTCCCCGTGCCGCGAGCAGTTCTCTGGTGAGGCCCGGGTAGCTGGTGGCGACACGCCGGCCACCGAGGTCGGCCGCCGACTGCACGGCAGACCCTTCCGGCACCGCCAGTGACAGCCGGCACTGGCCGAAGTCCAGCGCCCGCAACTGGTCGAGCCCTTCGCCGCCGTTTCGCTCGATCATCACCTCCCGCGCGACGTTCTGGCCAACGATGCCCAACTCGCACACCCCGTCCAGCAACATCCGCGGGATGTCGTCGTCACGCACCAGCAGCAGGTCCACCGGGAAATCCTTGCCATACCAGAACAGCTTGTCCTTGCTGCGCGAGAAGCGCAGCCCGCAGTTCTGCAGCAAGGCCAGTGAAGGCTCGGACAGGCGGCCCGATTTCTGGATGGCGACGCGCAGCCGGCTCATGTCGGTTCCCGGTCGACGCGCTCCAGCGCGATGGCGTATCCGCCCTCACCCTGGCCGAGGAAGCGGGCCACCCGGCCAATGGTGGTCACGCTGACGCCGGTCATCTCGCTGATCTCGCGGTAGCTGCGGTTCTCGGTCAACAGGTTGGCCACCCACCAGCGGTCGACCATG
>WVWV01000060.1 GCA_011773845.1 Lysobacterales bacterium | reverse complement strand
CTCAACTGCACGATGGGCAGAGCCTGGCGCAAGCCCTGCGTACGCCGGTTGAACAACTCAGTGCCGAGCAAACAAGCGGACTGCGGCAGTATTATCTGGTCACGCTGGATCCAGAGTATGGCTCCCAACTGACGGCCTTGCAGTCCGCTCGTCAGCAGCGTTGCCAGGCCGGCGACAAGATCCAGGAAATTATGGTGATGCAGGAACTTCCCCAGCCGCGGCCGACGTATCTGCTGCGGCGCGGGGCCTACGACGCCCCGGGGGATCCCGTCCAGCCCGATACGCCGGCCGCCTTGCCGCCTTTGCCCGCGGATCAGCCCCGCAACCGGCTGGGCCTGGCTCGTTGGCTGGTCAGCCCCCAGCATCCGCTGACGGCCCGCGTGGCGGTGAATCGTTTTTGGCAAATTTGTTTTGGCCGCGGGCTGGTCCGCACCCCGGAAGATTTTGGCAGTCAAGGCAGTCCGCCCACCCATCCGCAACTGTTGGACTGGTTGGCCTGGGATTTCGTCCAACACAACTGGGACGTCAAGTATTTGATGAAGAAGATCGTGATGTCGGCGACGTACCGGCAGAGCTCGATCGGCACGCCCGAACTGAATCTTCGCGACCCGCAAAATCGCCTGCTGGCTCGCGGGCCCCGTTATCGCTGGCCGGCCGAGATGGTGCGGGACAATGCGTTGGCGGTCAGCGGCCTGCTGGTGGACCAGCCGGGTGGCCCGCCCGCTCGGCCGTACGAGGTGGCCGAGTCGTTCAAGCCGGTACGGGCGGACGCCGGTGCAGGGCTTTATCGACGCAGCCTGTACACCTTCTGGAAACGAACCGCCCCCGCCCCCGTGATGATGGCCCTGGACGCCGCCAAGCGCGATGTCTGCAGCGTCCAACGCGAACGGACGTCGTCACCCCTCCAGATTTTTGTCTTGCTGAACGATCCCCAGCTGGTCGAAGCCGCCCGGATGCTGGCTCAGAAGATGCTGCAGAAACACGGCGACGACGTCGGCGCGATTATCGACGAAACATTCCGCCTGTTGACCAGCCGCCGACCGGTCGCGAAGGAACAGCAAATTCTGCATCGGCTGTTTGCCGAACAGCTGACGTATTTCGAGAGCCATCCCCAAAAGGCAGAGGCCTACCTGAAGGTCGGCCGTGCCGCGCCGGATGGCCGTTTTGCCGCACCCCGCCTGGCCGCCACCGGCGTGTTGGCCGGCACGTTGATGAACTACGATGAATGTGTGATCAAGCCATGAACCGACAATGCACAGGACATGAAGCGCCGCTGGGTGTCAGTCGTCGTGAGGCGTTGAGCCGTTTTGGCCTGGGCCTGGGCGGTGTGGCGCTGGCCGATCTTTGGTCGGCCGATCAGAGGGCTACCGCCTCGGGCGTGCTGGATAAGTTGCATGTGGCACCCAAGGCCAAGCGGGTGATCTACCTGTTCCAGGCCGGCGCGCCGTCGCAGATGGACCTGTTCGACTACAAGCCGCTGCTGAACGAAAAACACGGCACCGAGCTGCCCGATGAGGTTCGTCGCGGTCAGCGGCTGACGACGATGAGCGGCAGTCAGTCCAGCCTGCCGCTGGTCGGGTCGCCCTACAAGTTCCAACAGCACGGTCAGAGCGGGGCCTGGGTCAGCCAGCTGCTGCCGCACACGGCGAAAGTCGTCGACGAACTGTGCTTCGTTAAATCGATGTACACCGAGGCGATCAATCACGGGCCGGCGGTGACCTTCTTTCAGACCGGTGCTCAGTTTCCCGGGCGCCCCAGCATCGGCGCCTGGCTGGACTACGGCCTGGGCAGCGCCAACCGGAATTATCCCTCTTTTGTGGTGATGGTCACCAAGGACAAAGGTGGCCAGCCGCTGATCTCCCGCTTGTGGGGCAGCGGCTTCCTGCCGTCGAAACATCATGGCGTGCGGTTTCGTTCCGGCAAGGACCCTGTGTTGTACCTCAGCAACCCCGCCGGCATCGATGTGGACAGCCGTCGGCTGATGCTGGACCGCTTGAGAGAATTGCATCAGTTGCAACTGGAACGGACCGCAGATGCCGAACTGGAATCGCGGATCGGACAATATGAACTGGCCTTTCGTATGCAGAGGTCGATCCCCGAAGTGACCGACATGGCGGACGAGCCCGCCTATGTCTTCGACGAATATGGCCCGGACGCAAAAAACCCGGGTACCTTCGCCGCCAACTGCCTGCTGGCCAGGCGGCTGGCCGAA
>WVWV01000151.1:1195-1397 GCA_011773845.1 Lysobacterales bacterium | reverse complement strand
CGCCAGCCGCCTGGCGAGGCCCCGCGAGCGCTCGGCTAATCCCGCTGAAGGGAGGGTGCGCTGCTAAGAACGGGCGTCGTCGTGAAGATAGCGGTCGATGAAGTTGTGGAACTGCTGCACCCGATTCTCCTGGCCTGAGAGGTAGGCGCCCGCGAACCCCCTCGACTGCACGCCGAGCTGCTGGCCTGTGGCGCGCTCGAGA
>WVWV01000151.1:899-1149 GCA_011773845.1 Lysobacterales bacterium | reverse complement strand
CAGGGCACCATTCCTTCCGGCCCGGGGACCAGGTCTGAGCCTGCGCCCTTCAGCGCCAGGAACCAGTGCTCGTACATGCTCCGCGTGGGGTCCGTGGGGTGCGGTTCGCAGCGCTGCATCTGGGCGCCGTCCGCCACCACGGTGAGCGAGGTGCCGGGAAAGAGGTTGAAGTGATAGGCGTCCGTCAGCCAGGCGGCGGGCAGACGCTCGAAGTAGCCGTAACCCCTCGCTGGACCCAGCTTGCATTTCT
>WVWV01000151.1:580-879 GCA_011773845.1 Lysobacterales bacterium | reverse complement strand
CATTTCTGCCCCTGCAGCGCGTCTCGCACGGCATGCGCGCGCCCTTGGAAGGCGGCGGGGTCCAGCCCCCAGTTCCGCATGTCGGCGGCGAGCGTTTCGTTGATGGCGAACGGCTCGTCGTAGCGCAGCGACGGCAGCGCGCCTTTCATCTTCATCAGGTTGTGACCAGTCTCGTAGAGCTCGAAGTCCGTGTTCCGGTAGTCGTCGTCGTAGTAGTCGCTGATCTGCGGGTGGGTGGCCGGCAGATGATAGGACTCGCAGAAGTTGTCGTGCAGCAGCTTCCAGTTGAAGCCGACCTC
>WVWV01000151.1:298-547 GCA_011773845.1 Lysobacterales bacterium | reverse complement strand
CAGGGAATCTCCGCCAGCTTGAGCTTTCCGCAGGGGTTACCCTGGGGAAAGTCCTCCGGATCCTGAACCTGAACGACCGACCCGCCGCGATCGTATTGCCAACCGTGGTAGCTGCAGGTGAAATGCTCCACGGATCCCCGGTCCGCGTAAACCAGCCGGTTACCACGGTGCGGGCAGACGTTGTGGAAGGCCCGGACCGAGCCGTCTGACTGACGCACCATGAGTATCGACTCGCGACCGATCCCGTGG
>WVWV01000151.1:0-219 GCA_011773845.1 Lysobacterales bacterium | reverse complement strand
CTCACGCTGCCGGATACCGATTGGCTGCGCTGAACGAGCGCTTCGTGATCTGACGTATCCATTTCACCCTCCATGTCCGGCCGTGCACAAACAAGATCACTGAATATTGCCGTCAGCGGAGCCACAGTTCCAGGCGGCAGCGGCAACGCCCGAATCCGTGCGGACCGCACCACTGCCCACGCTGGTAGTAGCGTCCCAATGGGCGCATCCTTGTTCGGA
>WVWV01000124.1:921-1188 GCA_011773845.1 Lysobacterales bacterium | reverse complement strand
TGGGAGCCCAGGTAGGCCAAGCTCAGGCTGGTCACGAAAAACAGGGTTGCCAGCACAGCGGTGGTCCGCGAGAAAAAGTTTGACGATCCCCGTGCGCCGAACACCGTGCCGGAGGCGCCCGCACCGAAACCAGTGCCAGCTTCCGCACCCTTGCCGCGCTGCAGGAGCACCAGAGCAACCAGTAACAGAGCGATGGCCAGGTGTGCGATCAGTACTGCCGACTGCAACGTCATAGCACATCCGCCCCTTCAGGAGGCGGCCTCGATA
>WVWV01000124.1:0-891 GCA_011773845.1 Lysobacterales bacterium | reverse complement strand
AACCGCCCGCGATTGTAGCATCCTGAGCGGCAATCTTGCCGCGAATGAAGCTGTGCACCGCCTCGGCCTGATCCGGCGTCGCTGTCTGACCTGTGCCAATGGCCCACACCGGCTCGTAGGCCACCACGGCATGCTCGAGAACAGCGACGCCAAGGCGTTCGAGCACCGCCGCCAGCTGCCGCTCAATCACCGTCTCCGTCGTGCCGGCCTGCCGCTCCTCGAGGGTCTCGCCGACGCAGAGGACCGGGATCAGCCCGGCTTCCTGGGCGCGGGCAAACTTGTCCGCCACGAGTTCATCAGACTCACCATGGATGTCGCGGCGTTCCGAATGCCCCACCAGCACATAAGCGCAACCGATATCCGCCAGCATGGCGCCACCAACATCCCCCGTAAAGGCGCCCTCGCCAGGCTGATCGCTCAGATCCTGGGCGCCCAGCGCCAACGGCCCGCCATCAAGTGCCTCGGCAATCGGTGCCAGATGGGGAAACGCCGGGCAAATCAGCACCTCGGCTGCTGGGTCCCGGTCCGCAAGCCCGGTGGACAGCGCCCCCACCAGGGCACGACCTGACGCCAGGGTGCCATGCATCTTCCAGTTACCGGCCACCAGCGGCGTGCGCATCGTGTTCAGCCTCGTGATGAATCCAGGGAGCTACGCCGCGGGGACCGCGACGACGGCGGCGCCAGCTTACTGAGGGGCCAGCCTCAAATCAACGGGTTAAGCGATTTCAGGCCGGGCAGGCGCTCTGCACGACATCGGCCAGCCGATCGGCCAGTTGGCCAACCTGCTGGGGATTATCACCCTCCACCATGACCCGAATGACTGGCTCAGTGCCCGAGGCGCGCAACACCACCCGGCCGCGCTCGCCCAGCTCCGCCTCAGCCTCGGCTACC
>WVWV01000094.1:927-1132 GCA_011773845.1 Lysobacterales bacterium | reverse complement strand
GTGGATGCGGGTCACCAGGTGGACGTGATTTCCGGCGAGCCGTATCCGGAACTGGATCAACGCGTCGGGCTGGTCAAGCTGCCCGGCCTGAACCTTTTCGAGGAGCCGAATCACGTCACCGCCCTGCGCCCCCGGCACCTGCTCTCGGCGACAGATTTTTTCGAATGGTTCTCCATGCTCAGCGGCGGGTTCCCGGAGCCCTACA
>WVWV01000094.1:244-880 GCA_011773845.1 Lysobacterales bacterium | reverse complement strand
CCAAACGCCGGTCTTCTGCACCATTCATCATCCGATCACGTGGGATCGCGACATCGCCGTTGCCAATGCGGCCACCCGAGGTGAGCGGCTCCTGATCCGGCGCTGGCACAGCTTTCTCACGATGCAGACCCGCGTGGCAAAGCGCCTGTCCCGCATCGTCACCGTCAGCGAGCGGTCCAAGCGAGACATCTGCGCGGCCTTCGAGATCCCGGCGGCCCGGGTGACCGTCGTCAGGAACGGAATCGACACCGAGGCATTTCGGCCGGATCCCGCGGTAGTTCGCAAGCCCTGGCAACTCGTCACCACCGCTAGCGCCGATCAGCCTTTGAAGGGCGCGCAGCATCTGCTTCCCGCGTTCGCCGACTTGTGCCGGCGCTTTCCCGAGCTGCGGCTCGTCTTCATCGGCGCCCCGCGCCCCGGCGGCAAAACGGACCGGATGGTCGACGCGCTCGGCGTGCGTCATCGCATCGACTTCATCCACGGAATCAGCACCACGGATATCCGCCGGCTCTACGCCGAATCCACCGTGGCCGTGGTCCCGTCGGAGTACGAAGGCTTCGGACTCCCCGCCGGCGAGGCCATGGCCTGCGGGACGCCGCTGGTGAGCACCGACGGCGGCGCGCTCCCAGAGGTCGT
>WVWV01000094.1:0-179 GCA_011773845.1 Lysobacterales bacterium | reverse complement strand
ACGAGCAGGCGCTGCCGTGAGCCTGGAAACCGTCGATTTCGAGCGGTTGAGCCTTGCCTCTGGGGACACGGTCTTGGACCTGGGCTGCGGAGAGGGCCGCCACGCCATCACTGCCTATCTCGATGAGGCGGTGACCGCCGTCGCCATGGATCTGTCCTTTGAGGATCTGACAACCGCGC
>WVWV01000025.1:1456-1647 GCA_011773845.1 Lysobacterales bacterium | reverse complement strand
TGGGCAGGTCGAGGGCGACGCTGCGCTTGTTGCTGTTCCAGACCACGAAGTACTCCGAGTCCACCGAGCCGTCGCCAAAGACGCCGCGGCCCGGATCGCCAGTACCCGGCGCTTCGACCTTGACGACGTCGGCGCCCAGCCAGGCCAGGGCCTGCGTGCAGGAGGTGCCCGCCTCGTACTGGGTCATGTCG
>WVWV01000025.1:1090-1353 GCA_011773845.1 Lysobacterales bacterium | reverse complement strand
TTGTTTGCTGGCGCTGCTTTCTTTGCTGGCGCTGTCGGCCCTGGCGGAGCGGCTGGCCGACCGGTCGGAGGCCGACCGCGCCCGGGACGCCGGACGCAGGCCCGCCGAGGTGGTCGCCTTTCTCGGTATCGAGGACGGCATGACGGTGCTCGACGTGTTCTCTGCTGGAGGCTGGTATGCGGAGGTGCTGGCGCACGCGGTGGGGCCGGCGGGCACCGTGTATGCCCAGAACACCGCGTTCCTGCTCAGCATGCGCGACGGTG
>WVWV01000025.1:0-1075 GCA_011773845.1 Lysobacterales bacterium | reverse complement strand
GCCCAACGTGCAGCGGCTCGACCGGGAGCTGGACGACCTGGGGCTTGCGCCGGGGAGCGTGGATGCGGCCATGCTGGCGCTGAACTTTCACGACGTCTACAACCGCGGCGGCCCGGACGGGGCGCTCGCCTTCCTCGGACGGATCTACGCCGTGCTGAAGCCCGGCGGGGTGCTCGGGCTCATCGACCACGACGGCGCGGCTGGCAACGACAACGCTTCGCTGCATCGGGTCGAGAAGGCGCGGGTGCTGGAGGTCATCGACGCCAGCGATTTCGTCCTGGAAGCCGAGAGCGACCTCCTGGTCAACGCGGACGACGACATGACCAGCATGGTCTTCGCTCCGGAGATTCGCGGCCGCACCAGCCGCTTCGTGCTGCGGCTGCGCAAGCCGGCAGATACGACGGCGGTCGGCCCATGACCAACCCGGTCTTTCCGGACGTGCGGATGAACATCGTTCGGGCGGCAGACCCGGTGACGGCTCGTGTGGTTTCCAACGAGCTCTGCATGCGCGGCAAGTCGGCCAGCTTCGTCAAGCACCTGGTTCTGGACATCGGCGACACGCCGTTGCAGGGCGCGTTTCGCGCCGGGCAGTCCTTTGGCGTGCTCGCGCCCGGTGAGGACGCCCAGGGCAAGCCCCACAAGGTCA
The DNA here is from genome assembly GCA_011773845.1 of Lysobacterales bacterium. Lineage (GTDB taxonomy): Bacteria > Pseudomonadota > Gammaproteobacteria > Xanthomonadales > SZUA-36 > WVWV01. The sequence goes on along the minus strand of WVWV01000025.1, from coordinate 429 downwards.
GGCTCTACTCCATTGCCTGCCCGACCTGGGGCGAGGACGGTGAAGCCCGCCTGATCTCGACGACGCCGAAACGGCTCATCGACGAATTCTCGCCCCAGACCGAAACGGACGATCCGGACGACCATCATCTGTTTCTCGGCGCGTGCAGCAACTACCTCTGCGATCTCAAAGCCGGCGACGAGGTGCGCCTGACGGGGCCCAACGGCAAGCGCTTCCTGCTGCCGGCGGATCCTGACGCGCACGATTACCTGCTGCTCGCAACGGGCACGGGCATCGCCCCCTTTCGCGGGATGGTGCTGGAGTTGCTGACCCGCGCTCAGGGACCCTGCCGGTCGCGCATCGATCTGGTGATGGGCGCGCCGTACACCACCGATTTGCTCTACGACGATCTCTTTCGCCGCTTGGCGGACGAGCACGACAATTTCCGCT
>WVWV01000036.1:476-1167 GCA_011773845.1 Lysobacterales bacterium | reverse complement strand
CCGCGGGCAGCCTCGGTATCCTCAATGTGGCCGCGGCCGCCGCGCCCATGAGCAGTGCCTGGAGTATGAAGAGCCAGAGCGGGCCCAGCTGGTCCGCGGTCGAGCCGAGTGCGAACCCGATGATCTGAACGCCGAACTGAACCCCGATGGCGAGGGTCACCACCCCCTGCACGTCGCTGCCGGCAACCCGGTTCAGCAGGGCGTCGCGGGCGGGCTGGGCGAAGGCGCCGAAGGAACCACCAATCACAGCCCAGCCCAGCAGCACCTCGTAGATGATGAGATCCGCCTGAGCCAGGGCGGCCATGACCAGCGGTGGCCCGATCATGCCGAGATGCAGACCGATCAGCAGCCGTCGCTGGTCGAAGCGGTCGCCCACGAGGCCGCCCCAGAGAATCAGCAACAGCATCGGCAGCTGCAGGGACATCTGCGCAATGCCGACCCGGGCCGGCGATTCCTGAAGATAGACGGCCACCAGCCAGGGAAAGAGGACCATCTGAATGCCGCCGGGAACGAGAAACAGCCCTGTGCTCAGCAGGTACCACCGCAGACCGCGGTCCACGAGTCAGACGGCCGCCGACATGCGCCGGGTGACCAACCGAACGGCGATGAGACCCACGATCAGGGTGGCCACGTAAACCCCGCAGATGAACGTCAGGTCGTAGCTCGGAAGAATTGGCGCCATGAATCCGAG
>WVWV01000036.1:0-343 GCA_011773845.1 Lysobacterales bacterium | reverse complement strand
CACCAGGATCGGCAGGATGAACTCCGAGAGCAGCGCGAAGTGAATGCTCATGATGGTCGCCACGACCATGAAATCCACGGACGTGCCGGTGATTCGCCGCTGGGTCTCGTCGTCGATGAAGTGGCCCAGGCCGAAACGATCCAGGAGCGAGCGCATGACCACGCAGACCATCAGGCCGTGAACGAAGAAAAGATTGTGGCTGAAAAGAACGCCGAAGTTCACGTCGCCAATGGCCCATCCATCGGCGATCGGCCGCATGAAGTTCAGATACTGATCCGTGACAAGATACGCAACGCCGAGAATGGCGATGTGAAACGCCAGCGTGTCGATGTTCGCGGAGTGA
>WVWV01000014.1:1350-1604 GCA_011773845.1 Lysobacterales bacterium | reverse complement strand
CTTCCGAGCCCATGATGGGCTCATGATCCGGATGGACCTGCTCCGCGCCGACGATAGCGGTAGCCACCTCGGTAGCCAGGCGGGTTTCCGACGGCGAGTTCAGCACTGCCGGATGTCCACCAGAGAAGGTCACCGTCGCGGATGCGCCGAGCGCGGCGGCGATGCCGGTGACGATTCTCTCCAGGCCTTGCCGCAGTTCGCCACGCACCTCTTCCGTTAGGCAGCGCAGCCCGCCAGCCAGCGACACATGATCG
>WVWV01000014.1:724-1328 GCA_011773845.1 Lysobacterales bacterium | reverse complement strand
ACGGCCGCCTGCAGGGGATCCACCCGGCGGCTGACCAGGGTCTGGGCCGCCGAGATCATCTGGGAAGCCACCACGATGGGATCTATCCCCTGGTGGGGCAAGGCCCCGTGGGCGCCGATCCCTTCGATGCGAATATCAAAACAGTCCAGCGCCGCCATCATGGGCCCGGGGCGCATGGCAAACTGACCCGCCGGCAGGCCCGGCCAGTTATGCATACCGAACACGGCCTCGGCAGGGAACTGCTCGAACAGACCTTCTTCCAGCATAGCCCGGGCGCCGCCAGCCGCTTCCTCGGCAGGCTGGAAAATGAAATCCACGGTTCCCTTGAAATCGCCATGCTCTGCCAGATAGCGGGCCGCCGCGAGCAGCATCACGGTATGCCCGTCGTGACCGCAGGCGTGCATCTTGCCGTCGTGGCGGGAGCGATGGGCGAACTGGTTGGCTTCCTGCATGGGCAAAGCATCCATGTCCGCCCGCAAACCAACCCGCGGGCCGTCGCCGCGGGTCAAGGTGCCGACGACGCCGGTGGTGGCGAGCCCCCGGTGCACCTCGACGCCGCATTCGGCCAGTTGCGCCGCCACAAAGTCAGCCGTGCGCTGCTCTT
>WVWV01000014.1:357-701 GCA_011773845.1 Lysobacterales bacterium | reverse complement strand
CCGCGGCCGCAGCGATCTCCGGGATGGATGATGAAACCATGTTTGACTCTTCCCCTGGCAGCGGTCAGGTGTCGGTGCCGCAGTATACTCGCTAGCCTGCCGCCGGCCACGGGGCCCGTCGCCGGGTCTTATTGTCGTTCCACGGAGGGCATCATGACCGCCACCCAGTACCAGCAACCCCGGTCCGATCTGGCCATTGCCCGCCAGGCCACCTTGAAGCCCATCCTCGATATCGGCGCAGGGCTCGGCGTTCCAAGCGATGCGCTGGTGCCCTACGGCCATGACAAGGCCAAGCTTTCCCTGGATTTCATTCGGTCTCTCAAGGACAGGCCCGACGGCCGCCT
>WVWV01000014.1:0-283 GCA_011773845.1 Lysobacterales bacterium | reverse complement strand
CCGTAATCTGCCTGCGGGAGCCTTCGCTGGGACCCTGCTTTGGCATCAAGGGCGGCGCCACCGGCGGCGGCTACGCTCAGGTGGTGCCCATGGAGGACATCAACCTCCACTTCACGGGCGACATCCACGCCGTCGGCGCGGCCCACAACCTGCTGGCTGCCCTGGTGGACAATCACCTGTATTGGACCAACGACCTCAAACTGGATGCACGCCGCATCAGCTGGCGCCGAGTCGTGGACATGAACGACCGCTCGTTGCGGGAAATCACCAACGGCCTTGGCGG
>WVWV01000152.1:2887-3112 GCA_011773845.1 Lysobacterales bacterium | reverse complement strand
GTCGGCGCGATCGTCGATGCTCTGGACGAGCTCGAGCTCGCCCGGGACACGCTGGTGGTGTTCACGAGTGACAACGGGCCCTGGCTTGCCATGGATCATCACGGCGGGACCGCTGGGCCGTTGAAGGACGGCAAGGGCACCACCTTCGAGGGCGGCATGCGCGTGCCCGCCATCTTCTCCTGGCCCGGACGCATCAACCCCGGGGTCACGGAGGGTATCGGGTCC
>WVWV01000152.1:2479-2758 GCA_011773845.1 Lysobacterales bacterium | reverse complement strand
TCGCAGCGGCGAGCTCATGGCCTTCCGCCAGGGCGAGTTCAAGCTGCACCTGGTCACCCAGGGCGCGTACGGCCGCCCGCCCGAGCGCGTGGTCCACGAGCAGCCCCTGCTTTACCACCTGGGGGAGGATCCGGGCGAGCGGTTCGATGTGGCCGGTCGTTATCCGGACGTAGTGGGGATGCTCGAGCGCGCCGTGGCCGCGCACCGGGAAGCCATGAACGAGCGGCCGCCGCTGTTTGATCGGCGGCTTCAGCCGGTGCACGATTGAACGCCGGGAGG
>WVWV01000152.1:2199-2465 GCA_011773845.1 Lysobacterales bacterium | reverse complement strand
AACGCCGGGAGGGAGAATCGCTGATGACAGACGGCCGGCTTGCAGGCAAAACGGCCCTGGTAACGGGCGCCAGTCGTGGAATCGGCCGCGCCATCGCGCTCGCCTATGGCCGGCAGGGGGCGGACGTGTTTCTCACGGCCACCAATCTCGACAATCTTGTGGGCACCCGCGATCAGTTGGCAGACATGGGTGTGGAGGTCGCCTGTCATGCCGCCGACGTCGGCAATCCGGACGAGGTCGAAGCGCTCTTTTCCATCGCTGCCGCC
>WVWV01000152.1:1749-2084 GCA_011773845.1 Lysobacterales bacterium | reverse complement strand
TCGTCAACATCGCCTCCACCGCAGGCAAGTGGGAGAGCCCCAACCAGGCGGCCTACAACACGAGCAAGCACGCGGTGGTGGGGATGACGCGCTGCGCGGCGCTGGAGAACGCCCCCAGGGGACTCAACATCAACGCCATCTGCCCCGGGCTGGTGGAAACGGACATGCTCGACGAGTTCAAAAGCCACGCGGACGCCCAGGGCATCAGCTTCGACGAGTTCAAGCGCGCGGTGGCTGCCCAACGCATCCCCATGGGGCGTTTCCTGGGCGCGGAGGAGGTGGCTCATATCGCCGTCTATCTCGGCAGCGTCGAGTCGGACGGCATGACCGGGCAG
>WVWV01000152.1:1391-1633 GCA_011773845.1 Lysobacterales bacterium | reverse complement strand
CGCAGCTCGATGCGGACGCAAACCGCGTGGCAAACGCCCTGCTCGCCGAGGGCGTGGGGCCCGAGGACCGCATCGCCTACCTGGACAAGAACGCGCCCGAGTACTTTCTCTACCTGTTCGGCGGGGCCAAGTTGAACGCGGTGTCCGTCGCCGTCAACTGGCGCCTGGCTTCCCGGGAGATGGAGTACATCCTGAACAACAGCGAAGCGAGCGTGCTGGTCATCGGTGAGGAGTTTCTCGGC
>WVWV01000152.1:1065-1304 GCA_011773845.1 Lysobacterales bacterium | reverse complement strand
CAGTGGATCGCCGGTCAGCCAGATGATGACCCCGCGCTGCCCGCCGCTCCCGGGGACACCTGCTACCAGCTCTACACCTCGGGAACCACGGGCCTGCCCAAGGGCGTGGAGCTCACCCATGCCAACTTCATTCACCAGGTCGGCAGCGCCCTTGCGCCCCTGGGCATTCGATCCGAGTCCGTCAGCCTGGTCTGCATGCCCTTGTTTCACATCGCCGGCAGCGGCTTTGGCGTGCTGGG
>WVWV01000152.1:259-976 GCA_011773845.1 Lysobacterales bacterium | reverse complement strand
CCGCCATCGTCCGGGTGATTCCCGAGCAGCGTGTTACCCACGCGATGTTTGTCCCCTCGGTGCTGCAGTTCCTGCTCGCCCAACCCGGAATACGCGACGCCGACCTCTCGTCCTTCGAAACCATCTTGTACGGCGCTTCGCCCATCACGGAAGCCGTGCTGGTGGAGGCCATGGACGTGTTCGGCTGCGACTTCTTGCAGGGCTACGGCATGACCGAGACCACCGGCGGCGTGAGCCTCTTGGGACCCGAAGACCACGACCCGGGCGGGCCCAGGGCCAACCTGCTCCGTTCCTGCGGAAAGGTCATCGTCAATCACGAGGTTCGGATCGTCGATCCCGAGAGCCGCGGGGAGATGCCGGATGGCGAGGTGGGCGAGATCTGGGTGCGCGGCCCTCAGGTGATGAAGGGGTACTGGAAGAACCCCGAGGCGAGCGCCGAGAGTCTGGTCGAGGACGGTTGGTTGAGGACGGGGGATGCCGGCTATCTGCTCGACGGGTACGTGTTCATCCACGATCGCGTGAAGGACATGATCATCTCCGGCGGCGAGAACATCTACCCGGCGGAGATCGAAAACGTGCTGATGGCCCACGACGGCATCGCGGATGCGGCGGTGATCGGTGTGCCCAGCGAGCGGTGGGGAGAGACGGTGAAGGCACTGGTGACGCGCAGCGATCCCGATCTCACCGAGCAGCAGATCATCGACTACTGCCGTGCCC
>WVWV01000152.1:0-166 GCA_011773845.1 Lysobacterales bacterium | reverse complement strand
AAGCCCTACTGGGAAGACCGGGAACGATTCGTTTCTTGAGCTCGTGCCCCCCGCTTTCTCGGGCGCGGCTCCAGCGTGAGGCGGGTGCGCACTGATTCGGTGCATCTTGGCGGCCTTTACACCAGGACGGCGCGACGCGGGAATCGGTTAACCCATTGTTTTATAT
>WVWV01000103.1:353-2156 GCA_011773845.1 Lysobacterales bacterium | reverse complement strand
TCCAGATGACCATGTAACCGACAAAACAGGCCAGCACGAACACGGTGAAGTGGGCCATGAAGGACGGCGGGGCGACATAGCCCAGGCCAAGCAGCGCCAGCGCGCCCAAACCGCCCGCCAGGACCGGGCCCAACCAACGGGGCCCGGAAGGTGCCGGCGCCGGCGGCGGCGCAGCGGCCTGCTGGGCCGGCGGCGGCGCGGCCGAAAGCTTGGGGGGCGGCGGCGGCCAGGTGATCTCTCTNNCCAGGTGATCTCTCTCTGGTGGACAACCGTAGCCCCGCGGATGACCTCATCCTCCATGTCCACCACGCTCTGACCGTCCTTCCCCGGACACATGTCCGTGAGCAGATGCCGCAGGTTGGTGGCATACAGCTGGCTGGATTGGGCCGCCAGTCGGCTGGGCAGATCCGTATAGCCGATGATGGTGACGCCGTGCTCGACGACCACTTGATCCGGTTGGGTCAGCTCGCAGTTGCCGCCCTGCTCCGCCGCCAGGTCGACGATCACGCTGCCCGGCTTCATGGACTGCACCATGTCCGCGGTAATCAGCCGGGGCGCCGGCTTACCGGGAATCAGGGCTGTGGTGACGATGATGTCAACCTCTTTGGCCTGCTCGGCAAACAGCGCCATCTCCGCGGCGATGAACTCCTCGCTCATCACCTTCGCATAGCCGCCCTCGCCGGAGCCTTCCTCCTCGAAGTCCAGCTCCAGAAACTCCGCGTCCATGCTCTCCACCTGCTCCTTCACCTCGGGGCGGGTGTCGAACGCGCGCACGATCGCGCCCATGCCTTTAGCGGCACCGATAGCGGCAAGTCCCGCCACGCCTGCACCGATCACCATGACCTTGGCCGGCGGTACTTTGCCGGCAGCGGTAATCTGGCCGGTGAAGAAGTGACCGAAATGCTGGGCCGCCTCGACGATGGCCCGGTAGCCGGCGATGTTCGCCATGGAGCTCAGGGCATCCAGCTTCTGGGCCCGGGAGATCCGCGGCACACTGTCCATGGCCAGCGCCGTCACGCCTTGTGCTGCGAGCATGTCCAGAAGCTCGGGATTCTGAGCGGGCCAGAGAAACGAGATCAGAATCTGGCCTTCCCGTAACAGCGCCGCCTCGTCGCGAGCCAGCGCGGGATGGCGCTCCGGGGGGCGAACCTTGAGAATAATGTCGCTGCCCGACCACAGCGCCTGCGTGTCGCCGACCACCTCCACACCCGCCTCCGCAAAAGCGGCATCGGAAAAATTCGCTGCGGCTCCGGCGCCCGTTTCCACCGCCACGGAGAAACCCAGTTCCTGCAGCTGGCGCGCCACGTCAGGCGTGGTGGCTACCCGTTTTTCTCCCGGGTGAATTTCCTTGGGGATCCCGATCTTCATGCGAAAGGCCTCCAGCCCTGGTCACGCCACAGGGCAGCCGGGCCGAGCCCGAACCGCGCCAGGTGCCGCGATTTCGACAAACACAACGTGGGTTAATGGCGTCTCGACGCCGCATCCGCGGCCACGTCAAAGGGTGCGCATCTTAACGCACCGCTGCCAGCGGCACACGCGGAAGCAGAACTTGCGCCGCGGTCCACTGCCATTGCGCTTCGGACAACGAAACCGCAGACTTCTTGGCAGCGGCGCACACGGCCCGACCCAAACCTAGAAAAATAATTAAAAATAGTTTTTAACTGCATGTTTTTAAATACAAAGGAATACGCATGATCCGGTTTCTTAAAGAGGGTATCAGTGCCGAGGCAGCCGACGAGCTGGACGCCCGGGTGCGAGCCACGGTGGAGCAGATCCTGGCTGACATCGGCGCCCGGGGTGATG
>WVWV01000103.1:0-256 GCA_011773845.1 Lysobacterales bacterium | reverse complement strand
TTCGCCCAGGAGCAGGTGCGTAACTTCGCCGAAGTTCAGCGCGGGGCGCTGCGCGATGTTGAGGTAGAGACACTGCCGGGCGTCACGCTGGGCCACAAAAACATCCCGGTCAACAGCGTCGGCTGCTATGTCCCCGGCGGCCGTTACCCCATGGTGGCTTCGGCTCACATGAGCGTGGTCACAGCCAAGGTGGCCGGCGTACCGCGCATCATCGCCTGTGCGCCACCCCACCAGGGGAAGCCCCACGACGCCATTG
>WVWV01000075.1:1691-2001 GCA_011773845.1 Lysobacterales bacterium | reverse complement strand
CCCCGGATACGATCAGGGCACGCCGGAGGTTTTCCTCGAGTATCCCGCCCAGTACCAGTGCCAGAATAATAGGCGTGACCGGGAAGTCCAGTTTCTTGAGGGTGTAACCGAGCAGGCCGAAGCCGAACATCACCCACACGTCCACGATGCTGTTGTTGTAGCCGTATGCGCCCACCACCGAGATGACCGCGATGACCGAGAGCAACAGCGGGCGAGGGGCGGAGATCACCTTGATCCACAGGGGAACGCCGATCAGCCCGAAAAACAGTTGCGCCAGGCAGGCCACCAGCAGCCCGGCGAAGATGCCGTA
>WVWV01000075.1:0-1623 GCA_011773845.1 Lysobacterales bacterium | reverse complement strand
GTGGCCGAGCCCGGTATGCCGAGCGTCAAGAGCGGCACCAGGGAACCGCCGACCACCGCGTTGTTGCCCGCTTCCGGCGCGGCCACGCCCTCGAGGCAGCCGGTGCCGAACTGGTCCTTGTTGCGGGAGAAACGCCGCACCTCGTTGTAGCAGATGAACGAGGCAATCGTGGCCCCGGCCCCGGGCAGGACGCCGATGATAGAACCCAGCAGCGACGAATGCAGGTAAACCTTCCACAGTCCGAGCAGCTCCCGCAGCCGCGGCATCGCAAAGGAAAGCGATACCCGCTCCGAGCGGCGCAGTTCGTCCTCGGCGCCGTAGAAGACGGAGCTCATCGCAAACAAGCCGATCAGGGCGGGGATGATACTGATGCCGTCCATGAGCTTGGGGATGCCGAAGGTAAACCTTTCCTCGCCGGTAAAGCCGTCCAGTCCGATGGTCGTCAGGAACAGGCCGAGGAACAAAATCAAGAAACCCTTGAGCAGGTTTTTGCTGGACAGGCTGGCGATGATGGTCAGTCCGAATACGGCCAGAGAGAAGTACTCCGGCGCCCCGAACGACAGGGCGACGCGGGCCAGCGGTTCGGAAAAGGCAAACAGCGCCATGACGCCGACCATGCCGCCGATACTCGAGGCCACCACCGAGGTGGTCAGCGCCAGGCCGGGCTTGCCCTGTTTGGTCAGTTCATAACCATCCAGCATGGTGGCCGCGGCCGCCGGTGTGCCGGGTGTACCGATCGCAATCGCGGTGATCGATCCGCCGTATTCCCCGGCCATGTAGACAGAGACCAGCAGCAGCACCGCGACCACCGGGTCCATGCCGAAGGTAAAAGGCACCATCAGGGCGACGGCCGTTGAGGCGCTCAGTCCCGGCAGGACGCCGCACAAAATGCCGACCAGCACGCCGGCGAAGATGGCGGCCAGGACGGGCACGCTGGCGATCGCAGAAAACCCGAGTAGCAGGTTATCCAGCACGGTCTATTCTCCGAGCAGGCCGGCAGGGAGAGGAATGTTCAGGATAAGCACGAACACGGCATACAGGCCCGCGGTCACCAGGACGGCACTGGCCGCGGTCGCTACGTGGTGCCGGTACCCGATCACCAGCGGAACAAGGAACAGGAACACCGGCGTGAGCACGAAAAATCCGACCGCTTCGATCAGGAAGATATAGCCCGCGGCCAGCAGGATCACCGCGAGGCCTTTCATGGAGACGATGGTGGCTCCCTGCGCGCCGGAAACCGGCCTGATGATCAGCGCGCAGGACAGCGCGATGATGCAAGCCAGGACCAGTCGCGGGTACGTGGAGGCCGCCAGGGCGCCCGGAGACCAGGGTTCCTCCATGCCGCCGATCAGGGCATAGAAGATGGACGCCAGGACGATCAGGACCAGTGCAAACACGCGGTCGCGATGGTGGAAAAAGCCTGTCATGGTCGTGACGTCATCCATTCCCCCGTGGCAGACAAATCCACTCCGCCGATCTCCGCCTGCATTATATCCAGCCATCGGCCACGCGTGAGGATCTGCCCCATGAAAACCTGTCTCCGTCTGCTCCTGGTGCTGCCGTTGGCGCTGTCACAGGCCAGCGCCCGGCAACCCAACGACCAGGACTGCTTCCAGGCCAACC
>WVWV01000127.1:1104-1372 GCA_011773845.1 Lysobacterales bacterium | reverse complement strand
CTGGGGATACGCACGGTGGCTGTGTATTCCGATGCCGACGCTCACGCCCAGCACGTGCGGATGGCAGACGTGGCTGAACGGATCGGCCCGGCGCCTGCCAGGGAGAGCTACCTGCGCATCGATGCGGTGCTCGATGCCGCCGAGCGGCACGGCGCGTCCGCCGTTCATCCCGGTTACGGGTTTCTCTCGGAGAACGCGGATTTTGCTGCCGCATGCGAGGAGCGCGGCATCGCGTTCGTTGGACCTTCGGCCAGTGCCATTCGTGCCA
>WVWV01000127.1:293-1075 GCA_011773845.1 Lysobacterales bacterium | reverse complement strand
TGCCCGGTTACCAGGAGGAGGATCAGAGCGAGGTGGCACTGGCCCGAGCCGCGGCGGAGATCGGTTACCCGTTGCTGATCAAGGCTTCCGCGGGCGGTGGCGGCAAGGGCATGCGTCTGGTTCGCGATGCAGACGAGTTCACGGCCGCCCTGGCGGGGGCGCGGCGCGAAGCGGCGGCAGCGTTTGCCGACGAGCTCGTGCTTCTCGAGCGCTATCTGGATGCCCCGAAGCACCTCGAAGTGCAGATCCTTGCGGACGGGATCGGTCATACGCTGCACCTCCACGAGCGCGACTGCTCGGTGCAGAGGCGCCATCAGAAAGTCATCGAAGAAGCGCCCGGACCAACGGTTTCAGAGGAGATGCGCACCCTGCTCGGAGAGGCCGCCGTGCAGGCGGCCAAGGCCATCGGCTACGTTGGGGCGGGCACGGTGGAGTTCATCTCCCAGGCGGGCGAGTTTTTCTTCATGGAGATGAACACCCGGCTTCAGGTCGAGCATCCGGTCACCGAGGCGATCACCGGGCTGGACCTCGTCGAGTGGCAGCTCCGAGTGGCGGCGGGCGAGAAGCTGCCGTTTGGACAGCATGAGATACCGCGTAACGGCCACGCGGTGGAAGCGCGCGTGTACGCGGAGAACCCGCTTCGGCGTTTTCTGCCGTCCACCGGAACGCTCGCCCACGTGGCCTTTCCGGAAGATGTGCGGGTGGACTCCGGCGTCGCCTCGGGGGACGCCGTGAGCGTTCACTACGACCCCATGCTTGCGAAGGTGATTGCCCACGGGCCC
>WVWV01000127.1:0-260 GCA_011773845.1 Lysobacterales bacterium | reverse complement strand
CCTCCGGCAGCTGCTCGCCCATCCGGTCTTTCGCGGCGGAGATTACACGACGGGCATCGCAGAAGATCACGCGGACGAGCTCCTTGGGCAGGAAGAACACCTGCCGGCCATCTGCGCGGCCATCGCCGCCCGGCAGCTTGGTGACGGCGTTGGGCCCTGGGCCCGTCGCGACGGGTTCAGGTTGAACGGGCCGGCGTCCTTCGCTCAGCGTTTCAAGCGGGAGCGCAAGGAGGTCGAGGTGGTGCTGGGGGACGGTGGGG
>WVWV01000136.1:661-1203 GCA_011773845.1 Lysobacterales bacterium | reverse complement strand
GCTTCCGACGGAGGGGATACCTGCCGCCGTCTGCTCCACGCCTACGCGCGCGACTCGGCTTTCAGGGAGTGGGCGACCGGAAGCGCGGTGCGCGCCAACCTCAGGGTTCTGTTCGGCAACATGGACCTGACGATGTCGCAATGTCATCACAACTGCGTGATGACCAAGCATCCGGGCTACAGCAGCGCCACCCACTGGCATCAGGACATCCGCTACTGGTCGTTCGACCGTCCGGAACTCATCTCAGTTTGGCTGGCGCTGGGCAAAGAGAGCGAAGAGAACGGAGCGCTCAAGGTCATCCCCGGCAGCCACGCCATGAGCATCGATCGCGGTCGGCTCGACCGGGACCTTTTCCTGCGGCCCGAGCTTGCCGAGAACGCCGAACTCATCGAGCGTGCCCAGACGGTGCCGCTGGAGCCAGGCGACGTGCTGTTCTTTCACTGCCGGCTGTTCCACGCCGCAGGGAAGAACCTCACCGACGAGGTCAAGCTATCCATGGTGACCACCTATCACACGGCCGACAACCGGCCGATTCCTGACAC
>WVWV01000136.1:346-568 GCA_011773845.1 Lysobacterales bacterium | reverse complement strand
AGCCCGAACGGGGGCCGACCGAGGCGACCCCGGCGCAGCTGGAACGCCGAGAATCGGCCCTGGGCAATCGTGACCGCAAGGCGGCGGACCCGAACTATCTGACCCTGGGCGAGGTGCCTCAACTACAGCCGCGTGAGGTGCTCGAGTGGAAGAAAGACGGCGTGCAAAACGCCGTGTTTGCGCGGCTGAAAGCGGGAAAGTACCCGGTCGAGGGATCGTTGG
>WVWV01000136.1:0-249 GCA_011773845.1 Lysobacterales bacterium | reverse complement strand
CGGGGTGAGCAGAGCGAGACGCCGGCGCGGATAAAGAGCTACGTCGCGGCGTGGCTCGCCCAGGTGCCCGAGGTGATTGCTTACCACAGCGCCCAGAACAACCAGGGCGGCACCGGCGCCTGCTACGTTCTGCTGAAAAAGTCCCCCCAGGCCAGCGAGGACAACCGCGAGCAATATGGCGGCAAGGGAGAGGCCGGGGAGTCCGGCTGAGGCCGCGCCGCTGGCGACGGTTCTCAGATGCGTCCCTTG
>WVWV01000160.1:2030-2276 GCA_011773845.1 Lysobacterales bacterium | reverse complement strand
CCCAGGCAAAGGCACTGAAAGCCGCGAAGCGCTTGACCGAGACCATGCCGCTCGTTGAAGTCGTACTGTTTTCAGCCACCAGCGGGCTCGGAAACGACACGGTCGTGGCCTGGCTCCGCGAGCACCTCGAAGGCGGGGGCTAGTGCGCCTCGTCCCAGTTGGCCCCGGTACCGCAATCCACCAGCAGCTCCACATCCAGATCGGCGGCGCCCTGCATGTGCCCACGAACGCCCGCCAGCAGCCCCT
>WVWV01000160.1:1656-1915 GCA_011773845.1 Lysobacterales bacterium | reverse complement strand
CGCCTCTGCATGTTGCGGGCGTTGATCTCCGGCAGGTAGAGCCGGCGGCCGAAGACCGTCTCCACATAGCCCGCATCTCTCGCCCCCGCCCGGGTCTCGTCCATGTAGGCGAGGACGCCGGGATACCGCTCGAAGTAGCGGTCGATGTACTCCTGGGCGAGGGTTCTCGAGATGCCCAGCTGGCGTGAAAGGCCGAAGGCGGACATCCCGTAGATCAACCCGAAGTTGATGGCCTTGGCGCTGCGACGCTGATCGTCGC
>WVWV01000160.1:1249-1598 GCA_011773845.1 Lysobacterales bacterium | reverse complement strand
ATGTCCTGGTTCGCCGCGAACGCCGCGCGCAGGCCGTCGTCCGCCGAGAGGTGCGCCATGATGCGCAGCTCGATCTGGGAGTAATCGGCGGCGACGATCCGTTTGCCCGGCGGCGCGACGAACGCCTGGCGGATGCGCCGGCCTTCCGGCGTGCGCACGGGAATGTTCTGCAGGTTCGGATCCGACGACGACAGCCGGCCGGTGGCTGCCACCGCCTGATGATAGGAAGTGTGAATCCGCCCCGTGCGCTGATTGATCTGCAGCGGCAGCTTGTCGGTATACGTCGACTTCAGCTTGGCCATGCTGCGGTACTCGAGAATGATGCGCGGCAGGTCGAAATCCCGGGCCA
>WVWV01000160.1:1009-1228 GCA_011773845.1 Lysobacterales bacterium | reverse complement strand
CTTTCGGCGTCTTCTTCAGCACCGGCAGCTCGAGCTTCTCGAAGAGGATCGCCTGCAGCTGCTTGGGCGAATCGAGGTTGAACTCCTCGCCCGCGAGCGTCCAGGCCTCCTCCGTGATGCTCTGCATCCGCTGGGCCAGCTCACGGCCGTGGGACTCGAGCAGGGCCCCATCCACCAGCGTGCCCGTTCGCTCCATGCGGGAGAGCACGGGCATCAGGG
>WVWV01000160.1:643-957 GCA_011773845.1 Lysobacterales bacterium | reverse complement strand
TCAGCCGTGGCTCCTTCTGAAGCCTGGGCCACAGCGTCTCGTGCAGCTGCAGGGTGACGTCTGCATCCTCCGCGGCGTAAACCACCGCGTCGTCCACCGGCACCTGATCGAAGGTCAGCTGCTTGGCGCCCCTGCCGGCAATGTCCTCGTAGTGCACGGTTTCCCGCGAGAGATAGTTCTTTGCCAGGTCGTCCATGTTGTGGCGGGACGCCGTGCTGTTGAGCACGTAGGACTCGAGCATGGTGTCGAACCCGACCCCGGCAAGCTGGACGTCGTAGCGTGTGAGCACGCTCATGTCGTATTTGAGGTTCTGA
>WVWV01000160.1:329-572 GCA_011773845.1 Lysobacterales bacterium | reverse complement strand
CACGTACGCGGCCTTGCCGGGCTCGCAGCTGAACGACACCCCCACCAGCTCCGCGAGCATGTAGTTCAGGCTGGTGGTCTCGGTATCGAAGGAGAAGAGCGCGGCCGCTCGCAGCCGCTCGATCCAGGCGTCAAGGGCGGCCACCGTGGTGACGCACTCGTACTCCCCCTCGACTTCTGCAGCGGCGGGCGGGAGCTCCTCCTCGCCGCCTGCCACCTCGGCGAGCCAGGTTTTGAACTCCAG
>WVWV01000160.1:0-256 GCA_011773845.1 Lysobacterales bacterium | reverse complement strand
GTAGTCAGCGCCTTGGCCAGCGGCAGCTGATCGAGATGATCGCGCAGGCTCTCGCCCACCTTGCCCTTGATGTCCTCGGCGCCGGCAACCACGCCGTCCAGATCGCCGTACTGGTTGAGCCACTTCGCTGCCGTCTTGGGGCCCACCTTCGGCACCCCGGGGATGTTGTCCACGCTGTCGCCCATGAGCGCCAGGTAGTCGATGATCAGCTCCGGCGGCACCCCGAACTTCTCCACCACCCCTGCGGAGTCCAGCG
>WVWV01000078.1:1652-1904 GCA_011773845.1 Lysobacterales bacterium | reverse complement strand
GGAAAGCGCCGGTGGGGGCGGGCTTTGATTTCTTCTTAGCGGGCTTTCCGGTGCTGTTCGGCGGGGCTTGTTGGTCGTCTTTGTCGCTTTCCAAGGCTCAGGATCCAGGCGTCCGGGGCGGGGCAATGGTAATGCGGATATGCCGGGGCAATCCAGCGCTGCGCGCTATTTTGCGATGCGTTCGGGGTTTGCGTCCGCTAACGCGTCGCTAATCTGCGCGGCCACCAGATCGATCACGGCTCGAGCCACGAG
>WVWV01000078.1:1227-1565 GCA_011773845.1 Lysobacterales bacterium | reverse complement strand
GTTTCCGCGGCAAACCCGACGATGAACGGCCCGTGCTCGAGGCTGGACACGCTCCTGATGATGTCGGGGTTCTCGACGAGGCTGAGCGAGAGACCCGGCGCGCCAGGCCCTTGATCTGATTTCTTGATCTTCTGGTCGTGGGTGCGATCGGGCCGGTAGTCGGCCACCGCGGCCACGCCGATGAACACGTCGCACGCGGTTGCGTGTGCCATGACGGCCTCGTGCATCTCCGCGGCGCTGGTGACGTCGATGCGGCGCACGCCAATGGGTGTAGGAAGACTCACCGGCCCGGAGATCAGGATCACGCGCGCACCGGCGGCGCGGGCGGCGGCGGCCAT
>WVWV01000078.1:427-1133 GCA_011773845.1 Lysobacterales bacterium | reverse complement strand
AACCAGATCAGCCGGCTCGCGCATTCGCCCAGGGCCGAACTCCCCGCATGCCTGCTCCCCGCTGTCGGGCCCCAGCACGTGCACGCCTCTATCTGCCAGGGTACCGACATTGCGCTGGTTTGCCGGGTGGTCCCACATGGCGTTGTTCATTGCCGGGGCCACCAATACCGGGGCTCTCGTGGCCAGGACCAGGGTGGTCAGGAGGTCATCTGCGCGCCCGTTGGCCAGCCGGCTGATCAGGTCGGCGGTTGCCGGGGCGATTAGCACGGCGTCGGCCCAGCGGGCGAGTTCGATGTGGCCCATGGCGGCCTCGGCGGCCGCATCCCACAGGTCGTCCCTGATGGGCCGGCCGGAAACGGCCTGCAGCGTGGTCGCAGTGACGAACTGGTTGGCGCTGCGGGTCAAGACGACCTGAACGTCTGCCCCGGCCTGGCGCAAAAGGCGCACAAGAATCGGCGCCTTGTACGCCGCGATGCCCCCGCTGACGCCGAGTAGGATGTTTCTGCCCTCGAGATTTCCCGGCGCGGGTTGATCTGACTGCGTCATCGGCTGGCTGATGGGTCTGGCTGGAAACGGAATTCGCCTAAAGATACCACCGCCACACATTTGTCGCAGGAGGCATTTCCCATGGCTAACGTCAACGGGCCTGACAACGACCCGCCTCGAAATCGTCTGCTGGAAGCCGGGCCGGAGCGGCTCACCGACG
>WVWV01000078.1:0-337 GCA_011773845.1 Lysobacterales bacterium | reverse complement strand
GAACACCGGGCATGGGGCCTGCAAAGGCGGCCGCATTGAAAGCCAGCCTGGGAGTTGCGGACCGGTACCTGCGCGCCCGTCTCCGTCGGGGCCCGGTAATGGGGGACTCGAGGGCGGTGACGGACTATCTCAGGCATCAGCTCGGCGGCTTGCAAAGGGAAGTTTTCGCCTGCCTTTTCCTGGATGCCAGGCACCGGTTCATCGCCTTTGAGAGGCTATTTCTAGGGTCGCTGGATAGGGCCAGCGTGCACCCAAGAGAAGTGCTGAAACGCGCCCTGGAGCTCAACGCCGCAGCGGTGATTTTCGCTCACAACCACCCTTCCGGGGTCGCTGAGCC
>WVWV01000012.1:1446-1652 GCA_011773845.1 Lysobacterales bacterium | reverse complement strand
TGTCGGCTTCGAGAATCCGCTGCTCCTGGACCAGCTCGATGCCGGGGGCGAGGGATGCGATGCGGTACATCTGAGTGATGGGATCGGAAATTGAGCCCACGAGCTGCTGATAGATCTGCGCGCCGTTCTCGCTGTCCATGATCTCGGCGATGCGCTGGGCGAGCTGCAGGTTCTCGCGCAGGGTGGCGTCCACGGCCGGGCCGTCG
>WVWV01000012.1:927-1279 GCA_011773845.1 Lysobacterales bacterium | reverse complement strand
TTGGCGGCATCTTGCTGCGCCACGGTGATGATCTCCCGCGGCCCTTCCACCACGTGGTTCAGCGCGGCCAGGGAACGACGTCGACCGACGCCGAGGGGGCGAACGATCTGCGGGTAGACGACGGTGTCTTTCAGCGGCAGGACGGGGAGGACTGGCATGGCGTTCTCGTCAGGCGCAAAGGCCTTGGAGCCGGGCGGCCTGTTCGCGCAGCAGCTCCGGTGCTCCCAGCATCTGCCGGTTGTAGCCGATCCGCTTGAACCAGTAGTGGAGCCCGAGAAGGTCGGTGAAGCCCATGCCGCCGTGCACCTCCGTGGCCGTCTTGGCGACGAACTTGCCGACCTCCGAGAGGTGG
>WVWV01000012.1:535-861 GCA_011773845.1 Lysobacterales bacterium | reverse complement strand
CGGGCAGGGCATCGAGCGCGTGCGAGGCGTACCAGACCATTGCCCTGCACGGTTCCAGCCCCGCGGCCATCTCGGCGCACATGTGCTTCACAGCCTGAAACGAGCCGATCGGCCGGTTGAACTGCTCCCGCTGGTTGGCGTACTCCACTGCCTGGTCGAGCATGTTCTGGGCAGCACCGAGGGTGTCTGCAGCAAGCATCACCCGTCCGGCGTCAATCACCCGGGCGAGCACTTGCGGGTCGTCCGAGATGAGTTGTGCGGGCGCCCGGTTCAGCGTGAGCGCTCCGGTGAGGCGGGTTTTGTCGATGGTTGGAAGCGCCTCGGCC
>WVWV01000012.1:290-507 GCA_011773845.1 Lysobacterales bacterium | reverse complement strand
GCCGCATCGGCGACCAGGTAAGCCTGGGCGTCGAAATCCAGAACCGAGAGGGCTTTGCCGGTGAGCGTTCCGCCGTTTGCGGAGATGCCGCCATCCGCCCGCGCGCCGACGAACTCGGCAACCGCGACCCCGACGCTGAGCTCGCCCGTTGCGAGCCTGGACAGCGTCTCCGTGTGGCCGTCCCCGGCCAGTGTGATCGCCAGCGGTGCCATGACGG
>WVWV01000012.1:0-188 GCA_011773845.1 Lysobacterales bacterium | reverse complement strand
ACCAGCAGCCCGAACACGCCGAGTTCCGCCAGGCCGGATTGCAGGTCTGGCGCGCTGGCCTCCTCGGCAAAACGGCGTACCCGATCCAGGGGGCAGTTGGCATCCAGATAGCGGGTCACGCTGTCCTGCAACAGTGTCTGCTCTTCGGAAAGCCCGAACTCCATGGCTGCCTCCTAAGCCTGCTTCTC
>WVWV01000129.1 GCA_011773845.1 Lysobacterales bacterium | reverse complement strand
CGCAGCGCTGGGAGCTTCGCGGCCAGATCCCGGTGGGACAGGAGGCCCGGGCCTGGCTTCGCGATGCTGGCGGCCAGGAGCTGAGCCAGCAAGATGTCGACCGCCAGGGCAAATTCAGCTTTCCTGACCTGGGACTGGCGAGCGGTGAATACTTTCTCGAGTTAGACGCCAGCCAGGCCGGTGCGGTCCGTTCCGTAATCTTCGGAACAGTCGGGCAATCTGTTGACGGTTCCGAAGCGGAGCCGAACGACAAGTGGCAGCTTGCGAATTTCGCGGACCTCGCGCAACCACTGACCGGGCGCATGGGAAAACGAGGCGAATCTGATTACTTCCGGTTTCAACTCGACGAAGCCACGGCCGACCAGGTGCTGACACTGACATTGCAGACCGGCCCCGACCAAGAGATGCAGCTTTGCCTGNNGGTGCTGACACTGACATTGCAGACCGGCCCCGACCAACAGATGCAGCTTTGCCTGCACGATGCCAAGAACGTGCGGGTTCAGTGCCGCACGGCCAAAGGTCTGATCGAGCTTCCTGATCTGGTGCTGCAGCCCGGCGAATGGCGACTCGCCGCGGAACGTGGGCCGGAGGGCGCCGAATACACCATCACGCTGGCAGCCCAGGGGCCCATACAGGCCGGTCGCGAAGCCGAGCCCAATGACCGTATCGAATTCTCGTCCGCCGTGCCTTCCAATAACCGCATCAAGGGGCGTTTCTCGGGCGAGGAGGACGACTTCTATCGCATCCAGGTCACCGATGAGCCGCAGCTGTGGCGTTTCCAGGTCATCGGCGATCAGCTTCACGAACTGGCCTACCATGATGGCGCCGGCATCCAGAACCAGAGATATCGCGTGCCCCGCGGCCAGCGCCGTATACGTCTCGACAATGTGTTCCTGTTGCCGGGTACGCATCATGTGCGGGTCAGCGGGCGAGACGGCGGTAACTACACGCTGCTTGCACGGCCCATCGGACCGCCTGACCCCAATGGCGAGTTCGAACCCAACGACGACACGAGCCGCATGCAGCTGCTCAGGATGGGCCAGACCCGTACCGGCGTGCTCGAAGACAAGGCGGATCGCGACAACTACCGTTTCCACCTAGCCCACCGGGACCGCATTCGGCTTACCATCCAGCCGCCGCCCGGCGGTCAGATCATGGCTGAGCTGCACTGGGACACGAAGACATTCAAGCGATACAACAACCCGAAGGCTGGCGAGACCATCACGCTCGAGGGGCTGTTCCCGCCA
>WVWV01000113.1:1046-1289 GCA_011773845.1 Lysobacterales bacterium | reverse complement strand
CGACGAGGAGGTGCCCGAGGAGTATCGGGACGCAGCCCGCGGGCTGCTGGATCTGCTGGGCAGATCGCTGCAGGACAAAAGCCAGTAGCGGTGCGTCCCGACTGGTTCGCGCAGCGCGTTCTCACCTGGCACGACCGCCACGGCCGGCACGACCTGCCGTGGCAGCGGAACATCGACCCGTATCGGGTGTGGGTCTCGGAGATCATGCTGCAGCAGACCCAGGTGACCACGGTGATCCCGTTC
>WVWV01000113.1:651-944 GCA_011773845.1 Lysobacterales bacterium | reverse complement strand
GTGCTGCACCACTGGACGGGGCTCGGCTACTACGCCAGGGGCCGCAACCTCCACAAAGCCGCCCAGGTCATCATGCGCGATCATGGAGGCGAGTTTCCCGTCGGGGTCGAGGCGCTGGTCGAGCTGCCGGGCATCGGCCGATCCACCGCCGGCGCCATCGCGGCCATCTCGCAGGGCGTCCGCGCGCCGATACTCGACGGCAACGTCAAACGGGTGCTCGCCCGCTTCCACACCGTGGCAGGCTACCCAGGCGAGGCGGCCACGCAGAAGAAGCTTTGGGGGCTCGCTGAGGC
>WVWV01000113.1:232-636 GCA_011773845.1 Lysobacterales bacterium | reverse complement strand
CCCCGAACACGCGGGTCGCCGACTACACCCAGGCGGTCATGGACCTCGGCGCTACCGTCTGCACGCGCCAGCCCCGCTGCGATTCCTGTCCCGTATCCGAGCGCTGCGAGGCCTTTGCCCGGAACGCCACGGACCAGTTTCCCGGCCGCAAGCCAAAGCGACCCAAACCGACGAGGGACGCCAGAATGTTCGTCATCGTCGACGCCGACGGCGCGTGCCTGCTTGAGCAGCGGCCGGCCAGCGGCATTTGGGGCGGATTGTGGACGCCCCCCCAGCGGGACCGCGGCTACGCCATCGACGCCATGCTCGACGAGCTCGGCGTCTCCCAGGCCGATGTCGCCGAATCCCGGATACAGCCGGCATTTCGTCACACGTTCACGCATTTCCATCTGGACATCGAGCCC
>WVWV01000113.1:0-222 GCA_011773845.1 Lysobacterales bacterium | reverse complement strand
ATCGAGCCCGTCCACATCCATCTGTCTTCAGGACCTCCTGCGGAGATTCGTGACGGCGCGCGAGTGATGTGGTACCGCAGCGGGGAGGGAACCGAAGTTGGACTGGCCGCACCGGCGGTAGCAATATTGGAAACCCTTCAGAAGTTCGAGCTGACATGAGCCGCACGGTCACCTGCCGCAAGTACGACGAGGAGCTAGAGGGGCTAGACGCGCCGCCCATGC
>WVWV01000092.1:1702-1866 GCA_011773845.1 Lysobacterales bacterium | reverse complement strand
CGTCTCGCTGGCGACGGGCACTCACCCCGACCGGCACGGAATCGTCGGCAACCATTTCGTCGACCGGCAACGCGGCGCCTTCCGGATGGGGTCGGATGCCAACTGGGTCCTGGCGGAGCCGATCTGGATCGCGGCCGAGCGTCAGGGGGTCGTCGCGGCCACCT
>WVWV01000092.1:691-1609 GCA_011773845.1 Lysobacterales bacterium | reverse complement strand
AGCGGCTGCTGGAAGGCCTCGACGCGCTCGATCTCTGGGCGTCGACCACGCTTGTGATCGTGAGCGATCACGGCATGGCGGAAAGCCATCTGTACACGGACCTGCGCGGGCTGCTGGAGGCGGCCGGCATTGGTGCCCGCGTCACCGGCAGCACGGTAGCTCAGGTCTACCTGGACGATCCCGAAGACCACGCGCGCGCGGGCGACCTGCTCCGCCAGATCGAAGGTGCCACGGCCTACGCGGGCGATAGGCTGCCCGGGTGGATGCGCCTGTACCACCCGACCAGAACGGGCGATTGGCTGGTGGTTGCTTCGCCCCCGCTGACCTTCAGCCGCCCGCCGGGTTGGGAGGGGGCCGTGGTCGCGGCCCTGAGCATGGCGGGATGGACGTTCGGCAGCCACGGCTACCCGCCGAACCATCCGGACATGGCGGGCATCTTTCTCGCGCTGNNTTCTCGCGCTGGGCCGCGGCGTTCCGCCAGGCTCGCGTCTGCCATCCGTGCATCAGGTGGACCTGGCGGCCACCATCGCCGCGCTGCTCGGTATCGATCCCCCGCGTGACTCCGAGGGCAAGCCGGTCCCCGGCCTGAACATTCCGGTCGCCGTCGTGGAGGCGCGCCAGGAGAAAACAGATGGCTAAATGGCAGCAACCCCGGAGCTTCTGGACCTGGGGGTATCGGTCCGACGAGCCCTCTGAAGCGGAACGTCGCAACGCGGCGGCGCGCTTGTCCGATCAGCTCGGCCGCGCAGTCGAGCCGCCCCCCATCCCGCGGATCGGCGAGATCGGCTTGCGGAAGGCGCGCCTAGCCGTGCCTTCTGGGTTGCAGGGCTGGGTCACCACGGATCACGCGGAGCGCGTGGTCCATACTCATGGCGGCCATCCTCTCGAGCTGCTCTCCGGGCTGCGAGGAGAGTTCGA
>WVWV01000092.1:394-672 GCA_011773845.1 Lysobacterales bacterium | reverse complement strand
CCCATCCGCGCGACGAGGCAGAGCTCGAAGCCACCCTTGCCTGGTGCGATCAGCACGGCTACGCGGCGATCCCCTTCGGGGGCGCCACGTCGGTGGTCTGGGGCGTGCGCGTGCCCGAAAGCGCGGATGCCGCGGTCACCATCGACATGGATCACTTCCATCAGGTTCTGGAGGTGGACGAGGTTTCCCGGGCGGCGCGCATTCAGGCGGGCGTCCTCGGGCCGGACCTGGAGGATGCTCTGCGGCCGCTGGGCCTCACGCTGCGACATTTCCCGCAG
>WVWV01000092.1:0-382 GCA_011773845.1 Lysobacterales bacterium | reverse complement strand
GACCCGCTCCGGCGGGCACTACGCCACCAACCACACCCACATCGACGATTTCGTCGAGTGGGTTCGCATGCTGACCCCGGCCGGGTGGTGGGAGTCTCGACGACTGCCTGGCAGCGGCGCCGGACCTAGCCCGGATCGGATGGTGATGGGCTCCGAAGGCATCCTCGGCGTCATTTCGGAGTGCTGGTTGCGGCTTCAGAAGCGGCCCGTCTATCGGGCGACCGCGGGCGTGGTCTTCGCCAGCTGGGAAGCCGGGGCGGAGGCCGCCCGGCAGATCGTGCAGGCAAAATTGTGGCCCGCGAACCTGCGCCTGCTGGATCCCGCCGAAGCGGCTCAAAGTGCCGGTCTCGGTGACGGCCGGTCGCTGCTCATAATCGGCTTC
>WVWV01000091.1:748-1238 GCA_011773845.1 Lysobacterales bacterium | reverse complement strand
GTGGGCGCGCCCGGAGGCGATGGCATCGAATCGGTTCTCCGCCGTCACCGGCACCCAGGTGATCTTCATCTCCTCGAGGTTCACGGCCGCCTGAACGTCACGGGCGATGATGCGGCAGAGGTCGATGGTGAAGCCCTCGGGCTCGCCGCCCTTGCCGCGCGACGAAAACGGCGGCGTGTCCGCTCGGTAG
The DNA here is from genome assembly GCA_011773845.1 of Lysobacterales bacterium. Classification (GTDB taxonomy): domain Bacteria; phylum Pseudomonadota; class Gammaproteobacteria; order Xanthomonadales; family SZUA-36; genus WVWV01. Next base: position 1,048 of record WVWV01000091.1, on the reverse strand, counting down.
GCAAGCCGAAGCTCGCCCGAGGCAGCAATCTCCTCCAGGGTTCCCGCCACGGCCTTCGCCGGCATGACCAGCACCACCATCACCAGCAATGCGAAACGCAATACGCCCATGAGAAGACCCCGACTTCTGTGATTCCGATGAGCCGCCTACTCTAGCCGATCAGGGCCGGCGAATCCCCCCGGGCGCGGTCGAACTCAACCTCCCGGATACCCGTAGCTCGCCTGAAGGCCGAGCGGGATCCCGAGCATCCAGTAGAGCAGCAGAAAGACCGTCCACACCACCAGGAAGCCGACCGAGTAC
>WVWV01000091.1:264-722 GCA_011773845.1 Lysobacterales bacterium | reverse complement strand
GCGCGAAGACCACCACCAGGGGGAAGTAGGGCATCAGCGGCGTGATGATGTTGGTCGAGGAGTCGCCCACCCGGTAGGCGGCCTGGGCGAGATCAGGCGAGATGCCCAATGCCATCAGCATCGGAACCAGCACGGGAGCGAGAAGCGCCCATTTCGCGGACGCCGAGCCGACGAACAGGTTGACCACGCCGGTGATCGCCACCACCCCCACGACCGTGACCGCCGCCGGCATGGCGGCCGCCTTGAGCCAGGCGGCGCCCTGCAGAGCGACCAGCACGCCCAGGTTGGACCGTCCGAACTCGGCAATGAACAGCGAAGCAAAGAACGCCATGACAATGTAGTAACCCATCCCGCTCATGGCCTGGCTCATGCCGGTGATCACATCCCGATGGCCCCGGACCGTGCCGGAGACGTAACCGTAGACGACGCCGGGAATAATGAAGAGGAGGAAGATGAGC
>WVWV01000091.1:0-248 GCA_011773845.1 Lysobacterales bacterium | reverse complement strand
GCGCCTGCGGCGGTGAGCTGGCCGTTCGCTCGCCATGCGGAGCTCTCGGGCGCCGCCGTGGCTGCCAGAACGGCGATGCCAAGCAGCATGGCAACGAGCCCCGCGCGAAGGCCGCGGCGCTCCTGATCCGAGAGATCATCCAGCGCGGCGGCATCGGCCAGATCGCCGTCCAGGGGCTCAGCAGCGAGCCTCGGCTCCACGATTCGCGCGGTCAGGTACCAACCCAGGAGCACGATTAGCAACGTCGA
>WVWV01000095.1 GCA_011773845.1 Lysobacterales bacterium | reverse complement strand
GCCAGGGCCAGCGTGGATCGGGGCTGGCTGATCATGGAGAACGACACCCTGCTGCGTGTTCCGCCCACCACCTCCAGCACCGAGGGCGTATCGGTCTGCCAGAGCAGGAGGTTGTCCAGGTCGGTCACCGGTCCGACCCTGGGGTTGAAGAGGTACCAGCGGCCGTCGTCCCACACCTGAACGTAGTCCTTCAGGCTCTGACGCCGGCGGCCGTCCTCGAGCTCCAGCACCTGCACCGTCCGCGCGTTTGCGCCGGCGGTGACCACCAGGTTGGCCAGCAGGCTCGCCTCGTCGAAGCGGTCGCGCAGAAGGCTGATGGTCTGATCGGCCGGGATCANNCGGGCAGGGCGGCCTGGACGATCTGCTCGGCCGCGGTCTGGTACGGCTCGTCCAGTATGCTGACCGGGGCCGCATCGGGCGGGGGGCCGTCCACGCGATACTCCGCGTCGCGCACCAGTTCGAGCTTGTAGAACAGCGTCTGGGGCCCGTCTGCCTCCCGCTTGGACCAGTGGGCCCGGCGCTGCCGGCGTTGGGTCTCNNNGCGTTGGGTCTCCACCTCGAACCCGAATCCGGACGACGCGCCGGTCTCGTTGACCACCCGGAAGCCGTCCTGGTTGGGCGGCAAGGTCAGAAAGGCCTGGGTGGGCGTGCCTTGGGCCATGTACTCGATGCGCGCCTCCACCTCCCAGACGTTCTGCTGCTCGCCGGGTAGCCAGGGTATCCGGTACTCGGCGTTCCGGAAGGCGGCGGTGCCGACGCCGGCGATGCAGAGGAGGGCCACCAGGAAGAGGAATGGCCCCTGTTGGCTCATCTGGCGGGTGAAGAGGGATGATAGGGTGATTGGACGAACTGCTTGCCGACGTCCACCAGCGCCATGTCCGTGAGGAAATTACGTCCCAGCAGCAGCTGAAAATCGAGGTGCGACCGGTCGGCCAGAGTAAACTCGAAGGAGTCGTGCACGTCGCCCAAACGCAACCGCATGTTGACCACCGGCCTCCGGCTGCCCTCGGGGTCCGCCTGCTGGTACACGCGCACGTACCGGACCACGCGCCGCTCCAGCGTCTTGATCTCCTCGTCGAGGATCAGGTCGAAGCGAACCCAGTCCTCGCCGTCGCGTTCGAATTCCACCAGGTTTTCCGCGTGCAGGGAGCTGGAATGGGCGCCCGTGTCGACCCGGGCGATGAGGCTCGCGCCGGGGGGTTCGAGCCAGACCCGCTCCATCTCGCCGACCACCATCTTGTCGCCGCTCATGACCACGGTCCGGATCAGCTGGTCGGATTCGCAGGCGGTGACCGGGGTGGTTTCCGGGTTGGCGCAGACCGCACCAACCGCCTCGGGCACGCGGCCGAGCTCGGAATTGAGGTCGGTGAGCTGTCGGGAAAGGTCGGCCTGGCCCGACTGCTGATCCTCGGTCAGCTCCTGGACCGCGACCTGGGTGGCCAGCACCTGGTATTCGAGGGCCTGAACGCGGCTCACCAGCTCGGCGTTGGGATCCTCAAGGCCTGTGTTGACGGCGCATCCCGTGAGCAGCAGGGCAAGCACCAGGGGGCGGCCCGGACGGGCAGCGTCCGCCAAAGCGCCGCGCCAGTCGTCTTCATTGGCCGTTGTCGATCGGATCATCTACGGATCAGGTTGGGCTTCGGCGTCGAAGTCTACTGTCGGTATCCGGTGCTTGATACTG
>WVWV01000144.1:1164-2447 GCA_011773845.1 Lysobacterales bacterium | reverse complement strand
GCCGGTCCGGTGGGAGGGCTCGCGCAGGGCGCTGATGCAGAACATCGCCAACCCGGGGCCCAAGCGGGTGTGGTGAAAGCGCCGGCGCACGCCCATGAGCGGCACCCGACCGGACTTCGGATAGCGAACCTTGATGCGCCACAGCAGCTTTGCCCAGCCGAACGGAAAAAGCCGGCCGTCGAGATCGCCGATGACTTCGTTGAGGTTCGGCAACATGACAATGAACGCAGCGGGCTCGCCGTCTACCTCGGCTATCTGGACGAAATCTGGCGGAATCAGCAACATCATTTCCTTGCCCACGGCGAGAAATTCGCTGGCCGTCCAGGGCACGAACCTCCAGTTCTCCGACCAGGCATCGTTGAAAATGTCTCGCAGAATCTCGAGCTCTTCAGCGAGCTTGCGCCGGTCGAGCGTGCGCATGGTCACGCGCGGGCCCAGCTGCTTCATCATGACGTTCATCAACCGGGGGCGCTCGAACAGCACGGGCATCTCGTAAGCCAGCATGCGCTGCACCTCGGCATAGCCGCGCCTGGTCAGCGCTTCGCGGTAGTAGGGCATCCCGTGCCCCATCATGAAGAACGGCGACGAGTCGAAGCCGTCGACGAGCAGCCCCACCTCCTGATTGATGTTGAGGTTGAACGGACCCACGACGTTCTCGCAGCCTTGCTCCGCCAGCCACGCCTCCGCGCCGCCGAGCAGGCCGTCGATCACCGCATCATCAGGTATGCTCTCGAACATCCCGAAGAACCCACCTTTCGGGTCGTGGCGTTCCTGGTAAAGGTCGTCGATCTGCGCCGAAACGCGGCCAACCGGCCGACCGTCGCGGTAAGCGACGAACGGTTGCCAGCGGGCGTGCTCGAAGAACGGATGCTTGGGGGACAGAGCGTCCCGGCGCTCCATCTTCAGCGGCGGCACCCAGCACGGGTCGTCGGCGTAGACGACCCATGGCACCTCGATGAAGTCGTTCAGCCCCGACCGTCCAGACACGGGAACGACGCTTAAGGACATGCCTGACCGGTCGTTACGGGGGGCACAGGCCTTCGANNGCGACGATTCTCTCGGTGCAGTTGCTGACTGGCTCCATCTTCTCGGTGTGGCCGAACATCAGCACCCAGGCGCGCAGGCGCAGGTTGCCCTCGTCATCCCGTCGGATGTAGCTGGAATAGGTCCTGCCGGACCCCGGGTCGTAAAAGTCACCGCGCCAGCGGCCTTTCTTGAACCGATAGTCGCGCAACAGCTGCAGCCCGATCAGAGGCCGGTCCCGCAGTTCCGGTTTGGCGTTC
>WVWV01000144.1:651-1118 GCA_011773845.1 Lysobacterales bacterium | reverse complement strand
AGCGCGCGATGGCAAACACGGCGCCTTTGGATGCCCAGAGGCCCTCCACCTCGCCGGCTTCGTCGGTCTCGTACGCGGGTTGGTCGGCAATGGACACGGGCGCCCAGAGCGCGCCCATCACGAGCAGCACGAGCGAAGCAGCCGCCGCCAACGGCCCTCGGAAGTGGTCCAACTCCAGCATGGCGCGCAAGGTTACCGCGCCGTCGAAGCTACTGCCAGCCGCCGAGAATGGCGCCCATCACGATGCTGTAGACGACCCGGTAACCGGCAAGTATCACAAACAGGTTCATCGACCATCTGCAGAACGCGGAGTCTGAGGCCATGGAGGCCGCAATGAAGCCGACGCCGGCCAGCAGCCCTAGCATGGCCCCATCCAGCCAGCCCACCAGACCAAGAGATCTGATCAGGACGGCGAGCACCAGCGCCGTCACGAGCGAGGTGAAGAAACTGACGATGAACGGGGTCGC
>WVWV01000144.1:271-635 GCA_011773845.1 Lysobacterales bacterium | reverse complement strand
AAGGGCCGCCAGCCAGGCATTGCCGAAGAGCGGGCCGTACCAGACTCCACCAAGCAGGAACCCGGTGACGGTGGCCACGACGACGGCCCACGGGTTCAGATCGCTAAATTCCAGCATGTGCATTCTCCCTCCTTCCAACCCGATTAATGCTATCACCGCAAGCCCGCTCCGACCGGCGCTCTCGCGGAGGCTGAATTTGCCGCGAATATGCGGTACAACCGGGCCTTCACCACCCCTTGTCCCGGAAAGGAGGCGAGCCGTTGGCTGCACCACTGGAAGACATCACCGTGATCGCCATCGAGAGCTGGATGGCGGCGCCGAGCGCGAGCGCGCTGCTGGCAGATCTCGGCGCAAACGTGATCAA
>WVWV01000144.1:0-217 GCA_011773845.1 Lysobacterales bacterium | reverse complement strand
CGCGGCAAGCGATCGGTGGCCGTGGATCTGGACAGCGACCAGGGAAAGGCGGTGGTCCATCGGCTGGTCGCCGCTGCGGACGTGTTCATGTGCAACCTGCTCATTCACCGGCAGGAGCGCTTCGGGCTCGATCCCGACAGTGTCCTGGCTCTAAACCCGCGCATCGTGCACGCCACGCTGACCGGCTACGGCACCACCGGGCCCGACGCCTGGCGGC
>WVWV01000087.1:330-1205 GCA_011773845.1 Lysobacterales bacterium | reverse complement strand
GGCGTGGACGGCGCCGCCACCCAGACGAGCTACGCGGCCGGCAAAGCGGCCGTGATTGGCCTGACCAAATCACTGTGCAAGGAGTGGGGCCCGTACAACGTGACCGTGAACGCCGTCGCCTTCGGCTACATCGAGACCCGCCTCACCCAGGTCATCGGCGACGAGGTCGAGACCATCGACGTCAAAGGCCGCCAGCACCGGGTGGGCCTCACGCCGCAGGCCATCGACGCGTACCGGAGCACCAGCCCGCTGCGCCGTGCCGGAACGCCGGAGNNGGCGAGGTGCTCATCGCCAGCGGGGGCATGCGAGGCTGACGCGCGGTTCGATTGGGCGCGCCGAACCTGTAGAATTCCGCTCCGAACCCCGACACCGCTGAGACCCGCTCGCCTTGACGATCCGATTCCTGGGCAAGAACGTATCCGGCCCGTTCACCATCCCCTCCGGGATCGTCGCCACCGCCGTGCCGATCATCGAGTATCTGTTCCGGCACGTTCCCCAGATCGGCGTGATGACGACCAAGAGCATCGGGCTCGAACCCAGGGCGGGAAATCGCGAGCCCATCTACAGCCAGTACGCCCCAGGCTGCTTCGTCAACGCCGTGGGCCTGACCAATCCCGGAGCCGAGCGGTCGGCGGAGCTCTTCGCGGCGCTCGACGTTCCGGGCGATCGCTTTCTGCTGACCTCTATTTTCGGCGGCAGCGTCGAGGAGTTCGTGGCGGTGGCGAGGATTCTGGGGCCGGTCTCCGACGGCCTGGAGCTGAACCTGTCCTGCCCCCACGCCAAGGGATACGGCATGGAGATGGGCCGGGATCCCGAGCTGGTGCGCGAGATCACGGCCGCGGTGAAGGCAGCCGTGGACGTACCCGTCGTGCCCA
>WVWV01000087.1:0-292 GCA_011773845.1 Lysobacterales bacterium | reverse complement strand
CAACACCGTGGGGCCCGGCTACTTCAGCGCGGCTGGCGAGCCTGTGCTGAGCAACGAGCTGGGCGGCATGTCGGGCAAAGGCGTCCTGCCCATCGGGCTGAAGTGCGTGCGGGAGATCGCCGGCCGGGTGGACGTCCCCGTCATCGGCTGCGGCGGCATCAGCAGCGCGGCCGACGTGGACGCCTATCGGGCGGCGGGCGCCAGCATTTTCGGCGTAGGCTCGGCGCTAACCGACATGACGTCGCCAGAGATCGCCACCTACTTCGACACCCTGCAGGCGGACCTGGCGGAC
>WVWV01000046.1:425-3649 GCA_011773845.1 Lysobacterales bacterium | reverse complement strand
AGATAACCGAGCCGGGTCAGCAGGCTGACCACCTTCATCAGGTGATTGCGGGAAATGCCATAGGCTTCCGAAACGTTGCGGATGGTCACCAGGTGACCTTCCCGCAGGCCCAGGTAGATGAGCACACGCAGTGAGTAGTCGGTGAACCTCGTGAGACGCATGGGTCGATCCGCCGCAGCAGACGCAGNNTGTAGTTGCATCATCGGGGCATGAATTTGATGCAGGTCATGTGGAGCCAAGTTGTCAAAAGGTGCGGTTCCGGAATTGAGTATGCGGACGCCGCGCCCTGCAGGGCGCGGCGTCCGCTGGCTGACATGCGCGGCGAGGTTATTTAAGGCCGGCGTAATAGGCGGCCAGGTCCGCGATGTCCCCGTCGCTCAGCGAGGCGGCCATTGGCGCCATCACGGGGTCCTTGCGCTCGCCGTCCCGGAACGCTTTCATCTGCTTGACCAGGTACATCTCCTGCTGACCGGCGAGGTTTGGCCACAGAGGGTTCGAGCTGATGCCGGCGGGTCCATGGCAACCAGCGCACACTGCGGCCTTGGACTTGCCGGCCGCCGCGTCGCCCGCCATGGCGGGCGCGGACAGCGACACGGCGGCGAGCAGAAGGGTGATGCATAACGATTTCATGTTTTTCCTCTTCAAATGGGTGATCGGGAATTGGCGGATGTGGCCGCGTGGCCTAACCCGGCCGGCTGCATTCTACCGGAAATCCCCGCCCGCCGAGCGGGCCGTGTGTCCGCTGCGCCCCGGTCGAGCCGACGGCGATTGATCCAGGTCATAATTGATGCATCTGAATGCACCTATTCTGTACGCGTTTTGCATGACCGCCGCCACCCAAGGAAGATCAGGATGCGCAACACCCTCTCATCGAATGTGTTCTGGCTCACCATGACCTTTTCTCTGGCGCTCCAGGCAGCCCCGTTGCCGGGCGACGAGGGTCCGAAGACCCTGGAGCCGATCGTGGTGGTTGCCAGCAAGACCGAACGGCCGCTGTCGGCGGTTGCCGGACAGGTGACCGTGATCGATTCGGAGGCGATCCGGTACCACCTTGCCGAGGGGCTGGACGACCTGTTGCGTTACGAGCCAGGCCTCAACGTCGACACCGCCGGGACGCGCTTTGGGGTGCGTGGCGTGAACATCCGCGGGATTGGCGGCAACCGGGTTGCGATTGAGGTGGACGGGGTGCCCGTGCGGGACCAGTTCGCGGTCGGCAGTTACTCAAACGGGGGCAGGGCGCTGGTCGAGACGGACCGAGTCAAGCGCGTGGAAGTCCTGTACGGGCCCGCCTCCACCCTGTATGGCTCGGATGCCCTTGGGGGCGTGATGGCGTTCACTACCTGGGATCCCGATGATCTGCTCGCGCTCGGCGGCGGGCGGCGTTGGCTCGGGTTCAGGGGCGGCATGCGGGGCGCTGACTCCAGCTGGGTCGGGTCTGCGAACGCCGCCTTCGGAAATGACCGCAGCGGTGTTCTGCTCGCGGCCACCCTGCGCGACGGGCACGAACTCGATCACCAGGCGGCGGGGGATGTCAACGAGGATCTGCAGGATTGGGACAGCCAGGACTTCATGCTGCGGTTCACCCACGACCTGTCCGGGCGCCATCGCCTGCGGTTCACGGTGGCGGACTACCAGCGTGACGCGCTCACCGAGATCCATTCGATTCTCGGCTTCGCCCGCTTTCGCAACACCACCGCGCTGCGCGGTGTGGACCACGACGCGCAGCGGCGCCTGCAGGCGGATTTCGAGTTCGATGGCACGACAGGCTGGACGGGTGTGCTGCGGGCCTTCGACACCGAGTCCGAGACGCGGCAGGCCTCATTCGAAGAGCGGGCGGCCGCGCGGGTGCCGGTGCGCATCGAGCGCTATTTCGACTACCGAACCGACCTGCGCGGCTTGGAGCTGAACCTGTTCCGGGGCTTCAGCGGTGCGCGCGGGGACCACCGCCTTGGCATGGGCGTGGAGGTCCTGCGTACCGATTCGCGTGAGCTGCGTGATGGCTTGCAGCAGAATCTAGACACTGGGGAGACCAGCAAGTCGGTGCTGGGCGAGAATCTGCCGGTGCGCGACTTTCCGATCTCGCGGACTGACGAGTGGGGCGTATTCGTACAGGATGAAATCCAGCTCGCCGGCGGGCGCTGGGAACTCATTCCGGCCCTGCGCTACGAGCGTTACGAACTGCGGCCCCAGACCGACGCGATTTTTGTCGCCGACAACCCGTCCTCGACCCCGGTGGCCGTCGACGAGGATGAGATCACGCCGCGGCTCGGAATCGTCTGGCACGTGGCCGCGCAATGGAGCCTGTACGCGCAGTACGTGCGGGGCTTCCGGGCGCCGCCCTTCGAGGACGCCAATATCGGCCTGGACATCCCGTTATTCCGCGTTCGCGCCATACCCAATCCCGACCTGAAATCGGAAACCTCCACCGGCTATGAGGTCGGCGTTCGCCAGTTCACCGCCCACCGGCGGTTCAGCTTCAGCCTGTTCAATACCGAGTACGACGACTTTATCGAGACACGGGCACGCGTAGGGGTCGACCCGGTATCCGGTTACCTGCTGTTCCAGTCACGCAACATCGAGCGGGCCCGCATCTACGGTGCGGACCTCCGCTTCGAGCAGGACCTTGGCGAGTGGAGCCCCGCATTGCGGTCATTGAAACTCAGTGCCGCGGCGTTCTGGTCCGAGGGCGACAATCGCTCCAGCGGGCAACCGCTCAACAGCATTTCCCCGCCCCAGGCGGTTCTCGGGCTGGCCTGGACCTCGTCCGACCGGCGCTGGGATGCCGGCCTGAGCGCCACCCTCACGCGCGCCAAAGACGACATCGACCCAACCGGTGGAGAACGGTTCGCCACTCCGGGCTATGGGCTGGTCGACTTGGTGGCGGGCTATCGGCACGCACGCTGGTTGGAGGTGCGCGTGGGGCTCTACAATCTGGGCGACAAGCGCTACTGGCGTTGGTCGGACGTCGCGGGTTTTGCGCCGGATGATCCGATGCTGGAGCTGTTGAGCCGACCTGGCCGGAATTACTCCGCGACCGTCACCATGCAATGGTAGGCCGGCCGAGGCACTTCGACCGCGGCCGGAACCGCGTGGCTCGGGGCGCGCCCATTGCATGATCCACATCAATGTCGCGGGGCATCGGAGCGCTTAGCATTACAATTCAGGCATTTCAAATGAATCAATTTTCCGTATCAGGAAAGAACACCGGAGAACGCACATGAAAC
>WVWV01000046.1:0-383 GCA_011773845.1 Lysobacterales bacterium | reverse complement strand
TCGTTGCGGGACTGCTGCTGGGCCTGACCGCCTGTGCCCAGGAGGCTGCGGAGGAGTCGGGCGCAGTGGGCGATACAGCGGTTCATGCCGCCGAGGTGGCCGCGGCGGCCGCTCCCAGCCTCGAGGAGCGCATCGCGGCGGGCGAGGCCCTGTATGCCTCTCGCTGCGCGGCCTGTCACCAGGCCGATGGCAGCGGGCTTGTCGGAGCATTTCCGCCACTGGCGCAGTCCGACTACTTCGCCGATGACCCGCTGAAGGTGGTGGCCGCGGTCATCAATGGCCTGTCCGGCCCGATCACGGTCAACGGGGTGAATTACAACGCCGTGATGCCCAACCTCAGCTACCTCAGCGATCAGGAGGTGGCCGACGTGGTGACCTTCATC
>WVWV01000001.1 GCA_011773845.1 Lysobacterales bacterium | reverse complement strand
CGATGGATTCCCGAGGGTGAGGCGGCGGCCGAGGCGGGGGCCGAACGGATCACGGTGCTGCGGGCCTCGGAGACCGATTACCTGGTGCACCACGAGGACGACGGCTCCAGCCTCTACTTCCTGGCCTGGCGGATCGAGCTGGACGGCGTGGCCGCCCTGCAACTGGAAGTCATCGGCAGTGACCAGCGCCCGGCCGGGGCCTCGGACCCGGATCGCTTCAGCGTCGTCACCTACCGCATCGCAGACGGCGCGCTGGAGGTGCTGGAACTGAACACCCGGCTGATCGACAAGGATCTGCCCGGCACCGGGGCCCTGCAGGAGGCGTTCCGCGCCCACCGGGACCATCCGGAGCTGTTCACCGCTCCCACCCGCTACCGCAAGGCCTGATCGACCATCGGCAAATCCGCGCCGATGACAGCCGCCACGAAGTTCAGAGTTTACGGGTTGGGACGCCCGGACGCCGCCGATGGCTTAGCGGAAGGCGGGCTGGTACGCCGGTGGCGCCGCCAGCGGGGCGCGGTGGAACGCCGAGCCCGCGGGCCGGCGGTCGGACGGCTCCAGGCTCAGGTCAGGCGGTAGCACCAGGGTCAGTTCCACCGGGCAGTGATCGGACATGGGCACCGCGATGATGCGGGCGTCACTGATCTCCATCTGCTCGCTGACCAGGATATGGTCGATCGAACGCTGGGGCTGCCAGGCGGGGTAGCTGGCCAGGCCGGCAGTGGGCGCATGCAGGTCCAGCGCGTCGCAGAAACTGCGAATCTCGGGGCTGGTAGCCTCCGTATTCAGATCGCCCATGACGACCAGGCGCCGCTCACCGGCCAGTTGGCGCGCCAGGTAGCTCAATTGCTGCCCCCGGGCCCGCCGGCCCAGCGCGAGGTGCACCACCGCGAAGACGAGACCCTCGGACCCACCGAATCTCAGCAACAGGCACCCACGGCCCGGTATCGCGCCGGGCAGCCGATGCTCTTCCACCACCTCGGGCTGAAAGCGGCCGACGAAGCCGTTCCCGGTGACGGACATGTTGCCGAGCCTGCGGTTCGCCTGGTGATGCCAGAAGGGCAATTCGGCGTGATCGGCGATGTAGCGGGACTGGTTGATGAAGCCGGAACGCAGGCTGCCGGCATCCGCCTCCTGCAACGCCACCATGTCGTAGCCGGCGGCCAGGCGCGCGATGGCCTCCAGGTTGCGGACGCGCTGATGGTGCGGAAGGACCTGCCGCCAACTGTGCGTCACGTACTGGTGAAACCGGTCCGTGGTGGTTCCGGCATGAATATTGAAACTGAGCAGCCTCAGGCAGTCGGGCGTACCGGGCCCGAGGCGCTTGCGGTCGTTATAGGTCATCTGGGTTTTTGATTGGGGTGCTAACTATCTGAAACGCGGCATATTAACCGGAAACACGCAACGCTGCACTGTGGCATGCGATAGCCGGTGGGTAACGTGAACCCGTTAGAGGCGCGCTCGGCCGTTAAGTTCCGTCGTCGCGAGAAGGCGGCTCGCCTACAGCGTCGCCTGGACCGAAATCAGGCGGGTGCCCGTCGGGGCAAAACGCCCGGGCATCGAGCTCGAGTTCGGTATCCGGGACCCCCAGTTCATCGAGCCGAGCCGCCAACCGGCGGGTAAAATCCAGTTCGTCCGACGCCAGTGCGCGGTGTTGCTCCAGGCGCTGGAACAACTTTTGCTGGATGCGCAGTTCGGCGGTGGTGATGCGCGCCCATCGCCGTATGGCCATGTCCCGCAGGATGTCCGAGGCGAGCTTCATGTCGCCGCTGTTCATCTTCGCCAATACGGATACCAGGTAGTCTTCGGGCCGCTTGGCCTCGACCGACCCGAACAGAATGGCCGCCAGGTCGTCGTTGCCGCTTTCCAGGAACCGGAACCCCGCAAAGCGGCGCATCTCGTCCGTCCAGTTCTGCGCCTCCACGGATTGATCGAGAAAGGCCACGCCATCCTCGGCATTGGTGTATCCATGCACGAAGCCGCCAAACCGGAACAGGAATGAGTAGGCCGGCAAAACCTCGCCCAGACGGGCATGCTCG
>WVWV01000051.1 GCA_011773845.1 Lysobacterales bacterium | reverse complement strand
GCCGGTTTGCCCAGATTCTCGGCGACGGCGGCCAATGGGGCATCGATATCCAGTATGCCGTGCAACCGGCCCCGGAGGGCATCGCCCAGGCGTTCCTCATCGGCGAGGCCTGGCTCGATGGGCATCCCAGCGCGCTGATCCTGGGCGACAACCTGTTCTTCGGCCACGGCCTGCACCAGTTGCTGCAGGATGCCATGGCCCTTGATTCCGGCGCCAGCGTGTTCGCCTACCCGGTGAGCAACCCCGAAGCCTTCGGCGTGGTGACCTTCGACGCACACGGCCAGGCCACCTCCATCGAGGAAAAGCCTCTCCAGCCGAAAAGCCACTATGCCGTGACGGGCCTATATTTCTACGACGCCGAGGTGGTGGACATCGCGCGCGGCCTCGAGCCCTCGGCCCGGGGCGAGCTGGAGATCACCGACGTCAACCGCACCTACCTCGAGCGCGGGCAACTGGCGGTCAACCGCATGGGCCGGGGCATGGCCTGGCTCGACACGGGCACCCATGACGCCATGCTGGAGGCGGCGCATTTCATCCAGACGCTGGAGAAGCGCCAGGGCCTGAAAGTCGCCTGCCCGGAGGAAATCGCCTACAAGCAGCGCTGGATAACGCGCGAGCAGGTGCTGGAACTGGCGCGCCCGCTGCGCAAGAGCGGCTACGGCGACTACCTGGTCAGCATGCTGGACTACGACGAATGAACATCACGGCAACCCGCCTGGCGGGCGTGGTGATCATCGAGCCACCGGTGTTCGCAGACGAGCGCGGATTCTTCCTCGAAACCTACCGCGAGGACCGCTACGCGGAGCTCATCGGGCCGGGGCTCCGGTTCGTGCAGGACAACCACAGCCATTCCCGGCGTGGCGTGCTGCGCGGCCTCCACTGCCAGACCGCGCGGCCGCAGGGAAAGCTGGTGCGCGCGGTGCGCGGTGAAGTGTTCGACGTGGCCGTGGACATCGACCCGGCCTCGCCCACCTTTGGCCAGTGGGTGGGCGTCACGCTGAGCGGGGCCAACCAGAAGCAGATTTACATTCCGCCCGGCTACGCGCACGGCTTCCAGGTGCTGTCCGAGACCGCGGACGTCACCTACAAGTGCACCGACTACTACGATCCCGAAGGCGAGTCCGGTTTGATCTGGAACGACCCGGAGGTGGGCATCGAGTGGCCGTTGGAGGAGGCGCTCATATCAGAAAAAGACCTCCGATTGCCCTCTCTGAAAGATATTTCAGCGCGGGCCATGAGCGCCTGAGCAACCAGCCCTGGGGACCAACTGCCATTCAATA
>WVWV01000119.1 GCA_011773845.1 Lysobacterales bacterium | reverse complement strand
GGATCTTTACCACCATTACCACCAGGCCCAGGGTCAGGACCAGCGCCGGCGGGTAGGCCACCCCCAGCGCACCCGCCAAGCGGTCGAACAGGCCCGGCAGGAACCCCAGCAGCGCGAACAGCGCGGCAACGGCCATCCACCACAGGCCGTAACGCACGTGCAGACGGTCCCTGCGGATGAGCACCACGATCACCGCCGCGGCAAGCAGGCCGATGGCTGCGGTGAGCAGTGAAATCATTCCGTCCCCCAGCGCCCGGTCGCAGCGACCCGGCTCTCAGTAAGGTGCGCGCCGCCCGGCGGTTCTCTTGGTCAACCCGAGCAGGAGCGTGTAACTCATGTAATACAGCACCGCAAACCAGGAATGGTAAATCCGGGAAATGCCACTGCTGCGAGGCCGCATTGTAACGTCTACGTCGGCAAGCCGGATACCGCGCGCGTGCAGCAGGGCCAGCACGCCGACGTCCTGGTATTCCAGCAGCGTGGCCTCGCGCGAGGCCAATACCTCGATGGCCCCGCGGTCGTACACGCGGAACCCGGAGGTGATGTCTTCCAGCCGGAGGCCCGAAACGCGCTTCATCCAAACCCAGGCGATGCGGCGCAACAGCGAGCCGCGCCCGGTGCAGGCGCCGATCGCCACGCCTGCCTCGCCGGCGACGACGGGACGCAACAGCTCGGGTATCGATTCCGCACGGTGCTGGCCGTCGCCATCCATGGTNNTCCCAGCTGGACGGCAAACGGCAGCACCATGGCCCCCGCCCGCCGGGCTTCGGGGACCGTCGCGTCGCGGCTCGCATCATCCACCACCAGCACCGGAAAGCCCGTCTGGCGGCGGACCGACCGGACCACGGCGCCGATGTCGGCCGCCTCCTCGTGGGCCGGGATGATGACGAGGCACCTGCGCGATGGGCCGATGGCCGGGGCGGATTTCATGCCGGCATTCTAGACTTCGCTCGGCGCCGTCGCCACCTGGCGGTAGATGTCCTCCAGGCGTGCGGCAGAACGGTCGATGTGGAACAGGCGCTCGAAGCGTTCCCGCCCGCGGCGGCCCATTGCTTCAGCGCCGGCGGGGTCGTCCCGCAAGCGCTGCAGGGCGGCGGCCAGGGCCGCGGAGTTGGCCGGCTCCACCTTCAGACCCGCATCGCCGTCCTCCACCACGAAGCCCATGCCGGAACCCGGTACGTCACCGACCACCACCGGCTTGCCGTGCAGCATGGCCTCCAGCAGCACCATGCCAAATGCCTCGGTGCGCTCGATGGACGGCAGGCAGACGCAATCGCATTGTTCGAGCAGGGCCCGCAGCTCGACGTCAGGCAGCGCTCCGTGGAGCACCACGCGATCCGATACTCCACGGCGCTGAACCTGCGCCGCCAGCTTGCGATACTGGTCGCCGGCGCCGACCAGGTCGACGCGCACGCCCGGCACGCGGGCGGCCGCCTCGACGAGAAAACCGAAGCCCTTGTAGTAGGTCAGCCGCCCGATGGCCAGCACCCGCAATTCGCCGCCCCGGCGCGCAGCGATAGCGGCATGCCGGGCATTCGGAGCCAGGCGCCCGGGATCCAGACCCAGCGGCACGACCTGGCACTTCTGTCGGTGGCCGCGCAGCGGTTCACTGAAATCCAGGTAGGCCTGGGAGGTGACCACCACCGCCCGCGCCCGGCGCAGCAAGGCCTGCTCGAGGGGCCGGTAGATGCGGTAGAACCAACGCAGCCTGCGATCGTGGGTCGACGCCACCACGTCCGCATGCCAGTGGATAACCCACGGCACCGCGCGGGCCGACGGCAGCGCCAGCGCCCAGAACGCGGAGGGGTTGGGCATGTGCAGGTGCAGCACGTCGGGCCGGTAGCGCCGCAGGAAGCGCCGCAACAGCACCGGGAACATGGGACTGATGGGCGCGTACATGAGCCGGAACCAGGTGCCGGCGCGGATCACGTGGAATGCGCTGCCCCCGGCGTCGACCACCTCGTCGAGCGAGCGCCAGGAGCGCCAGTGGCAATGTACCACCGCCATGCAGTGCACGCCCCGCCGGCTCAGCGCCACCATGGCGTCGCGCATGTAATTCTCCACGCCGCCGCTAAACGGCGTGAAAAACTTGCCGACCTGCAGGACCCTCACAAGCGCCACTCCGCTGGGAATGCGGACATCTTACCCGCATTGTCCGGCAATCGGCAGCGGGCCGACGGGCGCTGGGCCGAACGCCCCGCGGCACCCATCCTTCGGCACTGTCATTCGCCCGCCGCTGTGCTATGGTGGCGCGCTCCTCGCAACCGACCCGGGGTTCATCCATGATCAAGTACTGCGCTGTGTTGTCCCTGTGCCTGCTGCTGGCCGGGGGCTGCGGCGGTGACGCCGCCGGCCCCTCCGCACCCGCGGCCGGCGAGGCCGCACTGCCCGAGGGCGTCACCCTCGGG
>WVWV01000147.1:810-1065 GCA_011773845.1 Lysobacterales bacterium | reverse complement strand
TCGCGCCAGTACTTCCTCGTCGCGAGGGTCTGGCCGCTGGCAAGGTTGGTGAGGGTCAGGCGATTGAGCGTGTCGAAGTAGACGTGAAAGTCGTTCGCGCTCACGTGGCTGGCGATGCTGTCCATGTCCATGTCCAGCACCGAGTCGAAACCGCGCTCGGCGAGCTCCGCGTTGCTGGCGTCCGAGTCGACGAACGCCCACTCGATGGGCGCCGATTTCACGAACTCGTTCTCCAGCGCCCGCCTCATGTGCGCC
>WVWV01000147.1:0-805 GCA_011773845.1 Lysobacterales bacterium | reverse complement strand
CGCCGGCGCAAAATCCAGTGTCTGAACGAGGGCTTCGTTGCCGTTCGCAATTTCCTCCTCGGTATCCGCCGCCGCAGCCCCGTAGACGGCGCCTCCGGCTGCGACGATGGGCGCGGTGACGAGGCCGAAGGCCGCGATCAGCAAGCCGCCTTCTCCGGCCTGGCCGGCTGCTTCGAAAGAGCCTCCCAGCCAGGTTGCCCCGGCAGAGACCGCCGTCTTGCGCGCCGCGGTGCCTTTGGTGTCCAGGTTGGCTACGAGTGCCACCTTGGGGCGATCGGGGCCGCGGATCGCCATGCGGCCGATCTGGTCCCGGGTGGTATTGGCGATTCCGGTCGGCTGGACGGGCTGCTGGACCGCGCAACCTCCCGCGAGAAGCAGCACGAAGATGGCGGCGGCGTGGATTCGAATCTGCATCTGGCTGTCTCCCTGCGTGAACGTGGCAGGCAGCCTCGCATCGCCGCGCACGCAGATCCTGATGTGCGGCTGAAGCTTGCTGTGGTTTTCTTAGGCGTAGGCAACTCTTTGTTTTACATGGAATTAAAGTTTGTCCTGCGCCCGCTAACCGCGGACGCTGAAGACTCGGCTCCTGCCGTCATGGCATCGGGGTTGGCGGTTTCCAGCCCAGATCCAGAAACATCGATTCCAGCGGTTCGGCCAACGACCGCTCCGTTCCCATCGCGCCTGATGCCTGGGACGCGCGCTGCCGGATCAAGGGCTCGATGGGCCGGAACCAGCCGTAGCTGAGCCGGCCTTGGCGGGCGGGTGGGGTTTCCCCTGGAGGTGACTCACCAACTTTTCGAACGTC
>WVWV01000005.1 GCA_011773845.1 Lysobacterales bacterium | reverse complement strand
ATCGGATCCTGCCTGGTAGTACGAAAGCCGTTCACCCACCACCTCGAAGCCACGCCGCTGGTAAAGCCGCACGGCATCGCGATTGCTGGGGCGCACTTCCAGGTACATGGTCTGGCATCCGGCCGAACGGGCCTGGCCGATGCTGTGCTCCAGCAGCAGGCTCCCGAAACCATTGCCCTGGTAAGCGGGGTGGATGCACAGGTTCAACAGGTGGCTTTCGCCGGCACCCCAGTTCTGGACCGAGTAGCCGACCAGCTCGTTGCCCAGCTGCACGCCAAAGCAGGCATAACCGACCCGGAGGCAATCCGCGAAGATGCCGCGGCTCCAGGGAAACGGATAGCTGGCCTGCTCGATCTCGAGCACGCGATCGAGGTCTTCCATCCACAGGCGGCGGATGAAGGGGTGCATGAAGCGGGGATCGGCGCTCATGCGCCGCCCGCCAGCCGCGATTCGCGGAGCAGCGACCACAGTTTCCTGCGCGCGGCGGCGTCGGCGTGCAGTCGTTGCAGGCCCGGCGCCTGCAGCACGCGGGCGGAACCCACCGCCTCGTTCTGGCTACCCGGGCAGAGACGGCGGCGCAGGTCATCGCCGAACAGGACCAGCGTGGTGAACAGCCGCCCGTCCACCGCCTCCGCCAGGCTGTGCCCGGATTCCGCACACCAGGCCCACACCGGCGCGTCGGCCAGGGCCCGGGCGATGTCGGCCGCCAGGCGGCTCGAGCTCTGCTCGGCGGTCTCGCAGACCAGCAACACGCTGCCGGAACCCGGGCCCAGCGTGACCCTGCCGGGCAGGTCCGCCGCCGCGTTACGCGCGACCCACACCTGGATGCCCATGGCGCGCAGGTAATCCTGTTGCAGCGGCGAGCTCACGGACCGTCGTCACCCGGCCCGGCCTCGTGGCCGGCACCGGGTCTTGTCTCGTCCCGGGAACTCCCGGCGCGGTTCGCCTGTCGGTTGGCGCGACGCGACTGCCGGTCACGTCGGCCCAGCAACGTGAGCACGATACCCGCGATCACGTAGATGAACCCCGAGACCATCATCATCGCCGGCGGATC
>WVWV01000114.1 GCA_011773845.1 Lysobacterales bacterium | reverse complement strand
CCTCAAGTATCCCGTCTTGCGCCAAGGCGTCCCGCGCGAGCTGCGCGGCAAGGCGGACCTGTTCGACATCATTCGCCGCCACGACGTGTTGCTGCATCATCCGTATGAGAGTTTTTCCCCGGTGCTGCAATTGCTGCAGCAGGCTGCGAGCGACCCGGATGTGTTGGCCATCAAGCAGACCCTCTATCGGACCGGCATCGATTCGCAGATCGTGCACCTGCTCGTCGAGGCGGCGCGGGCTGGCAAGGATGTGACGGCGGTCGTGGAACTGCGCGCCCGCTTCGACGAGGAAGCCAACATCAACCTCGCGGCGCGCCTGCAGGAGGCCGGCGTGCAGGTGGTCTACGGCATCGTCGGTTTCAAGGCGCATGCCAAGATGCTGATGATCGTGCGCCGGGAGCGGAAGAGCATCCGCCGCTATGTCCATCTGGGCACCGGCAACTACCATTCCGGGACGGCTGCGTTGTATACGGACCTCGGCCTGATGAGCGCCCACCCCGAGATCGGCGCCGACGTTCATCTGGTTTTCCAGGAGTTGTCGGGCATGGCGCGGGTACCGCGCATGACGCACCTGTTGCATTCTCCTTTCACCCTGCAAAAGCAGATGGCCAAGATGATCAAACGCGAAATTCAGCATGCGCGGGCCGGTCGCCCAGCCGGCATCGATGCCAAGCTGAATTCACTCACCGATCCGAAAATGATCAGGGCCCTGTACGAGGCCTCGATGGCCGGGGTCAGGGTGCGCCTGCTGGTGCGCGGCATTTGCTGCCTGCGCCCGGGTGTGCCGGGTGTTTCCGATTCCATCAGTGTCCGCTCGGTGATCGGACGATTCCTGGAGCACTCGCGGGTCTTCCATTTCGAAAACGGCGGCGAGGCCGAACTCTGGTGCTCCAGCGCCGACTGGATGGAACGCAACCTCTACCACCGCGTCGAGGTGGCTTTCCCGGTCATCGATCCACTGGTTGCCAAGCGGATTTACGAGGAAACCATCGCCCTGCCCTGGGCCGAGAACAGCGACGCCTGGGACATGCAGGCCGACGGCCAGTACCGGCACAGCCAGCCCGCGCAGGACGCCAAACTACGCCATCCCCAGAGGCGTTTGCTCAAGAAACTGGGCAACTGACGCCCGCACCTCAGCGCACCGCCCAAAGGGCCCCGGCGCGACGTATACTGGCCGGCATGCCAACGCCGGAACGCAGCCACACCTTCGCCGCGGTCGATCTCGGATCCAACAGCTTTCACCTGCTGGTGGCGCGGCGCAGCCACGGTGAATTGCGCGTTCTCGACCGTCTCAAGGAAATGGTGCGGCTGGCCGAGGGGCTGCACCGGGACGGCGCCCTGGATGCCCCGGTCCAGGAGCGCGCACTGGACTGCCTGGCGCGTTTCGGCCAGCGGCTGCGGGGCATCCCGGTGCCCAACATCCGGGCCGTGGGCACCCAGACCGTGCGCCGCATGAAACAGGCAAATTCCTTCCTCATGGTGGCTGAGACGGCGCTCGGCTGCCCCGTCGACGTGATCAGCGGCCGGGAGGAAGCCCGCTTGATTTACCTGGGTGTGTCGCAAGGCGTCGCAGGCCATGAAGAGCGCCGGCTGGTGGTGGACATCGGTGGCGGCAGCACCGAACTGGTCATCGGTGAAGGGCTCACGCCCCTGGAAATGGAGAGCCTGCAATTCGGCTGCGTCTCGCTCACCCGATGGTATTTTCGCAACGGCAAGCTGACCCCGCGGCGCTGGCAAAAGGCACGCCAGGCGGTACTGGCAGAACTGCAGGAATTGCAGACACGTTATCGTACGATCGGCTGGCACACGGCGATCGGCTCCTCCGGCACGGCCCGGGCCGTGTTCGCCATCTGCCAGGCGCGCGGCTGGTGCGAGCACCACATCACCGCCGAGGCCATCAGCCAATTGCAGCGGGAACTGCTCAGCTTCGGCTCCATCGAGGCCATCGAACTCCCGGGGCTCAGCGAGCGGCGCCGGGCGGTCATCGTCGGCGGGGTGGTCATGCTCGCCGCGTGTTTCGAAGCATTGGGCGTCGAGGCCATGGTGGTGTCGCCCTATGCGTTGCGGGAGGGTTTGCTGCATGACCTGCTGGGCCGACTGGAGCACCGCGACCCGCGCGACAAGACCGTGCAGGCCTTCAGGCTGCGTTACGCGGTCGATGCCGAGCAGGTCGCGCGGGTCAAGCGCGTTGCCCTGAGTGCCTTCGACCAGCTGGCGGACCCCCTGTCACTGGGCAGTGATGACCGGGAGTTGCTGAGCTGGGCCGCCGACCTGCACGAGGCCGGGCTGAGCATTTCCCACAGCAACTACCAGGTGCACTCCGGCTACCTGGTGGAACATTCGGACCTGGCCGGATTCTCCCAGCAGGAGCAGCTGATGCTCGCCGCGCTGGTCCGCTGTCACCGCCGGCCCATCCCCCGCGGCCACGCCGCGAGCCTTCCCGAGCGACTGCACCGGCGCCTGGCCGGCTTGCTGTTCTGCCTGCGCTTCGCCTGGGTGCTGGCACGCACGCGCGACGACAACGCGGTGCCCTCGTTCAGGCTGGCGCAGCGCGACGACGGGGTGATCCACGTCCATTTCGATCGCGGATGGATGGACGGCCACCCCCTCACGCTGGCTGACCTCGGCGAAGAACAACTGCACATCGGCGTGCTGGGGCTGCAGCTCGAACTGCAGGGAGACGACTGCCATGGCGCGTGAAGGCAACTGGCCACCGACGGCGCGCCCCGCCGCCATTCGGGCCCGGGCCGAGCTGCAGGCACGCATCCGCCAATTTTTTGCGGAGCGCGGCGTGCTCGAGGTCACCACCCCGATACTGTCGATGACCGGTAACAGCGACCCAGCCATGCGGCAATTCCGCGCCGAGCCGCACGGCCGCTACCTGCGCAGCTCGCCGGAGTATGCCCTGAAGCGCCTGCTGGCGGCGGGCAGCGGTGATATCTACGAACTGGGTCCGGCGTTTCGGGACGAGCCGCCCGCGCGTGGGCACAATCACGAGTTCACCCTGCTCGAGTGGTACCGGGTCGGCTGGACGGCACGGGAACTGGCGAGCGAGGTGGCGGAGCTGATCGACACCTGCCATCCGCGAGGCGGGTTGCCACGCAAACACCTCACCTATCGCGAGCTGTTTCTGGACGGTGCCGGCATCGACCCCTTCGAGGCGCGCCTGGAGGACCTGAGGCGACGCGCCGAGGATCTCGAGTACGAGGGTGAGCCGCTGGGTCGCAACGGGCTGCTCGACCTGTTGATGGCCCTGGTCATCCAACCCTCACTGCCGGACCACCAGTTGACCCTGGTGCGCGACTTTCCGGCCGACCAGGCGGCACTGGCGAAGGTCCGGGCGGGCACACCGCCCGTGGCGGAGCGTTTCGAAGTATTTCTCGGCTCCGTGGAGCTCGCCAATGGCTACCAGGAGCTGACCTGTCCCGGCGAACAGCGGGCGAGGTTCGTGGCCGACAACCGTCGACGGCGCGAGCGGGGCGCGCCCGAGGTGGCGCCCGATGAACGCCTGCTGGCGGCCCTGGAAGCGGGCCTGCCGGAGTGTGCCGGCGTGGCGCTGGGCGTGGATCGCCTGCTGATGTGCACGCTCGAGGTCCGCAGCCTCGCAGAAGTCATTGCCTTTCCCGGCGAGCGGGCCTGAGGGGCGCGACCTCGGGCGCCGACCGGAAGGCTGACCCGCATTTCCAGGCCACCGCCCGGCCGGTTGTGCGCCTTGCTGGTGCCCCGGTGGCGGCGGATG
>WVWV01000108.1:2911-3222 GCA_011773845.1 Lysobacterales bacterium | reverse complement strand
GGTATCGAAGTCGAAATACCAGGCGAGCTTCAGCTGATCGAGGTTGCCCTCGTTGATCTGGCCCAGTCGGGAGAAGCGCTGCTCCGCGTAGGTGCCGCCGTGGGACAGCCACTGGTCGGGTTCGTCCTCGGCCGCGGCAATGCGCGCGGTATCGGTGGTCCGAGGTGTGTTGGGCCGGTCCGGGCCGTTCTCCGCGCAGCCCATCAGCAGGCCCAGTAACGCCAGCGTGTGCGTTCTTTTCCAGATCATCTCGCCCCTCTCGCAGTGGGTATGGCCGGTCCCGGTGTCATTCGTGATCGAGTCGTCGCAAG
>WVWV01000108.1:1671-2814 GCA_011773845.1 Lysobacterales bacterium | reverse complement strand
ATGTGTGCAGCGGAGGGCGGCTCGATGGCCTGTGGCCCCGAAAGCTTCGAGTGGGGTTGGTGACGGTGGCGGCATTGTCCCCGGGGCTGGCAGACCTCCGGTTCGACAACCGTTTCACCGCCGCCTTGCCCGGCGAGGCTGAGTCCGGCAACAGTCGCCGGCGGCAGGTCCGTGAGGCCTGTTACTCCAGGGTGGACCCGACGTCGGTTACGGCGCCGCGGCTGGTTGCGTACTCGCGGGAAATGGCCGAACGGCTCGGGCTCAGCGAGGCGGATTGCTCGAGTGCCGGTTTTGCAGACGTGTTCTCGGGCAACCGCCTGCTCGAAGGAATGGACCCCCACGCCTCCTGCTACGGCGGCCATCAGTTCGGCAACTGGGCGGGCCAGCTCGGCGACGGCCGGGCCATCAACCTCGGCGAGGTAATCGACGTCGGTGGCGCGCTCTGGATGCTGCAACTCAAGGGGGCCGGCCCCACACCGTACTCGCGCACCGCTGACGGCCTGGCGGTGTTACGCTCGTCGCTGCGCGAGTTTCTCTGCAGCGAGGCCATGCATCACCTGGGTGTGCCGACCACCCGGGCTCTGAGCCTGACGCTCACGGGCGAGCAGGTCATGCGCGATGTGCTATATGACGGAAACCCGGCACCGGAGCCGGGTGCTGTGGTCTGCCGCGTGGCGCAGTCGTTCATCCGCTTCGGCCACTTCGAGATTCTCGCGGCCCGCCGGGAACCGGAACTCCTCAAGCGCCTGGCCGACCACACCATACGCTCTCACTTCCCCCACCTAGCTTGCGGAGCCGCGCCGCTCGAACGCGAAGACTACCTGGCCTGGTTTGCCGAAGTGCGCGACGCCACGGCCGAGATGATCGTGGAATGGATGCGCGTCGGCTTCGTGCACGGCGTCATGAACACGGACAACATGTCGATCCTCGGCCAGACCATCGATTACGGGCCCTACGGCTGGCTGGAGGACTACGATCCGAACTGGACGCCCAACACGACCGACGCTGCCGGCCGGCGTTATCGGTTCTCCTTCCAGCCGGGGATAGCGCAGTGGAACCTCACCCGCCTGGCGGAGGCCATCTACCCCCTCGTGGACGCCGCAGAGCCCCTGGAGGAACTGCTGACCGGGTTCGAGACGCGTT
>WVWV01000108.1:618-1570 GCA_011773845.1 Lysobacterales bacterium | reverse complement strand
CGCCTGGCCGATCTGGATCCGGGCGATCGGGCAGACGATCCCGTGGAGGTGGTCCGCGAGGCGTACTACGTGCCCGAACAGCTCGCCGGTCAGACGCAGGAGCGCGTCGCTGGCTGGCTGTCGGACTACGCCGCGCGGCTGCGGCAGGACGACTTCCCCCCCGACGACCGGCGCCGGGCGATGAACGCCGTGAATCCGAAGTACGTCCTGCGCAACTATCTGGCGCAGCTGGCTATTGACGACGCCGAGACCGGAGATTTCGCCTTGGTCCACGACCTGCTCGATCTGCTCAGGCACCCTTACGACGAGCAGCCCGAACGCGCACGCTTCGCCGCCCGGCGTCCGGACTGGGCGAGAACCCGGGTTGGTTGCTCCATGTTGTCCTGCAGCTCCTGATCTCACGCCCCCGATCCGGGTGTTGCCTGACGGGTCGCTTGTCCGCTTTCGGTGCTCTATTCTCGTTCGGTGGCTACCGGGAGGCTGCCCATGGAAATGCCCTTCTACCTCGAGCTGTTGAACCTTCTCGCCAGCATATTCGTCTTCCTGCTGGGCCTTGGAATGATGGCCCTGGTCGTCATCTACGTCATCGACCGTACACAGAAGAAACAGGCGGTTCGACGCAATTTTCCGGTGATCGGGCGCTTTCGGTACGCGTTCGAGCACCTGGGGGAGTTCTTCCGGCAGTACTTCTTTGCGCTGGATCGCGAGGAGATGCCGTTCAACCGGGCGGAGCGAACCTGGGTCTATCGCGCCGCCAAGGGCGAGGACAGCACGGTGGCCTTCGGCTCCACCCGCGACCTGCGGCCGCCAGGCACGGTGCTGTTCGTCAACTGCGCCTACCCCACCCTCGACGAGGACGCGGCGCCATTGGGCAGGGTCACCATCGGGCCGAATTGTGAGCACCCTTATGACTGCGATTCGCTGTTCAACGTCTCCGGGATGAGCTTCGGGG
>WVWV01000108.1:0-526 GCA_011773845.1 Lysobacterales bacterium | reverse complement strand
GGCGGCGCGGACATCGTCTTTCAGATCGGCACCGCCAAGTATGGTGTGCGCAACGAGCGTGGCGAGCTCTGCGACGAGAAGCTGGCCGAGATGGCCGCTTACGAGCAGGTAAAGATGTTCGAGATCAAACTCTCCCAGGGCGCGAAGCCGGGTAAAGGCGGCATTCTGCCGGCTAACAAGGTTACCAACGAGATCGCCGCCATCCGCCTGATCCCAGTCGGATCGGACTCTCTCAGCCCGAACCGTCACCCCGAGATCGACAGCGCCGGTGATCTTCTGGACATGATCGAGCGGATCAGGCGGGTGACGGGCAAGCCGGTGGGCTTCAAATCCGTCGTCGGGGCCTACGGCTGGCTGGAAGACCTGTTTGCGGAGATCAATGCCCGCGGACCGGCCTGCGCGCCCGATTTCATCGCCATTGACAGCGCCGATGGTGGTACTGGCGCGGCCCCCATGAGCCTCATCGACTACATGGGCTTGCCGATCAGGGAAAGCCTGCCGCTGGTTGTCGACCTCATCGAGGCGT
>WVWV01000028.1:276-2171 GCA_011773845.1 Lysobacterales bacterium | reverse complement strand
CCGCCAGCGGGTAGTCTTCGAACACCGTGATGCCGGGCTGTCGCGGTGCAGGCGGCCGGTATGCGGCCCAGTCGATGGCAAGCGCGTTGGCGCGCGCCGCGGCCAGCGCCACCGGCGCCGCCCGCCGGCTGCCGCCTTCCCGCCGTTCGCGCAGCGCCTGGTAATCGGCCGCGGTCTCGGCCTGCAGGCGGGCGCGCTCCTCGGCATCGGCCAGGCGCCGCGCCACGCCGACCGCGCGCGAGGCGTCCTTCACCCACACCACGCCGCCACCGTAGTGCGGCTCGATGCGCAGCGCGGTGTGCACCCGCGAGGTGGTGGCGCCGCCGATCATCAGCGGCTGGGTCATGCCCTGGCGCTGCATCTCCTCGGCCACCAGCCGCATTTCTTCCAGAGACGGCGTGATCAGGCCCGACAGGCCGATGATGTCGACCGCCTCGCGCCGGGCGGTTTCCAGGATCTGCTCCACCGGCACCATCACGCCGAGGTCCAGCACCTCGTAGTTGTTGCAGCGCAGCACCACCCCGACGATGTTCTTGCCGATGTCGTGGACGTCGCCCTTCACGGTGGCCATCAGGATACGGCACTGGGCCTCCGGCGCCTCCCCCAGGGCCGCCTTCTCCGCCTCGATGTGGGGCACGAGGCGCGCCACGGCCTGCTTCATGACGCGGGCGCTCTTCACCACCTGGGGCAGGAACATCTTGCCCGCGCCGAACAGGTCGCCCACCACGTTCATGCCGTCCATCAGCGGCCCCTCGATCACCTCCAGGGCGCGCGTGGCGGCCTGGCGTGCCTCCTCCACGTCGGTCTCGATGTAAGCGTTGATGCCCTTGACCAGCGCGTGGCTGAGCCGCTCCTTGACCGGCCACTGCCGCCAGGCCTCGCCGGCTTCGGCCGCCTCGAGCAGGCGCTCGGCCGCGTCCGGGCGCCGGTTCAGCACCACGTCCTCGACCGCCTCCCGCAACTCCGGTTCGATCTGGTCGTAGACCTCCAGCTGCCCGGCATTGACGATGCCCATGTCCATGCCCGCCTGGATGGCGTGATACAGGAACACCGAGTGGATCGCCTCGCGCACCCGGTTCTGGCCGCGGAAGGAAAACGAGATGTTGCTGACGCCGCCGGACACCAGGGCGCCGGGGCAGCGTTCCTTGATGTTCCGCGTGGCCTCGATGAAATCCAGGCCGTAGCGGTCGTGCTCCTCGATGCCGGTCGCCACGGCGAAGATGTTGGGGTCGAAGATGATGTCCTGCGGCGGAAAGCCCACCTGCTCGGTGAGGATTCGCCAGGCCCGCTCGCACACTTCCACGCGCCGCTCCAGCGTATCTGCCTGGCCGCGCTCGTCGAAGGCCATGACGATCACCGCGGCGCCGTAGCGCAGGATGGTGCGCGCCTGCTCGATGAACGGCGCCTCGCCTTCCTTGAGGCTGATGGAATTCACCACGCCCTTGCCCTGCAGGCACTGCAGCCCGGCCTCCAGCACCTCCCAGCGCGAAGAGTCCACCATCACCGGCACCCGGGCGATGTCCGGCTCGGCGGCGATCTGGTTCAGGAAGCGCGTCATCGCGGCCGGGCCGTCCAGCAGGCCCTCGTCCATGTTGACGTCGATGATCTGGGCGCCGTTCTCCACCTGCTGGTGCGCCACCTGCACCGCGGCCTCGTAATCTTCGGCCTGGATCAGGCGTCGGAAAATGGCGCTGCCGGTGACGTTGGTCCTTTCACCAATATTCACGAAATTCAGTTCGGGTGTTATGGTCAGCGGCTCCAAACCTGAGAGCTGGCAATAATTAATAGAATCAGCATATTGGCGTATTTTCTTGTTTTCGATTATTAAGCCAATTTCGCGGATGTGCTCGGGCGTGGTGCCGCAACACCCGCCAACGATGTTCACCAGCCCTGCG
>WVWV01000028.1:0-247 GCA_011773845.1 Lysobacterales bacterium | reverse complement strand
TCGTATTCCCCCAGCTCGTTGGGCAGGCCGGCGTTCGGGTAGGCCAACACCGGGCAATCGGCGATGCGCGCCAGTTCCTGGATCCACGGGCGCAGCTCGGTGGCGCCCAGCGCGCAGTTGAGGCCCACCGCAAACGGTTGCGCGTGGCGAATGGAATGCCAGAACGCCGTCACGGTCTGGCCCGACAGGGTGCGGCCGCTGGCATCGGTGATGGTGCCGGAGACCATCACCGGCACCCGCCAGCCCG
>WVWV01000143.1 GCA_011773845.1 Lysobacterales bacterium | reverse complement strand
AACGCCCGGCGTCAGCCGGGCGTTCCGCATTGCGCCGGTCGCCTCGGGTCCCGGTCGTTCAGGGCCCGGCCGAGCCCCCCTCGTGTGCGGCCAGGAATGCCCGCGCGGCCTGCAGGCGCGGCCAGTCTGCCCCGGAGCCCGCGGTCATTTCAGCCAGGTGGGAGTAGTAGGCGGTTGCCGTGGCGTCGTCGCCCAGGCTGCTGGCCGCTTCCCCCACGCCATACAGGCTGTTGAAGCGATTCGGCGAACGCGCCAGCGAGGCCCGGTAGGCGGCGATGGCGTCCTCCGCCCGGCCCGCCTCCAGCAGCATGTCACCATAGAGCTCGTTGGCGGGCAGCACCTCGCCGGGCGTGATCGGATGCTTGTCGGTGGAGTTCTCCAGTTCCGCCGCCGCCTGCATGCGCTCGAGGCCGAGTTCCGTCTCGCCGCCCGCGTAGGCCGCCCAGGCCTCGATGGACCGCGCCTGGATCTCGACCTGCTTCGCCCAGTAGCCCTGGCCCTGCTCCTGCAGCACTTCGCGCAGGTGGTTCAATTCAGCCACCGCCTCGGCCGCGATGTCCTGCAGGTCCGCGCGTGCGGCGCCCAGTCCACGGCCAAACCAGCTCAGCGCCTCGTATTGCGCGAACGCGGGCGACCACGGGAACGAGGCCGGCAGGCGGGGTTCAATGGTGGCGGCAGCGGCCCAGTCACGGCGCTCGAGGGCGAATCGGGCCGGCATCGCCGCCAGCGCATAGGCCGACGCGCCCCTGGCATTCTCGCCCCAGGGGCCCTGCAGTTCCATGACCTGCTCAACGATCGCCCGGGCTTGCTGCTCCTCGGCTTTCTGCAGGTGGGCGTACACCAGGTAATCCTGCGCGTGCAGCATGTGCGCCGAGACGTATTCACCGTGGGCGGAGGCTTCGGCGGCCGCCGCCGAGCGGCTATTCATGTCGATGGAATCGTCCCAGTGCCCGAGCCGGGTGAAGATGTGGGTGGGCATGTGCAGTGCGTGGGGCACCTCGGGCGCGACATTGCCGTAATTCCTGGCCACCTCCAGCGCGCGGTCGGCGAATGTCGGGTTGTCGTAGGCGTGGATGATGTAGTGATGCGCGGCGGGAT
>WVWV01000057.1:875-1021 GCA_011773845.1 Lysobacterales bacterium | reverse complement strand
TCGGCTCGGCGCTGGTCCGCCACCTGATCAGCGAAACGGAGCACGACGTCGTCAACGTCGACAAGCTCACCTATGCCGGCAACCTCGAATCACTGGCCCCGGTGGCAGGTTCCCCGCGCCATGTTTTCGAGCAGGTCGACATCTGC
>WVWV01000057.1:0-792 GCA_011773845.1 Lysobacterales bacterium | reverse complement strand
CGACGCGGTCATGCACCTGGCCGCGGAGAGCCATGTCGACCGCTCCATCGATGGGCCCGGCGATTTCATCCAGACCAACCTGATCGGAACCTATCACCTGCTGGAGGCCATCCGCACTTTCCTGGCCACGCAGGACGAACCTGCCCGCAGCCGGTTTCGGTTGCTGCACGTGTCCACCGACGAGGTGTACGGCGACCTGGCGGACAGCGACGGCCTGTTCCGCGAGGACACCGCCTATGATCCCAGCTCGCCCTATGCCGCCAGCAAGGCGGGCTCCGACCACCTGGTGCGCGCCTGGGTGCGCACGTTTGGACTGCCGGCGCTGATCACCAATTGCTCCAACAATTACGGCCCCTGCCAGTTTCCCGAGAAACTCATTCCGCACATGATCCTCAACGCGCTGGCGGGCGAGCCGCTGCCGGTATACGGGGATGGGCTGCAAATCCGCGACTGGCTGTACGTGGGGGACCACGCCGAGGCCTTGTGTCGCGTGCTGGAGGCGGGGAGAATCGGTGCGACCTACAACATCGGCGGCTGGAACGAACAGCGCAATATCGACGTGGTACGCACAATCTGCGCCTTGCTGGAGGAACTCGCGCCGGACAAGCCCGGCGGCGTGGCCCGTTACGAGGACCTGATCCAGTTCGTGAAGGATCGGCCGGGGCACGACGTGCGCTACGCCATCGATGCCGGCAAGATCGACCGCGAACTGGGCTGGCGGCCGGCGGAAGATTTCGAGTCGGGCTTGCGCAAGACGGTGCGCTGGTACCTCGACAACCGCCAATGGTGGCA
>WVWV01000105.1 GCA_011773845.1 Lysobacterales bacterium | reverse complement strand
GGGAGTTTCAGCAGTTCAGACAGCACCTCGGTCAGTTGCAGCAGCAGCCAGGCGCCAACCGCGTAGGCGACGCCCACCCGGAACACGTTGCGGCGCTTGAGTTCGGCGAACAGGCTCATGGTCCCTGCGCCTCCCACTGGGCGAGGCTGGCGCGCTGGCGCGTGGCCATGTCACTGAGTTGCTGCTCAACCGCCTCGAACCGCGGGTCTCCACGCAGCGGATCGAACAGGCTCAGCCGCGACATGAGCCACCACCCCCCGTAATGGCCGTGCGCAACGCTCGTTTCCAGGGCATCCAGCGCCGCCTCGTGGTCGCCCGAGACCATGTAGCAGAACTCGAAGCCATATCGATCTGCATGGGCAACGTAATTGGGCAACTCGTTCTCCAGGTACGCCAGCGTCATTTGCAACAGTCTGCGCCCCGCTTCTTCATCACCCGTCAGGCGCATGATGTAGGCCATGATGCAACCACCGTCCGGATTCAGTTCGATGGCCTGCCGCCAGGTGCTGCGTTCGAAGAACTCGGGTGCCGCGATACGGAAGGATTCGCGGGCCTTTTCGTAGTCCCCGTTAAACAGGTGAACCCAGCCGAACACGCCGTTGAAATCGGGGAGATTGCCCAGCTCCCGGTGCACCCAGGTGCCGGACTCCAGTGCGGCGGCGAAATTCTTACGATACAAGGACCCGAGCGTCTCCACCCACCCTACCGACCAGTGCTCGGCGTCGATGCGGGCCATTTCGTTGCGGATGCCTTCCAGGGCGGCATCGTCGCCCAAATTCAGCATGGCAAACGAGATGGGCACGTAAAGGGAGATGCGCCCCGGATCCAGGGCCAAAGCCTTGCGCAACCAAACGACCTGCTCGTTGAAGCGTCCAGTGGTCTGCATCAGGTTCGCCATTCCCTGGTAGGCCGGTGCGAATTCCGGCTCGAGCTCGATCAGCCGCCGCAGTTGACCCTCGGCGGCATCGAAGCGGCCCAGCAGGATGAGCTGGTCGGCGATTTCCAGTTGCACGGTGGGTGACAGCGGGTCGAGTTGCTCCGCCTTTCGCAGGATGGCCAACGCCTCCGCGCGCCGCTGGGGCGAGTCGTCCAGGAAATCCGAGAAATCCACATATGCCGGCACATAGCCCGGGCTCAGTTCGATGGCCTTGCGGTACTTGGCTTCGGCCGCTTCCAGTCGCTCGTGGAAATAATCCACTTCGGCCAGCGATAGCCATGCCTCCCCGAGCCGATCGTTAATCTCCAGTGCGCGCTGTGCCGCGGTTTCAGAGGCTTTCAGGGCTTCGGGCAGGGGCATGGTGCTGAAAGCGAAAAGCAGTTGGGAAGTCTCGGCAATGCCGACCCAGGCCAGGGCGAACTCCGGATCGAGTTCCGCTGCGCGTTTGAATTCAACGAGGGCCTGCTGCAGGTCTTCGGAGTCCCGACGTGCCATGAGTTGTCGGCCACGCAGATAGGCGTCGTAGGCGGCCATGTTTGCGGTCGGCCGCGCCGTGATGGTGCGTTGATCTTGCGGGGACAGCGTGGTGTGCAGCGCCCCGGCGATCTTTTCCGAAATTTCCGTCTGGATGGCGAACAGGTTATCGGTGGTCAGTTCGCGGTCGAAGATTTCCGCCCACAGGTGCTCGTCGGCCGCCGCGTCGATCAATTGCACATTGATGCGCACGGTGTTGCCGGCCCGCTGGACGGCCCCTTCCATGACCGTTGCCACGCCCAGTTCCTCGGCGATCACCGGTATGGGTTTCTCGGTACCCGCATAGCGCAGCACCGAGGTGCGGGAGATCACCTTAAGGCCCCCGATGCGCGCCAGGTTCGTCAGCAAGTCATCGTGAACGCCCTCCACGAAGAACTCGTCCTCTTCCAGACGGCTGCGATTGGTGAAGGGCAGCACCGCGATCGAGTGCGGGTCGATGGCAGGTTGCGCGCTCGCCACGGGCGCAAGCGATTCGCTCACCGGCGCTGCCAGCTCACTGCCGGGGCTGGACTCTGCCGGGGCGCTGCGATCCGCGAAGCGCGCCTCCCAGATGAAATAGGCCAGCGCGACCGCCAGCAGGCCGATGATGGCGCGGTCGAGTTTGCGGCCGGTTT
>WVWV01000096.1 GCA_011773845.1 Lysobacterales bacterium | reverse complement strand
TTGAGTACGGCCCGCCGTCGATTCGTCGCCTTGCAGAAATGAATGGCCGCCCCTTCGCGGGCGGCCATTTTTTTTGCCCAGCCGGCGGCAGCTTCAGCCCCGGCCGCACCCATTGGGAACGAACCACTTCGGAACCGTCGCTTGCGGTACCATAGGCGGGTCGATGCGGCAGCGAAGCGTTCCAGTGACCACCCATTCCACCCCCCTTGCGTGGCCGCGCGCTCCGGCATGGCGCGCGGGCTGGCCGGCGCGATGACGGTCCGCACCCGTTTCGCGCCCAGCCCCACCGGCGTGCTGCACGTCGGCGGCGCCCGCACCGCCCTGTTCTGCTGGCTGCAGGCCAGGGCCGCCGGCGGGCAGTTCATCCTGCGCATCGAGGACACCGACCTGGAGCGGTCCACCGCGGAGTCGGTGCAGGCCATCCTGGACGGCATGGACTGGCTGGGGCTGGATTACGACGAGGGGCCCCACTACCAGAGCCAGCGCTTCGAGCGCTACGCGGCGGTGGCGGAGGAGTTGCTGGCGCAGGGCAAGGCCTATCGCTGCTACTGCAGCAAGCAGCGGCTGGAGGCCTTACGCGCGCAACAGATGCAGGCCGGTCTCAAGCCGCGTTACGACGGGCACTGCCGCGATGGCGCGGCGGGCGCGGGCGAGACTTCGCCGGTGGTGCGTTTCCGCAACCCCGCCGACGGCACGGTGGTATTCGAAGACCTGGTGCGTGGCACCATCCGGATCTCGAACGCCGAGCTGGATGACCTGGTGATCGCCCGCCCGGACGGCTCGCCCACCTACAACTTCACGGTGGTGGTGGACGATCTGGACATGCGCATCACCCACGTCATCCGCGGCGACGACCACATCAACAACACGCCGCGCCAGATCAACATCTACCGCGCGCTGGGCGCCGAGCCGCCGGCGTTCGCGCACGTGCCGATGATCCTCGGCGCGGACGGCGCGCGCCTGTCGAAGCGCCATGGCGCGGTGGGCGTCATGCAGTATCGCGACCTCGGCTACCTGCCGCAGGCGCTGCTCAACTACCTGGTGCGCCTCGGCTGGTCGCACGGCGACCAGGAAGTGTTCAGCGTGGCGGAACTGCTGGAGCGCTTCGACGTGCGGGACGTCAACCGCAAGGCCGCCGCTTTCGACCCGGACAAGCTCGACTGGCTCAACCAGCATTACCAGCGCAGCCTGCCGGCCGCGGAAGTGGCCGGGCACCTGGCCTGGCAATTCGAAGCGCTGGGCATCGATGCCGGCGCCGGCCCGCCGCTGACGGATCTCGTGGGAGTGCAGGCCGACCGCGTGAAGACCCTGCGGGAAATGGCGGAACAGAGCCGGGTGTTCTACCAGGAGCTGGAAGGCTTCGAGGCCGGCGCCGCGCGCAAACACCTGCGCCCGGTGTGCGAGCCCGTGTTGCGGGCGCTGCGCGAGCGCTTGCGCGACCTCGTCGACTGGTCGCCCGAATCGCTCAACAACGTGGTGCGGATCGTCGCCGACGAGCTCGAGGTGGGTATGGGCAAGGTCGCGCAACCCTTGCGCGTGGCGCTGGCGGGCAGCGCGGTCTCCCCCTCGATCGACCGCACCTTGTGGCTGGTGGGTCGCGACCGCAGCCTGCGGCGTCTCGACGATGCGCTGGAGTACGTCGTGTTCCGAGCCGAGCGCCACTGATGTCCAAGGTCGAACGCCTCTACCATCTGCACAACATTCTGAGTCAGCGGCGCACGCCGATCTCGCGTCACGCCCTGATGGAGCGGCTGGAGTGTTCGCAGGCCACCCTCTACCGCCTGGTAGCCGAATTGCGCGACTTCCTGGGCGCGCCGCTGGAGCAGGATCCGGAGACGCGCGGCTTTTACTACGACCGCAGCTACGATCAGCCCTTCGAACTGCCCGGCATCTGGATCAGCCCGCAGGAACTGCAGGCGCTGCTGACCGCGCGCCAGGTGCTGGGCACGGTGCAACCCGGGTTGCTGGAGGGTGAGCTGGCCTCCCTGCAGCGGCGGATCACGGCGCTGTTGCAGCAGAAGGGCGTGGAGACCGAGGGTGCGGACGCGCGCATCCACATCCAGGCAGTGGCCGGCCGCGCCGTGCCCGGGCACCTGTTCCAGGACGTGCTGGGGGCGCTGGTGCAGCGCCGGCGACTCCATATCCGGTATCACGGCCGGCGGCGCGACGAGGTCAGCGAACGCGAAGTCTCGCCCCAGCGCCTGACGCAGTACCGGAACTCCTGGTACCTGGACGCCTGGTGCCATTCGGCCGCCGGGCTGCGCAGCTTCGCGCTGGAGCGCGTGCTCGAGGAGCGGATGCTCGACGCGGCGGCGCAGGAGGTGGGTGCGGAAAAACTGGCCGAGCACTACGACCGCTCCTACGGTATCTTTTCGGGCCCCGCCCGCCACAGGGCACGCATCCGGTTTACGCCGGAGATGTCCCGCTCGGTGGCCGACGAGGCATGG
>WVWV01000090.1:897-1139 GCA_011773845.1 Lysobacterales bacterium | reverse complement strand
CCGCCGAGGTCGCCTCGCGGGGCAGGAGCAGGCTCTGTATCTCCGCCCGGGAGGTGTTGCGGCTCTCTGCCACCACCAGGGCGAGGGCCACGATTCCGATCGCCAGCAAAACAAGGAGGATTTTCCCTTTCATCGCTCTCCCTCCAGGTCGAAAGAGCAGCAATCCCTGTGCCAGGAGTTCGCGGCCCATTCTTGAGAAGATGGTGCCATGGAACGGATCATCGAGCTCTTCCGTATCAAGG
>WVWV01000090.1:0-815 GCA_011773845.1 Lysobacterales bacterium | reverse complement strand
CGAGTCGTACGCCGGCGCCCGCTCCTGGTACCGCTTCAAGGAGCGGGTCCAGGAGCTGACCGGCTTCAAGCACGTCATTCCCACCCACCAGGGCCGGGCCGCCGAGCGCATCCTCTTCTCCTGCCTGGGCGTGAAGGGCAAGGTGGTGGTCAGCAACACCCACTTCGACACCACCCGGGCCAACGTGGAGTACCTGGGCGGCCGGGCGATCGACATCCCGATCGCGGAGGCGCTCAGGCCGGCCGAGGAGCACCCCTTCAAGGGCAATATCGATCTCGAAGCGCTGGAGCGATTGCTGGGTGGGTCCGAAGGCGAGGTGGCCTGCGTCATCATGACCGTGACCAACAACTCGGGAGGCGGTCAGCCCGCTTCAATGGCCAACCTGGAGGCGGCCCGCGAGCTCTGCGCGCGCAGCAAGGTTCCCTTCTATCTCGACGCCTGCCGCTTCGCGGAGAACGCCTACTTCATCAAGCTGCGCGAGGAGGGCTTCGCCGAGCGCAGCGTGGAGTCGATCGCGCGCGAGATGTTCTCGCTCGCCGACGGCGCCACCTTCAGCGCCAAGAAGGACGGCCTGGCCAACATCGGCGGCTTCCTCGGCACCAACGACGACCGCCTGGCCGACCAGGAGGAGGAGCTGCTGATCCTGACCGAGGGCTTTCCGACCTACGGCGGCCTGGCCGGCCGCGACCTCGACGCCATCGCGGTGGGCCTGCGCGAGGTGGTGGAGGAGGACTACCTGCGCTACCGCCTGGCCTCGGTGCGCTATCTGGGCGAGGGTCTCCTGAAGCTGGGGATCCCGATCGTGCGGCCCCCCG
>WVWV01000159.1:1528-1785 GCA_011773845.1 Lysobacterales bacterium | reverse complement strand
CCCCACCTCGGCAGCGCCACGCAAGAGACCCGCACGGCCATGGGCATGCGGGTAGCTGAGAATCTGGCAGCGTTTTTCGCCGGGAGCGAGCCTCCGGATCGACTTGTCTGATAGACTTTCGCGCAACACAAAGGCAACGCGCTGGGGGGAAATCATGGCGTCATCCGCAGACGACATCGCCGCCATTCAGAAGCTCCAGGCCGACTGGAACGCGGCCGTGGAGGCCGGCAGCGTCGACGGTTACGCCGCCGTGCTGG
>WVWV01000159.1:1173-1430 GCA_011773845.1 Lysobacterales bacterium | reverse complement strand
ATGCTGGACGGCGTGTTCACCACCGACGACTTCCGCATCGAGATCGCGGTGCCGGCCACCATCGAGGTGGACGGTGACATGGCCTGGTCACGCTACGACTACGTCATTCACCGCACGGCCAAGGACGGCAGCGGGACGTTCAGCAGCTACCGGAAGTTCCTGGACGTCATGCGGCGCCAGGACGACGGCGGCTGGCGGGTGTACAAACATATCTGGAACTACAACGACCCCGATGTAGTACCCTAGGGGCATTCGAA
>WVWV01000159.1:458-1115 GCA_011773845.1 Lysobacterales bacterium | reverse complement strand
GTGATCGCATGCGTGCGGGACACCGGCAACGCCGCGCTGCTTGACGAGGTCGCCAGCGGTGCGGACAACATCACCGTTCAGCAGATGGACGCCGGCGACCCGGCCTCCATCGAAGCGGCGGCCGCTGCCATTGGCGATGCGCCCATCGACGTCCTGATCAACAACGCCGGCGCCGTGGGCGGCCAGCATCAGTCCCTCGACGACGTCGACATCGAGGAGTGGCACCGCACCCTGGACATCAACACCATCGGGCCGCTGCTCATCTCCCGGGCGTTCAAGAGCAACCTGGCGGCTTCCGGTGACGGCAAGCTGATGATCGTCACCAGCCAGCTCGCAGCCTCCACCTGGCCCATGGGCGGGATGTACATCTACTCCACGACCAAGGCCGGGGTGAGCAAGGTCGGCCAGATTCTGGCGCTGGACTGGAAGGAAGAGCCCATCACCGTGGGTCTCATGCATCCGGGCTGGGTGCAGACCGACATGGGCGGTCCCCACGCGGAGATCACTGCCGAGGAGAGCGCATCGGGCATCCGCGGCGTGATCGCGGGCATGACCAAGGCGGACTCGGGCAGCTTCTACAAGTGGAACGGCGAGATCCATCCCTGGTAGGAGGTTTCCTCTCACCCGGACAGGTGTCGGGTTGAGCGCACACCGAAT
>WVWV01000159.1:0-422 GCA_011773845.1 Lysobacterales bacterium | reverse complement strand
ATAGAAGTCACCACCCTGGGCGATCTGCTGCTGCGCGCGGCGGATCGCCACGGTGACCGTGACGCCATCATCTTCCCGGACGCAAGGCTGACTTACGGTCAGCTGCGCGAGCGCGCGTACGAACGCGCGAGGAGCCTGCTGGCGCTGGGCGTCGACCGGGGCGACCACGTCGGCATCCTGATGCCCAATTGCCTGGACTACGTGGAGTGCCTCTTCGCCGTCCAGCTGCTCGGCGCCATGGCCGTGCCCGTCAACGCCCGCTACAAGGCCCGCGAGCTCGCGTACGTCGTGGAGAACGCCGATCTCTCGGCCGATCCTGATCAGCGACATCATCTCCGAGTACGCCGACTTCGCCGAGCTGCTGCAGGAAGCGTTCCCGGAGCTGTCCGCCGGCGCGGATCCCCGGGCCCTCGAGCTGCCCG
>WVWV01000022.1:403-3561 GCA_011773845.1 Lysobacterales bacterium | reverse complement strand
GCGCAAGGCACGGGGTTTGTTGATCTGGATCAATGCGCGCGCGGCGCGAATCTGTCCTCGCCCAAAAACCCCGAAATCTTATTTATATTGTTATTAATCAATAAGTTGTAAATCACGATCGGGCGCCGGTTTGCGGCTATGCAGCCCCCGTCCGCCCGGCCGTCCGCCGGGGCGCCGCACCCGGCCTCGGGCGCCCCCGCGCGGGCTGGTCAACACTTGACCCAGATCATCGTAATTCATGCCCGATTATGGAATCTTTAGGCCGGTGCTCGCCAGAAATCCCTTTTCTTTCTGGATGAACAACAACACTCCATCCCGGCACCGATGGGAGACAGACTGGAGGTAAATCATGAAGACGAGATGCGTGCGGCTGCTATTGGTAGGCGCGGCGCTTGTGTGCACGGCCGCCAACCTGGCTGCGAAATCCAATACGGACAACGGCGGGTACTACACCGCCCGCGACAAGGAGTACTACCTCAGTGCGGACGAGGTCTTCTTCATCCGCCCGGGGCTGGAGATGGAGATCCTCGATTTCGAGATTCCCTCCGACCTGCAGCCGCTGGTCACGTTCTCGCTCAAGGACCCGGGCGGCCTGGCGCTGGATGTCAACGGCGTCACCACCCCCGGCGAGGTGGACGTGCGCTTCATGCTGACCTACATCCCCCAGGGTGAGGAAAACAAGGTGAGCTACCACCCGCGGTCGGATTTCTTCCGCGACCGTAACGGCGCGGTAACCGCCCTCGGCAATGGCGTGTACACCTACAAGTTCAACACGGTGCTGCCCGCCGACTACGACGCCGACGCCACCCACACGCTGACCGGCGTGGCGCGGCGCGACCTGCGCGATTACGACCTGGACCGTTACGTCGCCAACGTCCCCTACCACTTTATCCCGTCCGGCAGCGGCGAGCCGATGCCGCGGGACGTGGTGCGGACCGCGACCTGCAACAACTGCCACAACCCGTTGGCCATGCACGGCGGCCGCTACCAGGACGTCAACGTGTGCACGCAGTGCCACCTGCCGGCCAACTTCGACGCCGAGGAGAACGAGAGCTATTCCTTCAACGTCATGATCCACCGGGTGCACGCGGAGGCGCACTTCCCGGTCGAAATCAACGACTGCGAGGTCTGCCACACGGGCGGCACGCCCACCGAGGCATTCCCGCTGGTGGCCAGCCCCAACCCGGTGCCGGTGTGCGACGACTCCCGCAAGGGCATGACCACGCTCACCTGGAGTGATGCCGGCTCGGTCGAGGTGCGCGTCGGCGCGGCAGACGGACCGCTGTTCGCCGCCAGCAACGGCGCGGGCAGCCAGGATACCGGCAAGTGGGTGCGCGAAGGCACCAGGTTCTACCTGCGCGACCGCGACAGCGGCGACACCCTGCAGAAACTGCTGGTCAACACCACCGTGCTGGGCTGCGAGACCAACGCGCCCGGGCAGTTCCGCGGCGAGGCGGCCCGGGACCACACCCACTGGCTGGATCACCCTTCACGGCTGGTGTGCGGCTCCTGCCACAGCGACATCGATTTCGAGGCCGGCGTGGGCCACGCCCCGCAGAGCAACGACGACAACTGCGGGCTCTGCCACGCACCCGAGTCCGAGGTCGAGTATGACCGCACCGTGCGCGGCGCACACCTGCCGGTGTACAAGTCCGCGCAGTTGCCGGGCGTGAGGTTCCGGTTCATCGACATCGTCGACACCGCCCCGGGGCAGTTCCCGACGGTGACCTTCGCGGTCGGCACCAAGTACGGCCCGATCAACCCGGCCAGCCTGAACCGCCTGCGCCTGACCATCACCGGGCCCAACGAGGACTTCTCGTTCCGCGTGCAGGAGTCAGTGGGCACCAAGGCCAAGCCGGCCGGCGACAACTGGACC
The DNA here is from genome assembly GCA_011773845.1 of Lysobacterales bacterium. GTDB lineage: Bacteria > Pseudomonadota > Gammaproteobacteria > Xanthomonadales > SZUA-36 > WVWV01. The sequence goes on along the minus strand of WVWV01000022.1, from coordinate 1,685 downwards.
TACACCTTCGAGACCGCCATCCCGGCCGACGCCGAGGGTTCCTACACGGTTTCAGTCGAGGGCCGCGACAACATCGACGTGATGCTGCATCACGACGAGGTCTCCACCGAGCGCGACCCGATCGAGGCGACGCTGCTGGCCTTCGCGGTCACCGACGCCACCGCCGAGCCGCGGCGCATGGTGGTCGACGACTACAACTGCGAGAGCTGCCACCGCAACCTGAGCGAGCACGGCAACAACCGCCGCAACGCCAACTACTGCAACACCTGCCACCGCCCCGAGTTCGTCGCGGTGCGGGAGCCGGCGCAGTCGGTGCACTTCAAGTACATGATCCACAGCATCCACATGGGTGCGGAGCGCGCCAACCCTTACGTGGTGATCCGCTCACGCGGCGTGTTCGACTTCAGCGACATCCACTTCCCGGGTGACCTGCGCGACTGCGAGACCTGCCACGTGAACGACTCCTACGAGCTGCCGCTGCCGGACGGACTGCTGGCAACCATCACGCCGCAGGAGTTGCTGCCGGAGACGCCGCCCATCACCGCCGCCTGCGTGAGCTGCCACCAGAGTGACGCGGCCCGGACCCACGCGCTGGCGCAGACCACCTTCTTCGGCGAGTCCTGCACCGCCTGCCACGGCGAGGGCAAGGCGTTCGACGTGGAGAAGGTGCACGCGCGGTAGGGCCAGGCTCCACTCCAGTCTGAACCGGGCCGGCGGGCCCGGGACGGGAGCAGGGTGCGAAAGCGCCCTGCTCCCGTTTTTCCGTTCGCCGGCCAGATGAGCACAAACCCTTGTGATTTTCCGCGCTTGCAGCTACTCTTGGCGCTGCCGGAAAGCGCGCTGGCGCGTCAAACGCGAACCCGCAGCCACCGGCGACCGTGTTGGTTGCACCTCGTCAAGGTTTATCCAGAAGTTCCACAACGGCAATTCCTGTGAAGCACCTTTTTTGAGATCTGCAATTAAACGTTTTTTTGTTTCGACCTAGGGTATTTCAAAAATGACTACAGGCACCGTAAAGTGGTTCAACGAGGCCAAGGGCTTCGGTTTCATCACCCCCGCCGACGGCGGATCCGACGTGTTCGTGCACTACTCCGCCATCCAGGGCGACGGCTTCCGCACGCTGTCCGAGGGACAGCAGGTGAGCTTCAACGTGGAACAGGGCCCCAAGGGCCCGCAGGCCACCAACGTCACCACGGAAGCGGCCGAGTAAGCCGGCCTCGTATCCGGAATGAAAGAAGCCCCGCCCGAGCGCGGGGCTTTTTTTTTGCCCGCCGCCCCGGTG
>WVWV01000022.1:0-289 GCA_011773845.1 Lysobacterales bacterium | reverse complement strand
CCGCCGACGGCGTGCGCCTGCACGGCTGGTTCGTGCCCGCGCCGGGCGCCCGGAGCACGCTGCTGTTCCTGCACGGCAACGCCGGCAACATCTCCCACCGCCTGGACAGCATCGCCATCTTCCACGAGCTGGGCCTCGACACGCTGATCATCGACTACCGGGGCTACGGGCGCAGCGAGGGGCGCCCGAGCGAGGCCGGCACCTACCGCGACGCGGCGGCCGCCTGGGAGCACCTGGTGCGCGAGCGGGGGGTGGACCCGCGGCGCATCGTGGTGTTCGGGCGCTCGCT
>WVWV01000142.1:1727-2283 GCA_011773845.1 Lysobacterales bacterium | reverse complement strand
ATGGCCACGTTGTGCATGCCGTGGCGCAGCCGGCCGTAGGCAAGCCGGTGCTGGCCCATGGCGAAGCCCTTGCCGCGGCCCCCGAGGAGGTTGTCCCGGGGCACCACCAGGTTGTCTATCTTCACCTCGGAATGGGAGTGACCGAGCTTCAGACCCAGCTCGGTGTGGGGCTGCATGGTGTCGATGTTGCGCAGGATCTGGTAGCCGGGGTTGGGCAGCTCGACGATGAACGTGCTGTAGCGCTCGTGGCGCGGCGCGTCCGGATCCGTCTTGGCCATCACCACCGCAATGTCGGCCACGTCCGCGGACGAGCTGAACCACTTCTCGCCGTTGAGCACCCAGTTGTCGCCTTCGAGAACGGCCGCGGTCTGCATGCCCGTGGCGTCCGCGCCCGCCGCCTTCTCCGTCATGGAGTAGCAGATGCGCTTCTGGCCGTCCAGCAGGGGCTTTAAGAACTTTTCTTTCTGGTGGTCGGTGCCGTGCTCGAGCAGCGTGAGCATGGTGGCATCGTCGGGCCCCTGGGTATTGAGCGCCAGCGCGCCGAGAAAACTCTCGC
>WVWV01000142.1:1332-1715 GCA_011773845.1 Lysobacterales bacterium | reverse complement strand
CCATGCCCCCGTGCTCCTCGGGGATGAAGGGGCACCACAGACCCTGGGCCCGGGCCTTGCCTCTGAGTTCGGAAAGCACCTGCTCGAAGTTCTCCGCCGTGCACTGCGCCTCCGCCGCCACGCACTCCTCCTGCACGAAGGCGCGCACCTTGGCGCGGATGGCTTTGGTCTCGGCTGGTATCTCGAAATCGATCATTGGTCCCTTTCCCTCAAGCAGGTTCGTGTCTGTCGTGACTATATCAGGAGCACGGGCGCGGGAACTACGCCAGACCGGGGAGGGACAGGGCGTTCAGCCGGATCCTGGCCGGGCACGGACGAAGAAGGGAACGTTCCCATGAGCCGCGCCGCCGCTGCCGTCGTACGCGTACACGAAGAGCCGATAG
>WVWV01000142.1:0-1317 GCA_011773845.1 Lysobacterales bacterium | reverse complement strand
ACCCGGGCGAGAATGGAATACGTCTCCCCCGGAACCAGGACGATGTCCCGCCCCGCCCTTCGGCCGTCGAGGCGAACGGCCTTGACCACCGGGGCGCGATTGTCGGGCCAGCTACCCCTCCATAGGTAATGCATGACGTCGGCCGACTCGGTTTTCTCACCGGTTTCGGTGAACAGCCCATACCACGTCGGCGTGCGCTCCTGCTTCTGGCCCCACAGAAACACGTAGTTGCCGATGAGCTGATCGGGATGAGGGGCGATGGCCGTGCGGTAGGCGCGCAGCAGAGCCTTCGCCTTGGCGGAGCTGTCGGGCTCCACGGGCGCCCCCCAGCCCGTCTTCGCCACCTCCCAGTGTCCAGGCGGCCCCCACTCGGTCAGCACGTAAGGCCCCTNNATAGCGATGACCTCGGCCATGTCCGCGCTGAAGCCCGCGATGGTCGTGGTGGTGGGATGGTTCCCGTCGATCTCGTGGATCATCCGGGAGATCTCGTTCACCGCGTCGTAGACCCTGGGGTTCTTGAAGTCGTGGTTCAGCTCGTTGCCGATGATCCAGACCAGCAAAGCTGGATGATCGCGGTGTGCCAGCACCTCGGCCTTCGCGCGCTCGAACTGCGCGGCCACCGCCGCTTCATCGTCGTAGTCGAAGCCGTGCCGCTCCCTGGCAATGTCCAGGCAGAGCGCGACCGTGAGGCCGAGGCGGTGCGCTTCGTCGAGCAGGTCCCTCGCGGACTGCTCGGGGGTTCCGACCGACCACGTCCGGATGGAGTTGCCGCCGGCCTCGGCAAGCAGGGCCAGACGGTCCAAACCGCCGGCACCCTGGATACGGTAGGGCCGGCCACCGCGCCGGAGCTCAAAGCCGCTCGCCGTTCGCACCACCTCGACTCTGATCGGCTCATCGGGCACCGCGCCTGGCCCCGAAACCGCGCGAGCAGCCATGCTCCCCGCAGACAGCAGCAGGATCGCCGTGCAAAGCCGGACGATCATCAGCATGCCACCGTCGCCCCGGCCATTGATTTCAGTCGTCTCCCGGATCGATCCTGAGATTCGACACCGAAAGCCCGAGCAGGCCGTCCGTCCAGATCAACCAGGGGGTGTCCACCGAGCATAGGTTATCCGTCCCGTCGGCAAACGCGCTCATCTCGAAAGCGACGTCTTCCCAGCTACCCAAAGGCAGCTCGTGGAGCATGTCCGTGATGTCGATGCTCGCCGACTGAGGATAACCGGAGTCCATCCTGAGCTCGACCCTGCCCTGGGGGCGCACGTCCACGCGCAGCTTGCAACGCAATCGGGCCCCGCGGGAGGCGTGGCTGGAGAGATC
>WVWV01000008.1:327-2674 GCA_011773845.1 Lysobacterales bacterium | reverse complement strand
CCGATGACCCGCTGAAGGTGGTGGCCGCGGTCATCAATGGCCTGTCCGGCCCGATCACGGTCAACGGGGTGGATTACAACGCCGTGATGCCCAACCTCAGCTACCTCAGCGATCAGGAGGTGGCCGACGTGGTGACCTTCATCATCAACGCCTGGGACAACGCGGGTGGCGAGGTGCAGGCAGCAGAGGTCGCTGCGGTGCGCGGGGGCGAAATGGTCACCGGCCCGGCAGAACACCCGGTGCCGGCCGAAGAGGAGTTGGCCTATCGCGGCGCGCCCAGCCCGATCGGGGCGGACGTGGCACGCAGTTTCATCGATTCCGAAGGTCCGCCCATGACGCTGGCCGAGTTCGAGTTGGCCACGCAGTTGTATTTCGAGCGCTGCGCGGGCTGCCATGGCGTGCTGCGCAAAGGCGCCACCGGCAAGGCATTGACCACCGATATCACGCGCGAGAAGGGCACCGACTATCTCAAGGCCCTGATCAATTACGGGTCGCCGGCGGGCATGCCCAACTGGGGCACGTCCGGGGATTTCACCGCGGAGCAGATCGACGTGATGGCCCGATTCCTGCAACACGAGCCGCCGGCGCCGCCGGAATGGGGGCTGCCGGAAATGCTGGACAGCTGGACCGTGATGGTCGAACCGGGCGACCGTCCGCAGGCCCCGCAGCACGAACGCAACATCGATAACTTCTTCTCGGTCACGCTGCGCGACAGCGGACAGGTGGCCATCATCGACGGCGATACCAAGGAAGTGGTGGCGATCATCAAGACGGGTTACGCCGTGCACATCTCGCGCCTGTCAGCCTCCGGCCGTTACGTCTACACCATCGGGCGCGATGCCAAGGTCGACATGATCGACCTGTGGATGGATCCGCCGCAGCGGGTGGCGGAGATCAAGGTTGGCCTGGAGGCGCGCTCGGTGGAGACTTCCAAGTACAGCGGCTACGAGGACCGGTACGCCATTGCCGGCTCCTACTGGCCGCCGCAATACGTAATCATGGACGGCAGCACGCTGAAGCCGATCAAGATCGTTTCCACCCGTGGCATGACCGTGGACACCCAGGAATTCCATCCCGAACCGCGGGTGGCCGCCATCGTGGCCTCCCACGAGCACCCGGAGTTCATCGTCAACGTCAAGGAGACGGGCAAGATCCTGCTGGTGAACTACGAGGACGTGGACAATCTCAGGTGACGACCATCGGCGCGGCGCGGTTCCTGCACGACGGCGGCTGGGATGCCACCAAGCGCTACTTCCTGACCGCGGCCAACCAATCCAATCGCCTCGCGGTGATCGACTCGCGCAACCGCCGGCTGGTGGCCCTGCCCGAGGTGACGCAGGTTCCGCATCCCGGACGCGGCGCCAACATCGACGATCCGAAGTTCGGGCCGGTGTGGATCACCAGTGCGCTGGGCAACGCCAACATCACCTTCATCGGCACCGATCCCGAGCGGCACCGGGATCATGCCTGGCACGCGGTGCGGGTGGTGCAGGGCCAGGGTGGCGGCTCGCTGTTCGTGAAGTCGCACCCCAATTCGCGCAACCTCTGGGTGGACACGCCGCTGAATCCGGATCCGGCCATCTCCCAGTCTGTGGCGGTCTTCGATGTCAACGACCTGGACGCGGGCTACGAGGTGCTGCCCATAGCGGACTGGGCGGAACTGGGCGAGGGACCCAAGCGCGTGGTGCACCCGGAGTACAACATGGACGGCAGCGAGGTTTGGTTCTCGGTCTGGAGCGGTCAGGAGCAGGAATCCGCCATCGTGATCGTTGACGATGCGACGCGGACCCTGAAACACGTCATCAAGGGTCCCGAAATCATCACGCCCACCGGCAAGTTCAACGTGCACAACACGATGGGAGACATCTATTGATGCCGGCGGGCGCCGCGCCCGCGGCGCCCGCTGCATTCCTCGGCACGCCGGCCGGGTCGGCCGTTCATGGAGGAGACCAGCATGCACACCAAACCAATCTTGCCGGTCGGTCGCCGGCTGGCGCTGCTGCTGCTCGTGGCTGCGCTGCAGCACCCCGCCGCCGCGGCGGAGCGTTTTACGGACGCCTTCACGGAGGGCGACTGGGGGCTGGCGTTTCGCTGGCGCCTGGAGCATGTCGACCAGGATCCATTCGACAAGGACGCCACGGCCTATCCTTTGCGTACGCGGCTGAATTTCCGCACCGCCGACTGGAGCGGCCTGTCCCTGTTCGTGGAATTCGATTACATCGCCGACCTCGGCGGTGACCGGTATAACGAGGGTGGCGGCAACACGCCGGACCGCGATCAATATCCGGTGATCGCCGACCCGGCCGGCGGTGACCTCAACCAGGCCTACCTGCAGTTCAAGAGTGCG
>WVWV01000008.1:0-320 GCA_011773845.1 Lysobacterales bacterium | reverse complement strand
TCGTCGGCAATGTCGGCTGGCGGCAGAACGAACAGACCTATGACGCGGTGACATTCCGGCACCAGACCGACAAGGCGCTCGATCTTCAATACAGCTACGTCGACAACGTGAACCGGATTTTCGGTGACGACGTGGCCGCCGGGGACCACGGCCAGAGCACCCACCTGCTGAATGTGAGCAAGACCTTCGAGCGCGTAGGCAAATTGAGCGGCTACTGGTACGACATCGACAACGAGGATGCGCCCGGTCTGTCCAACACCACCTGGGGGGTGCGCCTCGACGGGTCAGCCCAGGCCGGCAAGACGGCATTCGGTTACATC
>WVWV01000056.1 GCA_011773845.1 Lysobacterales bacterium | reverse complement strand
AAACCGGCCGCAAACTCGACCGCGCCATCATCGGCCTGCTGGCGGTCGCGCTGGCCTATTTCGTTTACGAATCCCGGTTCATGGACCGTGACCGCGAGATGGAAACGGTGGACCTGGCCCCGGCAGCGATTTCCCCGGAAGCCGACGACGCGGGCACTTTCCCGGCCGCGGAGCCGGAAGCCCCGTCGGCGGCCGTCGATGAGAGTGCCATCGCGGTGCTGCCGTTTGCCAACCGCAGCCTGAAGGAAGAGGACCTGTTCTTCACCGACGGCATCCACGACGACCTGCTGACGCAACTGGCCAAGATCGGCGACCTGAAGGTGATCTCGCGCACCTCGGTGATGGAGTACCGCGACACCACCAAGAAGATCCCGGAGATCGCAGCCGAACTGGGTGTCGGCAAAATCCTCGAAGGCGGCGTGCAGCGTGCTGGTAGCCGCGTGCGCATCAACGCGCAGCTGATCGACGTGGCCACCGACCAGCACCTGTGGGCCGAGACCTTCGACCGCGAGATGACCATCGACAACATCTTCGACATCCAGTCGGAGATCACCCGGCAGATCGTAACGGCCGTCAAGGGGGAGCTGTCGGCCGCCGATCAACAGTCCCTGGGTGGGCGTCCGACCGACAGCCTGGCGGCCTGGGAAGCCTGGCTGCATGCGGAGAACATCATTGACGAAACGGACTACTCGGCCGACAAGTACCAGCGGGCCGAGCCCTTCGCCCGCCAGGCCGTCGAGGAGGACCCGGAGTTCGCGGATGCCTGGGTCACCCTCGCCGCCATCCAGATGCAGGGCATCTGGATCGGATACGAAAACACCGACGAGCAGCGTGAACGGGTCCGCCAGAACCTGGCGCGCGCCGAGGCCATCGCGCCGACCAGCCCCAACGTGAAGGTCGCCCAGGCGGATTATCACTACCGCATCGAACTGGATTATTCCCGCAGCCTCGAATTACTGGAGGAGGCCAGGGCCCTGGCGCCGGGGAACGCCGAGATTTACCGGGACCTCGGCCTGAGCCTGCGGCGCCTGGGCCGCTGGGAGGACGCCGTGGCCGCCTTCGAGCGGTGCCTCGAACTGGATCCGCTCAACAGCTTCGCAGCCAGCACCCTCGCAGAAACCTTGTCACTGATGAGGGATTTCAATCGTCTCGAGCCCCTGGTCGATGTGTGGCTGACCCGAGACCCGGACTCCGGCGACCTAGTGAGCTCGAAGGTATCGGTCCTGATCGACAGGTACGGTGACATCGACGCCGCGGAGCAGTTGCTGCAGGCGTACCAGGGGCGCTCGGACGGGCGCTTCAGCGCCGCACGGTCCCTCGTTGCCCTCCTGCGTCGCGACTGGGATCGTCTCCTCCAGCTCAACCATGAAGGCAGCGGTTCCGGTTTGATGCCCGTCATGGATATGACCTTGCCTTATCGCCTGGGCTGGAGCCATGCCCTGCAGGGGGACCTGGAATCGGCCCGGGCCTATTTCGAGCAGTACCTGGCAGAGGCCCGGAACTATGAGCCCGGCGGGCGCAGGGCCCGGGCCTTTCGCGCCATGAACCAGGCCGAGGCCCAGGCCTGGCTGGGCAATAGGGATGCGGCATTGGCCCTGACCGAGCTGTCGACCTCGCTTCTGTCACGTGAGGACGATCATGTCTTCGGGGCCACCTTGAATGGTCGCGAAATCTGGCTGCGCGCGTTTACGGGCCAACGGGATCGGGCACTCGAGGCAATAGCCGAGCGGCTTGACCAGCCGGAAGGCCTCACCCGGTGGCGGCTGTACCTGGAACCGCGCTGGGATTTCTTCCGCGACGACCCCCGCTTCAACGACCTGGTCCGCCCCGAAGGCGTTGTGGCGGACCCGTTCATGGAAACGCCAGACAGGGGCGGCCCATGAGCCTGTTCGCCGAACTCAAGCGCCGCAACGTGGTGCGCGTGGCCATTGCGTACGCCGTGGCCGCCTGGCTGCTGGTGCAGGTGGGCGATATCGCGCGCGAGTCCTTCGAGGCGCCTGCTTGGATCATGAAGATGCTGATCACGGCATTGATTGCAGGCTTCCCGATCGTGGTGTTCTTTTCCTGGGCCTTCGAGATCACGCCGGAAGGCATCAAGCGCGAAAAAGATGTCGACCGCAGCCAGTCGATCACCGCCGAAACCGGACAAAAACTCAACTACATCACCATCGCCCTGCTGGTGCTGGCCATCACAGTGGTGGGCATCGACCGTTACCTGCCCCAGGCGCGGCTGCCAGCGGCTGCCGTGAGCACTGAAGCTGAGCCAGCCGCCCAAAAGTCGGCGCAGCCCGCGCCCAGTGACAACCGCAACTCAATCGCGGTGCTGCCATTCGTCAACATGAGCGAAGATCCCGCCCAGGAGTATTTCTCGGACGGCATCGCCGAGGAACTGCTCAACCTGCTGGTCAAGGTGGACGGCCTGCACGTGGCCTCGCGCACTTCCTCGTTCGCCTTCAAGGGCAGCAGCGCCAGCATCCCTGACATCGCCAGCCAGCTGAAGGTAACCAACGTGCTGGAAGGCAGCGTGCGCAAGGCCGGCAACCGGGTGCGCATCACCGCCCAGCTGATCGACGCCACCAACGACCGCCACCTCTGGTCCGAATCCTACGACCGCGAGCTGGACGACATCTTCGCCATCCAGAACGAGATCGCGAGCGCCATTGTCACAGCCCTGGCCTCCGAGTTGGGGCTGGACCTGGATGCAGCCGAAGTCAGTGTAGAGGCCGATACCCGCAACATGGACGCCTACGAGTTGTTCCTGCAAGGGCGCGCGCTGGTCATTGACCGGCAGGACCTGCCCAGGGCGATGGACCTGCTGGAGCGGGCCACCCAGCTCGACCCGGATTTTGCCCGCGCCTGGTCCATGCTGGGCATGGCGTACTACCTGGTGCCTTCGTGGAGCACGCTCTCGCCGGCGGAAGACGCCTCGTTCTTTGCGCGAACCGAGCAGGCGATCGACCGGGCACTCGAACTCGACCCCCGGCAATCCCTGTCATGGGCGGTCAAGGCCATGCTGAAACAATATGAATCGGAGGGAGCCGACTGGGAAGCCGCCCTGGAGTTGACCGACAAGGCGCTGGAACTCGACCCGTCCAACGCCACCGCGTGGCTGTGGAGCGGCTTGCGCTACACGGAGCTGGGTTTCCATGAGCAGGCCCGCAAACAACTGATGCGTTGCCTCGAGATCGATCCGGCCTACATCAATTGCCGCCGGCACCTGTCGCGCGTGCTGCTGATACAGGGTGATACGCAGGCTGCAGTCGACCAGTACGTGGTGATCGCCCGGTCGAGGCTGATTGCCACCGATACCGCCTTCGTGGAGTTCGTCTTCCGCGAAGGCAACCAGCTGGCCGGCCTCATTGCGGCCAATTACCTGAGACTCCTGTATCCGGACTTCCCGATGGATGAATGGGTGGCGGGGCTGGAGCGCCCCGAGCAGGATCACACGGCGTCCCTGCCCCGGGTGCTTGACTGGCTGGAAAACAAGCAGGAAAAACCCATCGGCATCACCGAAAGCCTATTGCTGGCGATCGGCGCTTACGATCGTATCGAAGCGGACCTATCCTACGTCAACAACTGGATCTGGCTGCCCGGCAACGAGCGGTTCAGGCGCTCACCGCATTTCCAGCGCGTCATCAGGGATCTGAACATGCCCGCCTACTGGGACGAGCATGGCCTGCCGCCGGGCTGCGAGAAAGCCGCCGAGGAGTACCGCTGTGAGTAGTCTGTTTACGGAACTCAAGCG
>WVWV01000067.1 GCA_011773845.1 Lysobacterales bacterium | reverse complement strand
ACACGACGCGCGGCGGGGTGACGAAAAAATCGCCCGTGATCAGCACCGAGCCAATGCGGTTGCGGGCCGGACCCTGCAGGCTGAGATAGGTCCGCACGGTGCCGCCGGGACCGGTGTGCTCGCCTTCCAGGATGCCTTCGCGGCCAGCCGGTTGCTCGATCTCGTTGACGAAATCGTCTTGGCCGATTTCCTCGTCGAACAGTTGCTGCGCCAGCGTGCGGGTCGCCCCGTCAAGTTCACCAGGCTCGGCGCCCAACCCGAAACCGGATTCGAAGCCACCCGCCAGGGCCGCCTGGATGGTCTGCAGGTTCGGGCAATCCGCGCCCAGCAGTTCCCTGAGGGTCACCACGCGCTGGGCCGCTGAATCCAGCGCATGTTTTTCCAGCTTGGCCCGGGGCACCTTCAGTGCCGAAACCATCAGGGCAGAATCCAGGTCCACCAGCACGGTGCCCTGGAAGAACAGCGTGTCGCCGTCGAAGAACCCGCCGGTGCCGCAGAGCTTGCGGCCGTCGACCTCGATGTCGTTGCGCGGCCGGAAGCGCGCTTCGATGCCCAGTCGCCCTAGGCCGGCGGCCGCCGCCTCGCAGATCCGGCGCGCCAACTCGTTCAGCGCACCCCCGCCCAGCGTGGCGCGACGGATCACCAGCTCCCAGCCCAGTTGCCCGGGATCGAGAAATATGGCGCCGCCACCCGTGATCCGGCGCGCCAGGCCGATGCCATGCTGCCGGCAAAACGCAACATCCACCTCCTGCGCCAGGGCCTGGTGGCGCCCGATCAGGGCGGTCGGTGGAAAGCGCAGGAACCGCAGGGTGTCAGGCGCCAGGTCCTGTCGATGCTGCTCGATCAGGGCCTGCCCGATGGCGATATTCAGCCGTCCTTCGGTGACGCCGCTGTCGATGACCCGCAGGGTTCCGGTCACGTCTCAGACCGTTTTCACCGGAATGCCGAGTTGTCTGCGAATCTTCCTGAGATCTTTCGTCTTGGGCTGAAACGGGTAGCTGGCAATGTCGCTGGGGGGCGAGTCGCCATAGGGGCGGTCGCAGGCCGAGATATCCTCTCGCACCTTGCCCGGGCAGCCCGAGGTGCGGAACGCGACGCCGTCGTCGATCACGTCGTCCAGTTCGCCGGCGGGCAGGCCGAAATCGGTGACTCGGCCCTGCTCGTCGAAGCGCATGTGCTCCACGCGCACACCGCGGTAGTCGATCAGGTAACGTCCGAGCTGCACACGCCGCCACTGGTCGCGGGGCGTGGCCGGCAGGTGATCCATCAGCGAACCCTGCTCGGGGAAAAAGCAGAACATGTGACTGTGACCGCCCAGGTCCACCAGTTGCTGCACCAGGCTCAGCACCTCGTATTCGGTCTCCCCCATGCCGACGATGATGTGGGCACCGAATTTCTCCGCGCCGAATATGTCGCGCGCATCCAGCAACACGTCCCAGTACTTGCTCCATTTGTGCGGCGACTGCACCCCCTTGCCGCGGGTGCGGTCGAAGATTTCCGGCGTGGCCGCGTCCAGCGCCACGGTGAAAATGTCGGCGCCGCAGTCGTGCAGGTTCTGCACGTCGGCCCGGCTCATGGTGGTCGGGTTGGAGAGGATGGAAACGGGGATGGTGTCCGGGTCGATCCGGTCGGTCCATTTCCTCAGCACGGTGACGGTGTCGTCGTCGGAGCGCGGATGGGTGATCATCGAGATGCACATGCGGTGAAACGGGCTGTCGGCACCGTCCCGCGCCACGATGTCCACCACGGTGTCCATGGGTACTGCCGGCCAGTCGACGCGAATGAAGTTGCGGTCGGCATAGTCCCGCTCCGCCTCGCGGTGACGGGCCAGGCCGCAATAGGCGCAGTTGGCGCGGCAGCCCTCCGGATAGGTCAGCAGCAGGTTGAGGCAGCGCGTGCAGGCGCAGCGGTACATGCGCCCGTCGCTCACGCCCAGCGTGATCGCCGCCGCCGTGGACATCTGCACGTAGTCCGGCGAGCGCATGTGCGGCGTCAGGATGTTGTAGTCGGGCCGGTAGACCCCCTGCGGCGCGATATCGCGATGTTTTACCGGCGCGCCGTTGCGGAATGCCTTGGGCGTCTTCAGGGGTGAGCGCGGTTGCATGGCCTCGAACGGATTGTAATCCCGGCCTGCAGCGGTTGTTGCAGACGGGGTGCCCCGTTGTTTGACGCAACTCATCGCACTCGCCTCCCGCTGCTCATGCAGCGCAACTGGTGGTCCTCAGGCTCGCCACGCCCTCGCCCAGCCTGACCGAGCAGCAGGCATGCGCCTGGTGGAACGGACGGCCGATGGCGTCGGCCACGGCCACTGCCCCGTCGGCCGGAAAGGCGATGCCATCCAGGCCGGCCATGACCGCATAGGCATCGGTGACCCGCTTGTGCATGCCGGGCGGGCGCGCGCATCCGAGCAGCAACTGGCGTTCGGGCAGCACCTCGCGCGCCACTAGGAACAGCTCGCCGACCTCGCGGGTGGACGGGGCCACGAAGGTTCCCGGCCGCGCATAGAAGGGCATGACGACCACCAGCACCAGCGCCTGCGTGTCGTGCCGCGCGATGATGTCCAGCGCGTTCATCTCGCCGAGGATGCGACCGTAATGCAGCCCGATGACGATGTGCGGGGAAACCTGCATCGAAGTGGCGCAAAGCGCGGCCAGGGTGGCCTCGAAATCCTCCACCGGCCGGTCAAGGTGATACACCTGGCGAATGGTCTCCTCGGCCCCGATCACGTCCAGCATGGCGATGTCGACGCCGGCCGCCTCCATGGCCCGGGCACCGGCCTCGTCGGTGAGCGCCGTGTGGATGGCGATGCGCAGCTGAGGGAAATCGCGTTTCAGGCGCTCGATCACCGGGTAGAAGCGCTCGTAGCGGATCTCGTTGCGCCGGTTGGAGCCGCCGGACAGCAGGAAGCCCTGCAGGTCTTCCTGCTCGATCAGTTCCCGGACCTTCCGGTCGAGGGTTTCCGGCCGGGTGGCCGGGATCATGGGCTCGAGGATCTTGGCCTGGCAGTGGTCGCACATCCAGCGCGCAGCCGCCGGCGGTGATCGAAAACGCCGGAAAGCTGTTCTTGCCGCAACTGCTGAGTTCGCTGCTCTCGTACTCCCGGAAAGTGGGCGTGGAGAAGCGTACCATGCGGGCCGCCGCGGCCGGGGCCCGGCGCTCCATCTCCGCCACCAGGCGCGCGTCCAGCGCGGCGTCCTCCAATTCTTCGATCCGCTGGATCTTCCCCAACCAGCTCATGGCCCCTCCCGCTTCATGTTGCACCCGGCCCGGTTCGCGGGCTGCGCACGCGTCCGGCCACTTCCCTGACGGCGCTCCGCACCGGACCGGTGCGGGGCGTGTCCGCGATGGTCGTCAACCAGGCCGGCTCCAGCTCCTCGTCGTCCACCAGGTCACAGGAAAACCCCTTCAGCATGGCGAGTGCGGTTGGCGGCAACTCGGCCGGAAACGCCTGGTGACTGAGGCGGCCCCACAGGCCCGCCCAGCAACGCGCCACCGTCCACGGATTATAGCCGCCGCCGCCCAGCACCACCGTGCGCCCGGTCAATTCGACCAGTTGCTCCACCGCCCGCCACAAGACGCCGTTGCTGAGCGCCAGTTTCGACAGTGGGTCGCCGGCCAGGCCGTCGGCCCCGCAGGTGATCACCACCGCCTCGGGCGAAAACTCCCTCGCGAGCGGCAGAACCGCCTCGCTCATCAGAAAGTCGAGTTCGCTGTCATTGAAGCCTGCCGGTACCGGCAGGTTCCGGGCCCGGCCACCACCACGGTCCTCCACCGAACCGCTGTACGGCCAGCGCCCCCCCTCGTGGATGGACAGCGTGAACACCCGTCGGTCAGGGGCGAATGCGTCCTGCACACCGTCACCGTGATGGGCATCCAGGTCGACGTACAGCACGCGCTCCAAACCAGCTTCCAGCAGCGTGAGGATGGCGAACACGGGGTCGTTGAAATAGCAGAACCCGGCGGCGCGATCGGGCCGGCCATGGTGTGTGCCACCGGCCGGATGAAACGCGGTGTGGCCCTCGAGGGCCAGCTCCGCAGCCAGGATGGAGCCGCCCACGGCGGTCGCGGCGCGTTCGAACAGGCCCTCGAATAACGGGTTTTCCATGGTGCCGATCCGATAGCGCTCGCGCGCCTCGCGGGCGACCGCCCGCTCGCGCTCGGCCGTGCGCAAAGCCTCGATGTAGTCGGGATCATGGAATGCCCGCAAGCGTTCGGGGGAAGCGGCTTGGCAGCGGCGCCGCACACCACCCTCGAACCAGCCCAGCGCCTCGCACAGCTCCAGCACGCCGGATTGCCGGGGGATCGACAGCGGGTGGTTGGCCCCGAACGCCTCCTTGCGAAAAACGTCACTGCCCACGAACAACGCCGCCCGGGACGCCGGCACCAGGCCCGGCCCCGCTGGTGGCGGGTGCTCTGCGGTGCAGCTTGCGGGTGAGGCAGGGGGCATTGGAGAAGCCTGGAAAGCCGTTGGTCGGGGTCCACAGCATAGTATTCGATTTCCCTAATAAATGAAATTTCTATATACTCGATCGTCAGTTGGCAAATGCCTGACTGTGTCCAAGTGGGGTACGAACCATGTCGATGTACAGCGAAGAACCCGTCCAGAACACCCAGACCGCCATTGACCCGAACACGATGTCGATCATCGTCACCAAGGGCACGCTCGACTGGGCATACCCGCCCTTCATCCTTGCCACCACCGGAGCGGCGATGGGCTTGGAGGTGAGCATGTTCTTCACCTTCTACGGGCTGCCGCTGCTGCTCAAGGACCTGG
>WVWV01000145.1:268-7396 GCA_011773845.1 Lysobacterales bacterium | reverse complement strand
CCACGGTCGCGCACATGCAACGCCTGCATCGCCAGTATCCAGACGATTGGCGCGCGGCCCGCGCGGAACTGGCCCGCCATTACTATTACGGCCATACCGGCGTCGAGGGCGTGCGCCTGGAATACGGCGCCTTCGAGTACAACCGCCACGCCTGGCCACCGCTGGACGCCAACCTGAACGGCGCCTGCGCCATCCTGGCCCTGCTGTATGGCGGCGGCGACCTCCAGCGCACGCTGGACATCGCCAGCGGGCTGGGTTTCGATGCCGACAACCAGGCCGCCACCCTCGGCGGCCTGCTCGGCATCGCGCACGGCCTGCGCGGCCTTCCCGACCACCTGCTCTACCCCCTCGGCCGCGACCGCTGGCAACACCCTTTCAACGACGCCTACCTCAACATCACCCGCCACGATCTGCCGGATGCCTCGCTGCAGGACCTGGCCAGGCGCATGGCGGCGCAGGGCGAGCGGGTGATCCTGGCCCACGGCGGGCGCATCGTCACCCGGGATGGCATCGATTACTTCGAGATCGACCCGGCCGCCCGCTTCGAGGCGCCGTTGGAACTGGCCTCGGCACCGACGCTGCTCGCTGCGACCGGGCGGCCGTTCTCATTCCGGTACTTTCACGGCCCGGCGGGCGACGGCACGCGGCACGTCATCACCGGTGGGGCCTTGCCGGAAGGCTTGCGCCTCGAGCAGGGCCGGATCACGGGCACGCCCGTCGAGCCCGGCCATCACGCCTTCGAGCTCGCGGTGGAACGCAAGGGCGAGGTCGCCCGCCAGGGCTACGACATCCGCATCCTGGGGCCGAACCTGGCGATGACGGCGGCGCGGATACTGCACAACGACACCGTGGCCGCGGTCGACATCGAGCTGATCCGCGACGGCGAGCACCGCGGCCGCACCCTGTACAACCGAAGCCCCGACGGCATGCCGCGCGTCAACCACTACGGCTACGCCTGGGACGAGCCGGTCGCGGTCTCCGCCCTGGTGCTCAACCCCGGCCTGCCGGAGGAGTTCGGCGGCTGGTTCACTTCGCTCGACGTCCAGTACCGGGACGACGCCGGCATGTGGCGGGCCGTGCGGGAGCTCACCATCGAACCGCCCATGGATTTCGACAACACGCAATGGCGGAAGGGCGCCTACATCGACCACCTGCTGCAGTTCGAACCGGTGGTCACCCGGGCCATCCGGGTGATCGGGAATGCCGGCGGGGTCGAGCCCGACCCGGGCTACCCCCGCCCCCGGCGCCATTATTCCGCCATCAGCGAGCTGGCGGTGTATGGCGACCCCGTCAGCGCGCGCTGACCGAAGGGCCGGCTTTCCGGCCCCGGGCGCGGCCGGCATGGGAATAACGGGCCGCCGCGTCGCGCGGCGGCCCGCTAGTGGACTTTACGGCTCCTCGGGCTCGGGCACTTCCCCGGCGTCGAACTCGATCTCGACTTCGACCTCGGCCTCGGCCGGCGCAGGGGCCGGGCGATCGCTGTTCCAGATGTCGTACACCATCTGCCAGCGTCCGTCCGCGTGGTGCCAGACCTCGATGTATTTGCCCTCGTCGAGCGGCTCGCCGTCGGCAGAGGTCAGCGCGTAGGTGCCGACCTTGTAGCCAACGTCCCCGCCGGCATTGGCATCGATATCGGTGATCACGGCGCCGCCGCCCATCGCCAGGAAATCGTCCCAGAAGGCCTCGATCGCCTCCCGGCCCTGGACCATGCCCGCGTTCGGGGGCATCAGCGCCCCGTTCTCGGCATACACGGCAGCCACCGCCGCCGCGTCGCCGGCGTCAAAGCCTGCATTCCATGCCTCGCGCATCGCCTTGAGGCCCTCGAGGTCGGTGGTCGCGGGCGGTGGCGCCTCGGCGCAGCCGGCCAGCATTGCAAATAACGTCAACCAGATGAATTTTTTCATGTTTACCCCCGGAGTGAACCGTTTGCTCCAATCAAGTTTAGCTTAGAAGAACCAACCCGTGCCGGGCATGGGATAAACCGCCCATTCCGACCTTGCAACCCGCATCGTCGGGCTCAGCAACCCGGCGCGCCGGCGTCACTAACCCTCGCAGGCGCCGCCCTCGGGATGCTCCGCGCCCTCGGCCTCCGCGCAGGTACAGCCGTAATCACTGCAGGCCATGGTGTTGGGCGCGCAGATTGTGCCCATGGTCTGGCAATCGCAGGCCCCCGCGCAGGCGCAACTGCCATGGTTGCACACATAGCGAGGCCCGCTGCCGCCGCCCGGACTGACGAGGCGGCTGCCCGGGTTGGGCTTGCACTCGCTACCGCAATCGGGGTTGGTAAGCCGGGCGCTCTCGGCCTCCAGCGAGCGCTGCAACTCCACCGGGAGCCGGCCGTCGGCGCCGGCCGCCAATGCCACGGTCGCGCGGGCCGCGGTCGCCCGCTCCTGTGCCAGCGCGTCAGCCAGGCCTAGCCCCAGCAGGCACAGCAATGCCGGGACGATGATACGCGTGCTTCTCGAATGCGAATGTTTCATGGGTGATTCCCGTTGGTGGTCACAGCACTGGGCGTGCCGCGGCCCTCAGCCGCCGTCGCCCCCGTCGTCGCCGGAGTCGCCCTCGGCACAGGTGCAGCCGTGCTCGCTGCAGCCCATGGTGCCGGGCGCGCAGATGTCCTTCATGTCGACGCAGTCCTGCACGCCCGCGCAGGCGCAGTTGCCGCTCATGCAGATGTATTTGAGAGGCTCCGTGTCCGGCGCTGTCAGCCGGCTGGCGCTTGCCGGGATGGCCGCAGTGCCGGCCTTGAGGGTCGCGCGTTTCACTTCGCGCACCGCCTCGCGGGCTTGCTCGGCTTCCTGGGCGACCGCCAGCGGCGCCGCCGATTCGGGTTCCGCGGCCACGCTGGTGGAATTCAAGCCCCCCATGGCGCCCACGAGAATCGAGGCGATGATCCATCGGAAATGCATGCGGTTCACTCTCTCCTGAGCCCGGACCGCACGGCGGTCCGCTCGCAACGGCTGATGCCAAGAGTATAGGCTCCCCGCGAACGGTTTGCTCGTGGCGACCTGGTCGGCGCGAGGCCCTGCCGCGGCAGCCGGGCTCCAGCGTTGGCAGCGCAACCCGCGCCCGCAAGCCGCGCATTGGGTGCGCTTCGCGGTGGCCGCGGATTAGAATCCCGGCAACCACCCGCAATATGCGCTGCCTGGCGCAGCGGGGGCCGTGGGCAAGTCGCCCGGCCCCGGCTCTGCCCGCACCGCAGGAGACGCCGATGAAAACCCTGATGCCCGTTCTGCTCCTGCTGGCCTTTCCGTGCATGTGCCTCGCGGAGGCCGTTCCCGGTGCCCGTGAGGTGCTGCTGGACAACCCTGCCGTCGAGGTCGTGCGCCTGACCTACCCGGTGGGAAGCGAATCCGGCATGCACACGCACGCGTATCCCAACCGGGTGGCCTATGTCGTCCAGGGCGGCACGTTGGAATTGATTCCCGGCGACCCTGCGGCGCCGCGGCAAGAGCTGACGCTGTCCGACGGTCAGGCCGTTTTCCTGGCGGCCGCCACCCACAACGTGCGGAACGCCGGGGACACCGAAATCGTCATGATCGAGATTGAACTCAAATAGACCGGCAAGCGGAGGGCCGGAACCGCGGGGCGCGGCCGGCCCGGCGCGCAGGCGAGCCCGGGCTCAACGACGGCATCAGCCGCCGCGCGGCTGGGGCCGCAGCGTCGAGCGGTTGTCCTCGATGGGATGCTCGGGGCGCGGGCGCTCCGGGCGCGGGCGGTCGTGCGGCCGGTCCGGGCGATGCATCATGGGCCAGTACATGACCGGCTGTTCGATGACCTGGGGTGCCGGCGCCGGCGCCTGGGAATTGCGGTCCTGCGCCGTTTCGCGCTCGGCCGCGCGCTCGTCCCGCTTCTGGGCCAGGTAGGCCCGCACTTCCTCGGAGGCACCGCCGCCCAGGCCGGCCGTATCCGCCCTCAGTTGCACCACTTCCGCCGCCTCGCCGCACAGCCGGTCCGAAAACACCGGGCCCTCCGGCGTTTCACAGCGGAAGATCTGCGCACTGGCCACCAGCGGCAACAGCGCCGGCAGCACAATCCATCGCCTCATCAGCCATTCCAATGCTTGCCTCCGCCCGGATCGGGCCCCTGCTGTCTCAAGCATAGGCGCAATTCCCGCGCGGCGCGCTGCCGGTGCATCGAGAATGGATTGACCGGCGCTCAGGGCGCCAGGCGCAGCACGCCCAGGTAGACGCTTGCCTGCCCCAGTTCGAACCGGGCTTGGGCCCGTCCGGCTTCCGCGTGGCCAGCCTCGACCTCGTAGGCGCCGCTGCCCGGTTCCAGCCGGTCGAACTTGAACTCGCCGAACAGGTCGGTGGTGGACCGGCCAAGCTCTTCTCCGTCCTTTCTGAGCACGACTTCGGCGCCCTCCACGCAGTCCTCCACGCCCTCCGCCACCGCGACCACGGTGCCGCCGGCAAAGCAGCGCTCCATCAGGTGCAGGTTCTTGTAGTAGAGCCGTGGCCGGGTGCCCCATTCAGGCTGCAGCACCTCCAACCCCTCCGCCTCGGCGATGCGCGCCATCTCCGCAGGCTCGACCTTGAGCGAACGGAACACCTCGTTGGGGCACACCGATTCGATCCGCGGCTTCGTCCACCCCGCGTCCAGCAGGTGGGCATCGAAGATCCAGCCCTGGGGAATCTGCAACTCCTCGTTCCAGTAGAGCGCCCCGTAGGGGCAGGCCTCGACAATCTCCCGCTGGCCCCGCGCTCGCTGCGGGTCGACGATGACGATGCCGTCCTCGCGCTGGCGCACCGCGCCGTCGCGGGCCGCCGCCAGGCACGGCGGGCGCTCGCAGTGGTTGCACATCACGGGCATGAAGTTGGCCTCGACGATGGGCCACTCGCCCCGCTCCGTGCCGCGCAGGTCCACCCAGTGGTGACCGCGCTCCGGTTGCGGCGCCGCGTAGCCGGGAAAATCGTTGCCGATGTGCTCGTCCTTGGTCGCCAGGAAGCAGTTGCGGCAGTTGTCGCAGCGGGCGACATCGATGATCAGCTGCCACTGCGCGCTCATCCCTCGTCCTCCGTGCGACGCCAGCTGTCGACCCCGGTCCATTTCTCGAACTGGATCAGCGTGGCATTGGGCGCCATGCTGGTGGTCTGCTCGGTGATGCATTTCTTCGGGCTGAGCAGGTTGATGCAGCCGCCGAGATCGGTGGAATTGCCCGGCTCGCCCACCGGCTGGTACTTGGCCGAGGAAGCCGAGGCGCTGACCACGCCCGGCCGCAGCCGGTCGGTGAGCTGCGCCGCGCACACCACCGAGCCGCGGTTGTTCCACAGGCGGATGAGGTCGTCGTCCGCGACCCCGCGCGCCGCGGCGTCCTGCCGGTTGACGCGGGCGACCAGGTAGTCGTGACCGTCAACCCGCACGCGGTGGTCCCTGATCTCCCGGACGGTGCTGGAATCGTCGTCACCCATGACATGGAAGGTGTAGCGCGGGTGCGGCGACAGCAGGCGCAGCGGGTAATCCGCCAGCCGTTCATCGCGGCGGGCATCCTCGTAGTTCGGCATGTAACGGTTCAGGGGCGGGCGGCCCGGGTCGTCGATCCTGCCGAGGGTCTCGGGAATGAACTCGAATTTGCCCGAGGGGGTTTGCAGGCCGTCACGGAATCGCCCGGCGTACTCGGACGGCAGCGGGTACGGCTCCGGAACGTCCTTGGGCCGGCCCTCGTAAAACCAGCGCGACGCGGTCGGCGCCCGCGCCTGCTGCGGGTCGGGGGGCACCACGAAATAGCCCTTTTGCAGGAACTTCTTCCAGGAGGTGTGCTTGGACAGGTCGGAGGAGTCGAACACGCGCTTGCACCAGTCGAGNNAGAAAATCTCGTAGTCCGAGCGCGACTCGCCCAGCGGTTCGATGCACTTGTGCTGCATCGCGATGACGCGGTGATTCACCATGGAATACATGTGGTGCACGTAGCCCGCGCCGACGTTGTAATACTCGCCGATGTCCCAGCGCTCGAAGGTGGTGCAGGCCGGCAGGATGATGTCCGAGAAGCGGGTCTCGCCCTCGTTCCAGACCGACTGGTTGACCACGAAGGGCAGGTTTTCCGAGCGGTACATCCGCACCCAGCGATTGGAATCGACCACGGTGCCGAAGGACGAGCTTCCATACTTGTACATCATCTCGATCTTCGCGTGCCCGGGCGCGGGATAACCGAACTTGAGGAACTGGCCCTGCACGGAGCTGATGTCGGTCAGGTAGCCCGCGGCGCGCCCTTCCATGATGGCCTCGGGCAGGCGCATGCGCGGGATGCTCTGCCGCACCGCGTTCAGGGTCATGATGTGCGGCATGCGCTGGTAATTGTTGGCCGCATTGGCGTTGAACTGGAGTTCGCCGGAAAAACTGCCCTCGGCGTAACCGGGAAAGTAGAAGCTGAAGTCCAGCGGCGCCCCGAACTGCAGGTTGCCAAAATTGACGCCCGGCCGGCCGAAGCCCTGCATGGCGCCGAGGATGGCCATCATGCGCGCCCATTGCGCGCCCATGGGCGAGCGGCAGGCCCCGCCGACGCCGTTTCCCCAGCTGCCGACCCCGAGATAGGTCTTCCGGCGCCCCCATTCCCGGGCCAGCGCCCGGACATCGCGCGCGGGCACGCCGGTTTCGGGCTCCTGCCACTCCGGCGTCTTGGGCACGCCGTCGGTCGTGCCGAGAATGTAGTCCTTCCACTGCTCGAACCCCGTGGTGCGCTGCGCCACGAAACGCTGGTCGTAGAGGTCCTCGGTGATCCAGACATGACAGATGGCCTGGGCCATGGCCGCGTCGGTGCCGGGTCGGGGCGCGAACCACTTGCCCCCCATCAGCGCGGCGGTGTGGTTCAGGTAGGGGTCGATGTGCACCATGCGGATGCCGAGCTGGCGGGCCCAGTGGCGCCGCACGGTTCCCTCGTAGCCGTAGGTCGCGTCCGGGTCGCTGGACCAGAAGACGATCATCTCGGCTTCCTTCAGGCAATCCTCGACCGTGCCGTAGAACTCGGGCACGCCCAGGCGCATGCTGTTGCCCCAGTGGTGCATCGCGCCCCAGAACCAGCCTTCCCAGCTGTCGGGATTGTTGTGCACCCGGCTGGCGCCGATCAGGTTCCAGAAACGGTTGAAGGCGCTCAGGTAGTGGCCGAGGTTGCCCCACTGGTGGTGGCCC
>WVWV01000145.1:0-247 GCA_011773845.1 Lysobacterales bacterium | reverse complement strand
ACGATGTCCAGCGCCTCGTCCCAGGAGATGCGCTCGAACTCCGAGATGCCGCGGTTGCCGACATTGCGCGCCCCGTCCGGGTCGAAATCCACCCGTTTCATGGGGTACAGGAGCCGGTCCTGAGAATACACCATGGATTTCTGGCACATGCCGTGGGCGGCCAGCGTGGTCCGGCGCGGGGGCGTCAGGGTGCGGCCCCTGGCCTCGATGCTCCAGGACGGCGCGTCGTCCGCATCGAACTCGATCG
>WVWV01000137.1:730-3270 GCA_011773845.1 Lysobacterales bacterium | reverse complement strand
AGTTTAAAGGTTTGAATCAGGACCGAAGTCCGTCATCGAAGTTTTAAAGCTGAAAGCTGCACCCTGCCCCAATCATTCATCCAAAGATGAATCGGGCATGGTCGCTCTCATACATGGCTTCACCATGACGCGAGCGCCCACACAAGTTACCTGTATCTTGTTAAAGAACGTTTCTCGCCGGGTGCATTTCGCAACCGGATCCGCACACACACCCCGCGGCCGTCACCCTCTCGGATCGCCGCGCCGGTAGACTCGCAACTGGAATCTCCACCCCGGTGCTGGGCGGGCCGCCCATTATACGCCAAGCGTACACTCAGTCAAAGCACTGGCAGTCCGGACACGCATGATCGGACCGCTGGGCGAACGCGCATTATAGGGGCAGAAACCCTGCTGTCAACTACCCTCTACAACGACTAGGTGGGGGCCTCAGCGGTCGGCTTCAATCCCCGCAGACGCTCTGCCAGCAACTCCAGTGCGGGCTCGGCGCAGGCCCCGAGGGAAACGCGCTCGGCCAGGCTGGCCTCGACGTCCGGCGCGGCGCCCGTTTCGAGGTCGGCGGCCACCGCGCGGTAAGCCTCCCGGAACGGCTGCCCGCGGGCCGCCCGGCGGGTCGCGCGGTCGGTCGCGAACAGCTCGGGCGTGATCGCCGCCCGCATGCGGTCCTCTTGCCATTCGAAAGCCTCGAGCAGTTCCGGCAGCAGCGCCAGGGCCTGCAGCCCGCCCCGGAACGCCCGCAGCAGCGGCGCCTTGGTGGCCTGCAGGTCGCGATGATACCCGGACGGCAGATCGAGCACCGCCTGCAGCTCCGCCTGTGCGCCTACCACCACGGCATGCGTGGCGCGCAACAATTCCACGGTATCCGGGTTGTTCTTGTTCGGCATGATGGACGAGCCGGTGCAGTACCGCGGCGGCAGACGCACAAAGCCGAACTCACGGGTCGCAAACAGGCTCAGGTCCCATGCCAGCCGGCGCAGATCGAGGGTGGCGGCCGCCAGCGCTGCCATGGCCTGCAGTTCAATCTTGCCGCGGCTGTTCTGGGCGCATTGCGGGTTGAGCACCAGGCGCGCAAACCCGAGTTCTGCTGCCACCGCCTGCCGCGGCAGGGGGAGGTTGACGCCGAAGCCGGATGCCGTGCCCAGCGGCGAAGCGTCCAGCCAGCCCCGCACCAGGGCAGCCAATTCCGCATTGTCGATGAAGGCCTCGGCGTGGCCGGCCAACCACAACGCGGCCGAGGACGGCATGGCGCGCTGCAGATGCGTGTAGCCCGGCATGGGGATGGACTGATCTCGCTGCGCGCGCTCCAGCAGCACCGTGGCGACCCGGACGCAGGCATCCTGCAGGCGGCCCAGGCGATCCTTCAGGTACAAGCGCAGGGCGACGGCCACCTGGTCGTTACGGCTGCGCCCGGTATGAATCTTGGCGCCCAGCGCGCCCAGCCGCTCGCTGAGCCAGCTCTCGATCGCCGAGTGGCCGTCCTCGAACGGCGGGCCCAACGCCAGCCGGCCCGCCCGGTATTCTTCCGCCAGCGCTCGCAGTTCGGCCTGGAGCCGGGCATTCTCCTCGTCATCGAGGATGCCAATCTGCGCCAATCCATTGGCATGCGCTGCACTGGCGCGCAGGTCGAACAGCAGCAGTTCCCGGTCCAGCTGGACGTCTTCGCCCGCCAGGAATTCCATCACCACCTCGTCGGGGCCGGCCTCGCCCCCGTCCTTGCGCCACAGAAAATCAGTCATCGACAATCCCCTCGTATTCCGGCAGGCCCAGGGCCAGGTTGAGATTCTGCAGGGCCTGGCTCGCGGCGCCCTTGCCGAGGTTGTCCAGCACTGCGACCAGGGTGACGCGCCGCGCGTCGCGCGCATCCACCGTGAACCCGCCCAGGTGAATTTCAGGTCCCCCGCGCACGTCCCGTATCTCCGGGATTGCGGCCTGCACCCGCAGCAGGCGTTCACCCACGTAGTGGTCCTGGTAGCGGGCCAGCAACTCATCGGCTTGGGCGGGCGCGGCAAGCTCCACGGCGATGGTCAGGGAGATGCCCCGGAAAAAAGCCGCCACGTGCGGCATGAACCGCACCTCCGAGCCCAGGTGGTGGCTGATCTCCAACTCGTGCACGTGCCCGGCAAGCGTGTACGGCATGAGGTTGTCGCGCAGGCGCTGCGGATCGTTGCGCGGCCCGGGCGTGCGGCCGGCGCCGCTGTAGCCCGAAATCCCGTACACCACGGGTGGCGCCGCCAGCCGGCCTTGCAGGGGCAGCAAGCCGAGCAGGGCACCGGTGGCATAACAGCCCGGGTTGGCAATGCGCCGCGTGCCCGCGATGCGCTCCCGGCACGCCTCCGGCAGACCATACGCCCAAGCCGGATCGAACCGGTGATCGGCACTGAGATCCAGGATCACCGCGGCGGGGTCCAGGTCCCCGATGGCTTTCGCCCATTTCGCCGCCGCACCGTTCGGCACCGCCAACACCCAGGCATCCGCGCGGCAGTGCTCGAGCTCCGCCGGATCCAGGGCCTGGAACCGGTCTTCCGCCCGCGGCCAGGCCGGGC
>WVWV01000137.1:0-700 GCA_011773845.1 Lysobacterales bacterium | reverse complement strand
TGATTCCACCCCTTCGGGATCCGACCAGCCGGAATCCCGGCCCAGCGCATCCTCCACCAGCTGCGCACGCAACCGGGCATCCTCGACGCCGACGGTGAACACCACCCACGGGCCCTGCCGGTCCGCGCTGTCGCACTGCTGGAAATACCAGCTGGCGATCGGGTTGGCGGTGCGGGCGCGCCAATAGAGCCGCGGGTAGCGGGCCCGCAGCACCTGCCACATGGCCGCGCCCAGGCCCTCGCCCTGCGCGTCGGGCGTCACCGCGAATTTGTCCAGATAGGGAATGCCCTCCAAGCCCTCGACCACCACCGCGGCGGCACGGGCCGATTCCGACAGCAGCACCAGCGGCGCGCGCAGGCCCTGCGCCCAGTCCGCGCGCAGGCCGCGACCGAACGAGCTCTCGATGCGGGACGCCGCCTGCGCCAGCGTGGCTGCATCCGCCGCTTCATGGACGACGACTTCCTCACCACGGCGCACCAGGGTGCCGGCGCCGCGGTAGGTGAACAGTTCCCGTGTGAGCTTGTCGGCCGAGGTGATGGAAACCGAGGCGCTGGGTTCGAGACCGTTGAGCAACTCGTTGATCTGCTGCAGCTTGAGCCGCATGCCCGAATGCACCCATGGCTGGTCCATCAGCGCTCGGTAGTCGTTGGTGAGGCTGATCGCCGATATGATCCGCCCGTCCCGGTCGAGCAGCCCGCCG
>WVWV01000084.1:1089-1280 GCA_011773845.1 Lysobacterales bacterium | reverse complement strand
AGTACCCGCCCCACAATCCGGGCGCGTCGCTCACCGGCACGTAGGAGTAGATGAGCCGGTGGTCGCACAGGTGATAGGAGCCACTCAGGCACGGGCCACAGTGCCGGCAGGAAATCATGGTCTCCACCGCCACGCGATCGCCCTGATCCAAGCCCCACCGCGCGGCGGCACGGTCACCTATCTTCGCGATT
>WVWV01000084.1:0-935 GCA_011773845.1 Lysobacterales bacterium | reverse complement strand
TCAGCAGCGCCGAATCGTCATCGATCTCCGGCAGCGGCAGCTCCATGGGCTCGAGCTTGCGCACGTCGGTCTGAACCATCGCGAACGACTTCTTCGGCAACGCCAACGGTGGGGCTCCCCCTTGCCCGAAGCGCCAAGTTGCGCCTATTCCCGTGATAACCTCGACGAGACTACGGGCAACCGCTTGGCAGAGCAATGGCAAGATCCCCCACGGTCATCGTGATCGGCGGCGGCAACGCTGCGTTGTGCGCCGCCATCAGCGCGGCCGAGCAAGGCGCCAGCGTTCGGCTGGTCGAGCGCGCGCCGGAAGCGCTCGCAGGGGGCAACTCCCGCTTCACCGCGGGCGCCATGCGGGTGACCTATNNCACCGATGCCGAGATCGCGCGCACCGACTTCGGCAGCTACCCGCGCGATGCGTTCTTCGACGACATGGGTCGCATCACTCACTACCGCACGGACCCTGAGCTTGCGGAGACGCTCATTGACTCCAGTTTGCCCACGCTTCTGTGGATGCGCGACCAGGGCGTCCGGTTTCTACCCCTTTACGGGCGGCAGTCATTCGAGGTGGACGGCAAGGTTCGCTTCTGGGGCGGGCTCACCGTAGAAGCCTGGGGGGGCGGTCCCGGGCTGGTCGAAAAGCTCACCGAGATCGCTCGAGGCCATGGCGTCGACATCGCCTACTCGAGCCGGGCGGTGGCGCTGGAGCACGACGGCCGGCGAGTGACCGGCGTGCGCCTGCAGACACAGGCGGGCCCGCAGAAGATGGCCGGTGACGCCGTGGTCCTGGCCAGCGGCGGCTTCGAGTCCAACGCCGCCTGGCGGGCTCGTCATCTCGGGGCTGGCTGGGACCTGGCGCGGGTGCGCGGCACGCGCTTCAACACCGGCGACGGCATCCAGATGGCGCTCGCCATCGGGGCAGCATCCCGCGGTCACTG
>WVWV01000072.1:855-1129 GCA_011773845.1 Lysobacterales bacterium | reverse complement strand
CGCCGTCCTTGTTCACACGGATACCGCCCATGGAGTAATGCTGCGTTGGCTGCACCGGTACCAGGTCCTTGGCCGGGTCGAGGCCGGCAAAGTCTCGGCAAATCTCCGCGACCTCGCGCAACTTGGTATAGAGGTGCTCGCGCCCGAGGTGGCGCAGGTCGAGCCAGAGATGCGGCCCGTACGGGGTATCAACGCCTTTGCCCTCGCGCATGCGCTGCATCATGTGGCGCGAGACAACGTCGCGGCTCGCCAACTCCTGCTTCTCGGGTTCGAG
>WVWV01000072.1:480-785 GCA_011773845.1 Lysobacterales bacterium | reverse complement strand
GAGCAGATAGCCCCCGTCGCCGCGCGCGCCCTCGGTAATCAGGATGCTGCTCGGCGAAAGCGCCGTCGGGTGGAATTGCACGGCCTCCATGTTGCCCAACGGGACGATACCGGTATCGAGAGCGATCGACGCGCCCATGCCTTCGTTGATCGTGGCGTTGGTCGTGTATTTGCCGTAAATGCGCCCATAGCCACCCGTCGCGATAACCGTGGCTTTGGCGAGGACCGCAAAATGGTCCCCGGTTCTCAGGCAGCGGGCAACAGCACCCCAGCACCGATTGCCCGAGTGGATCAGTTGCACGGCCT
>WVWV01000072.1:0-444 GCA_011773845.1 Lysobacterales bacterium | reverse complement strand
CCGTGCCGGCGCCCGCGTAGCAGGCGCGCCATTTCGCCGTACCGCCAAAATCACGGTGCATGATCAGGCCATCATTCTCAGGACGTTCCTCGATCTCGACGCGCTCACCCTTGATGAAATAGCGGTTGCGACCAGCACGAACCCGGGTCCAGGGCATGCCGAAGTGAGCGAGTTCGCGGACCGCGACCGGGGCCTCCTCGGTAAATATCTGCGCAACCTCCTGGTCGGCGCCCCAGTCGGAGCCGCGCACGGTGTCGAGAAAGTGGATCGTCGTATTGTCACCCTCGGCCTTGACGCAGTTCCCGAGCGCCGCCTGCATGCCGCCCTGGGCGGCACAGCTGTGGCTGCGCCGCGGGGGTACCAGGGAAAGTATCAATACGTCATGACCGGCGACGGCCGCCTCGATAGCGCAGCGCTCGCCCGCGAGCCCGCCGCCAATCACCA
>WVWV01000071.1:3313-3560 GCA_011773845.1 Lysobacterales bacterium | reverse complement strand
CGGTGGGCCCGTTGCGGTGCTTGCCGATGATGATCTCGGCCTTGCCCTTCTCGGGGGTCTCGGGGTTGTAGATTTCGTCCCGGTAAATGAACACGATCAGGTCGGCATCCTGCTCGATGGAGCCGGACTCGCGCAGGTCGGCCATGACCGGCCGCTTGTTGGGGCGCTGTTCGAGCGAGCGGTTGAGCTGCGAAATGGCGACCACCGGGACGTCCAGCTCCTTGGCGATCGCTTTCAGCGAGCGCGA
>WVWV01000071.1:0-3294 GCA_011773845.1 Lysobacterales bacterium | reverse complement strand
CGATGTCGTGCTCGCGCTTGAGCCGGCGGGCGCGGGCGCGCAGCTCCGCCGGCGACAGGGCCGGGGTCTCGTCGATGAAGATCTTGCTTTTCTGCAGCAGGTTCATGGCGGAGGTCAGCTTGGGCCAGTCGAGGTCATCCAGCGACCCGGTGCGCAGGCGGCCCTGCTCGATCTGGCCGAGCGACGAGAACAGCCGCATCACCAGCTGCACGGCGGCCATCTCCATGCTGAACACCGCCACCGGCAACTTGTTCTTCAGTGCGGCGTGCTCGGCGATGTTCATCGCGAAGGTGGTCTTGCCCATGGCCGGGCGCCCGGCGACGATGATCAGGTCGGAAGGCTGCAGGCCGGCGGTCAGCTTGTCGAAATCCTTGAAGCCCGAGGGGATGCCGGTGATCTCGCCCTCGAACTCGTGCAAGTCCTGGATCTTTTGGATCGCCTGCTTGATGGTGTCCTGCACCGGCACGTAGGCGACGCGGCTCCTGCCGCCCCGGTCGGCGATCGCGAACACCTTGCGCTCGGCCTCTTCGAGCAATTCCTGGCTGCTGCGCCCGTCGGCGGCAAACGCCCCGGAGGTGATGTCCGCGCCAACGTCGATCAGCTGCCGCAGGATGCTGCGCTCCCGCACGATTTCAGCGTAAGCGACAATATTGGCGGCGCTGGGGGTGTCGCTCACCAGCTGGCTGATGTAGGCCCCGCCGTCTACCATGTCGATGCGGCCATGGGACTCGAACCATTCGGTGACCGTCACCGCATCCGCGGGGCGGTTGGACTCATGCAACTCGGAGATGGCGCCGAACATCACCCGGTGGTCTTCGCGGTAGAAATCTTCCACCGCCAGCAGGTCCGCGATCTGGTCCCAGGCGCCGCCGGCCAGCAGCAGCCCCCCGAGCACGGCCCGCTCGGCATCGATCGAGTGGGGAGGAACCTTCAGGTTCTCAACGGTCGTAGCCAGTTTCGGTGCGGCCATGTGGGTCCGGTTTGGTGCCAAGATTCGGGTCGTGTGCGCGGGCTCCGCGCGCTGCCCGCGCATCCGGTGAGCATAGATTCTATGGCGGCCGCTCGCAAGCGTGCCGTCGTCATTCGGGCTTGACGGTCACCTTGATGACGGTTTCGACGTCCGCATGCAGCTTCACTACCACATCGAATTCGCCGGTGGTGCGGATTGGGCCTTCGCCCATGATGACCTCGCTCTTGTGCAGGGCGTAGCCGAGGGCTGACACCGCTTCGGCAACCTCGCGCGGCCCGATGGAGCCATAGAGCTTGCCCTCGTCGCTGGCGTTGGCCTCGATTTCGACCGCCAGGCCTTGCATTGCGACCAGGCGCGACTCGGCATCGCCCAGCCGCGCGGCGGCGGCCTTCTCGAGCTCGGCGCGCCGGGCCTCGAACATGGCCAGGTTCTCCGCGGTAGCCGGCACCGCCTTGCCCTGCGGCACCAGGAAATTGCGCCCGTAGCCCGGTTTGACCTTGACCCGGTCGCCCAGGTCCCCGAGGTTCTGAATTTTCTCAAGCAGTATCAGTTCCATGTCACTTTCCCCCGCTTCAGTGGTTGTCCGTGTACGGGAGCAGTGCCAGGTAGCGGGCGCGTTTCACCGCGGTGGCCAGCTGGCGCTGGTAGCGTGCCTTGGTGCCGGTGATGCGGCTGGGAACGATCTTGCCGGTCTCACCGACGTACTGCTTCAGCGTGTTGAGGTCCTTGTAATCGATCTCACTGACGCCCTCGGCCGTGAAGCGGCAGTATTTCCTGCGTCTGGAAAAGCGTGCCATGATCAGACTCCGGTGTCCTGGGTGGTTTTGGGTTCCTGGTCGGCAGGTTCGGCAGCCGCCTCCGCAGCAGGCTCCGGCACCTCAGCCGCCGACTCGGACGCCTCGGTCGCGGGTTCGGATGCCTCGGCAGCAGCCTCGGGTTCCTCAGCAGCCGGTTCGGTCACCTCAGCAGCTGGTTCGGACGCCTCGACAGCCGGCTCGGATGCCTCGGCCTGTTCGGTCGCCTCGGCCGCTTCCGGCTCGCTGGTTTCCTGCGGGGCATCCGACTGTGCCTTTTCGGTCTTCGGCTCGTCGTCGCGCTTGGGACGCTCCCGGCGTGGCCGGTCGTCACCGCGGCCCGAGCGGTCCTTCTCCTCCTTTGCCTTGAGGATCGGCGACTGGTCGCTGACCGCGGCCTGGCGGCGCACGGTCAGATGACGCAGCACTGCGTCATTGAACCGGAACACGTCTTCCAGCTCCTTCAGGGTGTTCGCATCGCACTCGACATTCATCAGTGCGTAGTGCGCCTTGTGGAGCTTGGCAATCGGGTAAGCCAGCTGGCGACGGCCCCAATCCTCAACGCGATGGATGTGGCCGCCATTGCCCTCGATCAGGCCCCGGTAGCGTTCCAGCATGGCCGGTACCTGCTCGCTCTGGTCCGGGTGGACCAGGAAACAGATTTCATAATGCCGCATTGTCAGTCCTCTCGGTTTCTCCGGCCCGCAAACCCTGAGCCGTCAAAGCCTCCCCGCGCCTCCGTGTTCCGAGGGCTTACCGAGTGAGGCAAGGTGTCAAACGAACCTCCGCATGCGCGGAGGCGGCGGATTATAACAGCGCGTATTTGCGGCGCACAAGCCGCCGGCGCGGCCGCCATCGGTCGGCAATCATCAGTCGATGGTGAAGCTCTCCCCGCAGCCGCATTCCTCGGTGGCATTGGGGTTGTCGAATTGGAACGTACGGTTCAACCCGTCGGCCGTGAAATCAATGCGCGAACCATCCAGGTAAGGCAGGCTATCGGGGTCCACCACCACCTTGACGCCCCGATCCTCGAAGACCACGTCCTCGGGCCCGATGGACTTCGAGAGCGTGACCGTGTAGGCCCATCCCGAGCAACCCGTCTTGCGCACGCCCAGCCGCAATGCGGCACCCCCGTCCTTGTCGAGGTAGTACCGGACACGCCGGGCCGCTGTTTCTGTCAGTGTAATGGCCATGAG
The DNA here is from genome assembly GCA_011773845.1 of Lysobacterales bacterium. Classification (GTDB taxonomy): domain Bacteria; phylum Pseudomonadota; class Gammaproteobacteria; order Xanthomonadales; family SZUA-36; genus WVWV01. The sequence continues at coordinate 334 of WVWV01000071.1, read as the reverse complement.
TCCATAATCGTCACGCCGATTGCGGGGACAGTCAAGTCTGTTGCTGACGCATCGTCAAGGGTGCTTTATTATCTGGGGCCAGCAGCGCGCAGATCAAGATCGACACGATGTCTTCTCCCACCGTCAAATCTGCACTCGCCGGGGCGATCGGCGCCGGTACCGAGGTCACCATCAGGGGCTGGGTGCGCACGCGCCGGGATTCGAAGGCGGGCTTCTCGTTCATCGCGCTGTCCGACGGCTCTAGCCTGGACACGATTCAGATCGTCGCGCCCGACTCGCTGCCCAACTACAGCAGCGAAGTGCAGCGCATCACCGCAGGTTGCGCCATCAGCTG
>WVWV01000069.1:1281-1540 GCA_011773845.1 Lysobacterales bacterium | reverse complement strand
CGCCTTCGCGGACCAGATCGAGCGCGCAGTTGAGCGCCGTCTGCCCGCCCATGGTCGGCAGCAGCGCATCGGGCCTTTCCTGCTCGATGATGCGGGCGACGGTGGCCCACTCCACCGGCTCGACGTAGGTCGCGTCGGCCATGGCGGGGTCGGTCATGATGGTGGCGGGGTTGGAGTTGACGAGGATGACCCGGAAGCCCTCCTCGCGCAGCGCCTTGCACGCCTGGGTGCCGGAGTAGTCGAACTCGCAGGCCTGCCC
>WVWV01000069.1:917-1190 GCA_011773845.1 Lysobacterales bacterium | reverse complement strand
GTGGCCCTGGAAGCCGAATGCCGGCCGGTCCGAGCGCCGGATGCCCTGCAGCGTGCCGTCGAAGAGGGACACGTGGGTCGCCGTGAGGCAGTCGGGAAGGCTGTCGGCATCCACCGCGAAACCGTGATTCTGGCTGGTGATGACCACGCGCCCGTCGCGGAGGTCCTTGACCGGGTGGTTCGCTCCGTGGTGGCCGTGGGGCATCTTCACGGTCTCGGCCCCGCTGGCCAGCCCCAGCAGCTGATGACCGAGGCAGATGCCGAAGATCGGGAT
>WVWV01000069.1:546-825 GCA_011773845.1 Lysobacterales bacterium | reverse complement strand
CGAGAACGCTCGCAGCGGCAGTGGTGGCCGGCACGACGGTCAGCCGGCACCCGCGAGCGGCCAGCAGGCGGAGGATGTTCTGCTTGACCCCGAAATCGTACGCCACCACATGGAAGCGGCTATCGGTCTGCTCGCCGTAGCCGGTTTCCAGCGACCAGTCCGTCTCCGTCCAGGAGCCGGCCTCGGCACGCGTCACCACCCGAGCCAGATCCATACCGGCAAGCCCCGGGAAGTCCCGCGCCAACGCCACGGCCTGGGCTTCGCTGATGCCGTCGCCGG
>WVWV01000069.1:0-501 GCA_011773845.1 Lysobacterales bacterium | reverse complement strand
AGCCTGCGGGTGTCCACGTCGGCGATGGCGACCACTTTTTCCGCGACGAGGTAATCTTCCAGCCGCTGCCGCATGCGCCAGTTGCTGGCCCGCTTGGGGGTCTGCCGGATGACCATCCCGCTCGCCCAAATGCGGTCGGACTCGACGTCCTCGGGATTGATCCCCGTGTTCCCGATCTGCGGGTAGGTAAAGGTGATGATCTGGCGGGCGTAGGAGGGATCCGTGAGGATCTCCTGATAGCCGGTCATAGCGGTATTGAAAACGACTTCCCCGACCGATGTACCTTCTACACCAATCGACAGACCTTGAAACACACTCCCGTCCTCGAGAGCGAGCATTGCCCGAACCAAATCGTTTCCCAATAACAGGTCGCAAAAAGGCGAGATCGCCCAGAACCGATCCCGCCTTGAATTCGGGGCGGTAGTCTACCCAAGTGCACTCTTGAAGCCCAGCACATCCTGCATGTCGAAGAGACCCGAGGATTCGCCCGAGAGAAAGCGA
>WVWV01000055.1 GCA_011773845.1 Lysobacterales bacterium | reverse complement strand
GGCTGCAGGCCGGCATCCTCCAGGCAACCCAGGGTCTCGAGCAGGCCCTCCCGGCCCCAGTCCAGCACGTGGTTGTTGGCCAGCGCGCAGCAGTCGAGGGCGGCCGCTGCCAGGCAGGGGACGTTGGCCGGGTGCATGCGGTAGTGGATGCCCTTGCCGGGCCAGGGTCGGTCGCTGGTGGTGATGCTGGTTTCCAGGTTGACGATGCGCGCCTGCGGCGCGGCCCGCTCCAGTTCCTCCAGCGCGGCACCCCAGACGTACTCGAAACCGACCCGCCCCGCGATCGGCCCATGTGCCTGCTCGGCCAGCCGCACGTACTCGCGCGCATCCCGCACCCAGGTCTCGTGCAGGGCCGGGTCGCCCGGGTGCGGCAGCACCTGGTCGATGCCGCGGCCGGTCATCACGTCGCCGCACAGGAACAGCTTCAGGGTGCCGGTGGCTGTGGGTGCGTTCGCGTCCATCTCCGTCCGGTAGTGCCCGGCGCGCAGGGTGGCAGGCGTCAGCAGGGATGCTGCCAAGCGTGTGACGAAACTTCGCCGGTGCATGACCGCATTATAGGCGGGTGCGAGCGCTCGCAATTGACCGGGGACAGCGCGGCGCGGCCTGGTTGCCCGTCGCCTATACTCCGTGTGATGAGCCCATGTTGGATGAATGGGGCGGACGGGAGAGAAGCATGAAAAAGCAGGCAATGAAATTCCTGGCGAACAGCCTGGTGCTCGCAGGACTGCTGACGGTGAATGTGTCGCAGGCCGGGACGGATGAGGAGGTCGCTGCGATCGCTGCGGTGCGAGATGCGGAGTTGGCAACTGTCAACGAGGGGAATGCCGCCAACGTGGCGAACGTGTACGCGGCAGATGTCGAGTTCATGCCACCGGACGAGCCGACCTTGTCGGGTGCCGATGCCGTTGCCGCGTGGCACGCGGCGGTGTTTGCAGAGTACGACCTCGACCTGCAGTACACGGCGGCCGACGTCAAGGTCTTCGGCGACTGGGCGGTGGAGCAGTATGCGGGCAATGTGGTCATCACGCCCAAGGC
>WVWV01000104.1:336-2526 GCA_011773845.1 Lysobacterales bacterium | reverse complement strand
AGCAGGCTGAAAACGACCGTGAATGCCTCACCATTGCGCAGCCAGGCGCGCCGCCCGAACAGCAGCATCCCGGTCCAGGTAATGAGACTGTAGGCGAGCGCCGCCCGCGCCAGGCTGGCCGGGGTGTCGCTGGAGGGCCAGATCAGCTCCGCCCAGACGAACCCGGTGAACAGGACGACGGCCGGCCAGCGGCCCAGCCAGCGCGGCCAACGCAGGCCCAGGGCGGGCTGGCCGTCATGCGCGAAGAAGCGCCACACTCGCTCGATCCACCGGTACACGGTGTTCCACGGATTGACCGCCGCCCACAGGTTGCCCGCCAGCCCCGAGATGTAGGCAAACCCCACCCACCATGTGACCCAGATCGCGGTGGGGGCCAGGTTGCGGAATGGGTTCGGATCCCCGAGGTAGCCCGCCGCGATGACCAGCCCCAAAAACACCACCGACAGCATGCGCAACAGTTGCACCACGATGCTGCTGGCGAGCAGGCGGCCAGGCCAGGTGCGCAACAGGTCGAAGCGGGGATAGCGCGCGACGGTCCGATCGCCGCGGACGAACAGCGCGATGACCACGAAAGACAGGGCCACGGCGGCTGCGGCTCCGCCCAGGTAGAGGTCCAGGGGCACCGGCAGGTCGTAGCGCTGGGCAAAGCCATGAGGCCAGGCCGGCAGCGGCATGGCCGTCAGCGCCAATATCAGACCGGGCCGGTAACGTTTAGCCATGGCGCCGGGCGGCCGCGGGGCCCGTGACGGGCCGTGCGCGGCTAGCGCGGGTAGACCTCGAGATAAAGCAGGGCCTCGTGCCCGTGGCCCTGTTCGCCGCCAAAGCCGTGACTGGTGATCGGAAAGCGCCCCGTGGCGCGAGCCTCGAACACGTAGGCCGAGGGGCCGTCCGGCCCGACCTCGAACTCGAGATCGTAGCCATGCAGGTGCAGCAGGCCCGGCTCGTCACTGGTCCACACCAACTCCACGGTGTCGCCCTGGCTGACACGGACCGTGCCGGTGTCGTGCCGGACCGCGCGGCCACTGATCTCCAGGGCGATCCGGTTGACCGAGGTCTGTGCCCGCCCGACCTGGGCGTCGAATGGCGTGGCAACGAGCAGGGCCGCTGCGAGCAGCGCAGACGGCAGGGTGGATGGGCGTGGCTTCATCGTGTGCAGTACGTTCGGCAGTCTCAGAGAGTATAGACTATCGTTAAGGTTACCCCCGTGCACACCGCCTAACGCCCGGCGAGGAGCAGAAAATGACGAAAACCCACATTTTGCTTGCAGCCGCACTGCTGTGCGTGCCGCAGGCCAGCCCGGCCGAAATCCTGGCCATGGCCAACTACGAATCCAAGCCCAATGACTCGCTGAAGGACCTGAAAATGCCGTTCGGCAACATGGGGCGCAAGGAGGGCGTCGCCATTTTCGACGTCGACCCCGAGTCGGACACCTACGGCGACATCCTCATCGATATTCCGCTGCCGCCGGACCTGGTCGCGCACCATGTGTTCTGGAACCATGCCCACACCAAGATCTACATGACCGCGCTGGGCAAACCGGAAGTGCGGGTCATCGACATGACGCGTAACCCCTACCGGGTGAAGGTGATCGAGGTGCCTGATTGCGTGGTCGGCGAGGATATCGTGTTCTCCGCCGATGATTCGACCTGGTACGAGACCTGCATGGGTTCGAACAACGTCATGGTCGGCGATGCCGTCAACGACACCTATACGCACACCATCACGTCACCGGTCAACTATCCCCACGGCATCGCCTTGCACGAGGGCATCGACCGCATGCTGGTGACCAGCACGGTGCGGGCCACGGATTTCGGCGACCCCGGCAACGAGCTGGGCATCATCGAGATCAGCACCGGCAAGGCACTGGGCACGGTCAGCGTGACGGACAAGGAAGAACCCAACAACATTGCCCCCGTGGAGGTGGTGTTCGTGCCCNNGCCAGCCTGTGGGTGGTTGCCTGGAATCCGGAAACGGGCGGCTTCGATTCCATGCCCGGCTTCGACTTCAGCACCGTGGGCGCCGCCGTGCCGCTGGAGATCTACTTCAATGGCGACGGCAGCGAGATGCACGTGACGACAGCCAACCCCGGCAAGATGCACTTCTTCGCGCTGAGCGAGGGCGGGCGCAAGGCCGAACACCTCAAGACCATCGACGCGGCGGAAGGCGCGCACCACGTGGCCTACACGAAGG
>WVWV01000104.1:0-249 GCA_011773845.1 Lysobacterales bacterium | reverse complement strand
CTCGATTTCGGTGGTCGACCTGGCCACCCGCGAGGTCATCGACAGCTGGGACACGCTCAAGGACAACGGGTTCAACCCCAACTGCATCGTCCTGCTGGCCGAGTGGAACGACCCGATGGGGCATTGAGGCGGGGTGCTCGAGGCCAATGAGAAACGCCCGGCGTCAGCCGGGCGTTCCGCATTGCGCCGGTCGCCTCGGGTCCCGGTCGTTCAGGGTCCGGCCGAGCCCCCCTCGTGTGCGGCCAGGAA
>WVWV01000066.1:960-1183 GCA_011773845.1 Lysobacterales bacterium | reverse complement strand
GACCGCTCGCCGGACAGGAGCGAGTCGCGCAGAGGCGTTCCCGTGTGCACCACTCGGCCTGTGAACCGGGGAAACGTCGTGGAGCGGAAGCTGGTGCAGACAGTTCTGACGAAGGGCAGAGCCAGGCGATTGGCCAGGCCGGGCGTGAGGTCGGACTCGTGAGCAACGACCGGCACACGGCGCAACCAGGCGGCGAAAACCACCGGAAAGCTCACGAAGCCGC
>WVWV01000066.1:349-845 GCA_011773845.1 Lysobacterales bacterium | reverse complement strand
CCGTAAAACTCTGCGTCGATGCCTTCGAGCAGGCCGGCCTCGAGCCCACTGGTGCTACCGACGAAGCTGATCCGCACGCCGCGCTCGGCAAGCTCGGCGATCACCGGAAAAGCGGGCACCACGTGACCGGCCGTTCCCCCACCGGTGAAGAGCACGTGGCTCACAGACCCAGCGCATCCTTGAGCAGGGGAATGGTCACGATCCGCTGGGCGCGCAACGCTTCGGCATCGATGGCATCCAGGTCATCGAGGAGGCGGCGCACGGATCGGTGGCTGCGCGAAAGCCAGTACCCGAGCACCGCATCCGAAAGCTCGAGACCCCGCTCCTTTGCCACCCTGCGCAGCAGCCGGCTCTTGGCCTCGTCGTCCAGCGGCCTGACCTCGTAGGCGGTCAGGCTCGACATTCGCGACGCGAGGTCGGCCAGGCGGAAGCCGCAAGTCGCCGCCGGGCCCGACGCCCCCACGATCAACCTGGCCCGGCGGGCGACCAGACGCTC
>WVWV01000066.1:0-305 GCA_011773845.1 Lysobacterales bacterium | reverse complement strand
CCGCGCGGCCTGGCACTGACAGGAACCATGCAGAAGGTGGCTGACACCGACCGCCGGACCGCCCCAAAGCCACAGGCCAGAAAAGGCGTCCCGGTCGGGCTCGGCCTCGAGCCTCTGCACGACCTCGGCGTTGCCGCCGATCTCGAAGTTTCCCAGGACGAACTCCTGATTGATGGGAAATGGCAGTGACAGCTGCTGGCGGGACCCGGCCATCACCCTGCCCGGCTCACTGTGCGGCCTTGGCCCGGCGCAGGGCTCGCAGGCTCCAGGTGACCACGTAGTCGAGCCCCGAGGTGACCCCGAGA
>WVWV01000116.1:1112-1332 GCA_011773845.1 Lysobacterales bacterium | reverse complement strand
CACTACGCCAAGGACATTCTCTGGCCCAACGCGGGCGTCGGCCCCGAGGACATCGACGTCACCGGCTCCTACGACGCGTTCACCTTCACCACCATGCTGCAGCTCGAGGACTACGGCTTCTGCAAGAAGGGCGAAGGCGGCGACTACGTGAGCTCCGGGATCACGCGCCTCGGCGGCGCCCGGCCGAACAACACCAGCGGCGGCCACCTTTGCGAGGGCT
>WVWV01000116.1:640-993 GCA_011773845.1 Lysobacterales bacterium | reverse complement strand
CGAGGGGGAATATCTCGGTATGCCCGTGCTGGTCGACGACCTCGACCAGGAAAACCTCACCTTCTTCAGCTACTGCGGCCAGGGCGAGCTGCGCCTGCAGCAGTGCGCGGCCTGCGGGCTGAAGCGTTACCCGCCCACCACCGCCTGCCCGTGGTGCGCAAGCCCGGACGCCGCGTGGGAGCCGGTAGACGGCAGGGGGCGCGTGTACTCCTACGGCGAGATCCACCACGCCATCCAGCCGGCGTTCCGTCGACACTCCCCGTACCTGCTGCTCCTTGTCGAGCTCGACGAGCAGCGCGACCAGCCGGCGCCCCACGACGGGTTGCGGCTGACGGGCAACCTGGCCACCGCGG
>WVWV01000116.1:338-587 GCA_011773845.1 Lysobacterales bacterium | reverse complement strand
AGCCTTGGAGATATCGACAGGAGTGATCGCCATCATCGACGGGCGGGCCAAGCTACCGCCCAGAACAACACGGAGAGACGTTCATGCTCGACCCCACGACAACCACCATCTTCGGCCTGATCCTGCTCATGCTGCTGCTCGTCGCGACCATCGGCATGCAGCGCCTTTTCATTGCGACGACGTCTGACAAGGCGCCCAACTCGTTCCTGCCCACCGGCGAGGACGTTGGCGGTTTCGCGGTCAGGCTGG
>WVWV01000116.1:0-178 GCA_011773845.1 Lysobacterales bacterium | reverse complement strand
TTCGCGTTCTTCCTGGCCCAGGTGGTGATTCTGGTCGGCTGGTGCCTGCACTTTCTCGGCGTGATCTGAACGGCGCTTCGCGAACTCAGCCGCCGGATAGCGCCTTTAGAATCCCCAGTTCGTGGCGTCCGGCCGGGGACTGCGACGGCTCGCGCGTCTTCTGGCAGCAAACGAAGAC
>WVWV01000164.1 GCA_011773845.1 Lysobacterales bacterium | reverse complement strand
CACGGTGGAGCTGCCAGTCCTCGGCGACGTGCCTTTCGAGGTGGTGCTGGGTGGCGCGGACGAGTGGAATACCACGCTGGGTATGCGTCATGTGTTCTCCGAGAAAGCCTCGTTGAGTTTCGAGGTGGGTTTCGGCGACCGGGAGCACACCCTGTTCAATTTCACCTACCGACCCTGAACAGGTCGCCAAACTGATCAACATCCGTCCCACGGCCCTGGCTCTGTTCGCAGCCCCGCTGCTGTGCGTGGCTTATGAGACGGACCAGTTCAACAACCGCGCGCAGCCCATCGCCGATGCGACCGAGGCCTTTAACCAGCGCGTGAATGACACCATTGATGCAGCCATTGCGGACTGGCGAGGCCCGCGCAATGACATGAAGGTGGTCAATCGGATCTACCACAGCATCGGCGGCCACCACTGGGTGGACAAACTGGAGCGCTGGGCCATGAATTCGCCCGAGATCGAGCGGCTGGACACAGCGCGGCGTGAATCCATCTATGCCGGCCACCCCATCTGGGCCACGCGCGTGGCCGCCGTCTTCGGGGTGGGCCCCACGGTCAAGATCAACGGCGTCCTGGTGGGGTCCGACAAGCTGGGCCATTTCCTGTCCCAGGGGCGTAAATTCTATCGGCGCTACCTTCGCTACGAAGATGAGGCCCGGGCGGCCGAGCGATCTGCCTACACGGAGCGAGCCCTGTTCGGACAGATGGCGACCGGCTCCTATTCCAATGCCGACCTGGTCGCCAACTACGAGGGTTATCGCTTCTATCGGAGCCTGTTCGAAGGCGGGGTCGTGAATCAGAAACCGGCGATTCTGCAGTGGACCGGGGACGGGTGGGTCAGGCAACGGGACTTCGACTGGGCGGATCATGTCAACGCCTACTGGGACGAGGCACTGAACGTCAATCATTATGACGACCTGTTATATCCGCACATGAAAACCCGGCTGGAAAGTTTCTGCCCCCAATACCTGGACGATCCGACGGCCTGGGAAATCACCGGCGAGCAGGAACTGATCGACCGCTACCACCATCTGCAACTGCGGGAGACCTCGGAGCTGAGGCTGCCGCGATTGTGCGAGGATGCCCGGGGCGGCGGCCTCGTGACAGCGGCCAGTGCGCAGCCCTGAGCAGGTCGCTGGCCGGCGCGCTCAGTTCATCGCCACGCGATCTCTCGCATACCGAACGACACCGTGCTCCGCGCCCGGCCCGGTGAGGTGGAAGCCGTTTTTCTTCAGCACCCTGATCGATGCGACGAGGTGCGGAAAGGTCTCCGCGCAAACCTGCTGAACCGCCGGGTGCCCGAATGCCCACTCGACCAGCCGCGCAACGGCCTCGGTCGCGAATCCCCGGCCGCGAAATTGCTGCAGGATGGAATAGCCGATTTCGACGGAGCCGGCCCGGTCGGGGCGCCCCTTGAAGCCACAGATTCCGACCAGGACCTCCTCCGCCCTGAAGACCAGGTACCAGAAGGACCACCCCTGCTGGGACCCGTCCCGCAACTGCCGTGCTGTGAATTCCATGGCCGTGCGGTCGTAAAGCTCGGGCGGCCAGTTGTCGGGCACCCGCGTGCCCAGGGCCGCGGCCAGGGCGCGCCGCCCCCCCAGGTCTTCCGCGACCAGCGGGGCGGTGGCTGCGATCAGCCGCAGGCGTCCGGACTCGAGGTACCGGAGGGCGGGCGCGGCGGTCCGCTCAGGCATGGCTGGCCTCCAGCAGGGTGAGCCAACTGGGCTCCAGCAGGCGAATACGGTCCGCCGGCCACAGCTTCACCAGGGAGCGGCGCAGCCGCGCCAGGCCGGCGCGCGCGTTGCGTGGCTGGCCCGGCCGGTACACCCCGCGGTCGAAATCCACCAGGAACACCTTGCCGGTGGCAGTCTGCACCAGAATGTTACGCGCGTTGAGGTCCGCGTGGCCGACGCCCGCCCGATGGAACCGGGCAAGGCAGCGACCGGTGGCGGCCCAGACCGGATCTTCCGCGGCCACGCGGCCGAGCAGGTCGGCCAATGGGACCACGCCGAGTATCGCATGGGTCAGCAGCGCCCCCCGGTAAAAGAGCCCCGTGCGGCTGCACAGACCCGCCACTGGCGCCGGTACCGGCAGCCCGTGCGCGTGCAGACGTCGCAGCAGATCAAACTCGAGCATCGGCCGTGCGCGGCGCACACCGGTGAAGAGGTATCGGTCCCGCGTCAGGCGGGCGGGCCAGCCCCCGCGCTGATAACGCCGCAAGACGGCGGAGCCGAACGGGGCATCCACGAACAGCGCGCTGCCGCGACCCGGCGCCGCACCGGTCAGGCGCTGCGCACGCCGCCACCAGTCCGGCTCGAAGAGCTCCGGGCCGGGGTCCTGCACACACTCTGCATCATATACAATGGCGTGAGAATCTCTGATGTCGAGGACGGGATTCATGAGTGGCTTACCGCGGGCTATTGTGCGATCAGCCCTGGTTGGCGTCAATGAGCCCGCGACCACCCCAGGTTTCCCGCCCAATCATGTTGCCGCCCGATAAACCACCTGCCTCCATCTGCATTCTCCGCCTCTCCGCGTTGGGTGACGTGACGCATGTCGTACCCGTGGTGCGCGCCATTCGCAACCACTGGCCGGACACCGCCATCACCTGGATCATCGGCAAACACGAGCACGGCCTGGTGGCCGGCATGGACGAACTGGAATTCCTGCCGTTCGACAAGCGGGCTGGCTGGGCCGAGGTTCGGCGACTGCGGGCGCAACTGCGGCACCGCGAGTTCGACGTGCTGCTACACATGCAGGTGGCGCTACGGGCCAATCTTCTGAGCCTGCTGGTCAAGGCGCCCATCCGGCTGGGCTGGGACAAGCCGCGTTCCCAGGACCGCCACACCTGGTTCATCAATCATTCCATCCGCAGCGTGCCCCACCAGCACCAGGTGGAAGGCTTTCTCGAGTTCGCCCGGGCGCTCGGCGTCCCGGTGTCGCACCCGGTGTGGCAGCTCCCGGTGCGCGAGGATGACCGCGCCTGGGCAACCCGGGTGGTCGCGGGGGATCGGCCGGTCTTGATGATCTGTCCCTGCTCCAGCCAGCTGGTGCGCAACTGGCGCACGCGGCGCTATGCGGAAGTCGCCGATCACGCCGTTAGCGAGCTGGGCATGCGCGTGGTGCTCTGCGGCGGCCCAAGCCGGCTGGAGGCCCAGACCGGCAGCGATATCGAGGCCGCGATGAAGCACCCGTGCAGCAACCTCATCGGCAAGGACACCCTGGGCCGCTTCATGGCGCTACTGGAACGGGCCACCGTCCTGATCTCCCCCGATTCCGGGCCGGCGCACATCGCCTCTGCCCTCGGCACACCGGTCATTGGCCTCTATGCCGCCACCTGGTCGCGGCGCACCGGGCCGTACAACAGCCTGGACTGGTGCATCGACAAATTCCCGGAGGCCACCCGCCGGTACCGTGACAAGGCCCCGAACGAACTGCGCTGGGGGACCCATTTGCATGCCGCCGACGTGATGGACCTGATCACCGTGGACGAGGTGATCGATCGGCTCTCGAGCTTCATGACGACCCTGAGCTCATCCTCGCGACCCGGCATGCCGGGAGTGGAGTCCCAGCGCACTCAGTAGTCCTGGTAGGACTTCTCCTCCCTGAGCTCGGAGCCCAGATGCGCGTTCAGTTCGCGCTTGAGGGCGGCCCGACGGTCATTGCTGCGATAAACGCTGCGCGCCAGCTCTACGAATTCATCGTCGAACTGGCGCTGTGCCTCCTTGGCCCGGATGGCATCCTCGATTTCCCACAACCTCTCGTTGATCGCCTTCAAGTCCGCGCGCAGTCGACGGGTGCGCTCGTCCGATGCCGCGACTTCCTCCCAGACCTGCTCCAGCACGCGCAATTCGTGACGGACATTGGCGCGCTGGGCCGGGTCGGCCATGCGCTCCGACTTGATCTCGAGAATGGTGATCTTGTCCAGCAGCTCGGCCGGCGACACAGGCGCGAGGATGGCGCGGGAACGTCGGGCCGTCACTTGCGTCAGCCTTCCCGGGGCTTCGGGTCAACCATGGGCCCTGCCCCACAACCACACCGCGCAGGCCAGCAGGTAGACGGTGATCCAGAGTTCCCCGTTGCGCAACAGGGCCTGCCGGGCGCTCCACTGCGCGCCGGCCAGGTCACGCCAGGGAAACCGACGCGGAAGGATGGCGTTGCTGCCCTCGCTCCAGGCTCGCCAGTGTTCTCCGAATTTGCGCTCGAGCTTGAAGTCCTCGTAGGCGATCGCGGCCGGGTACCAGATCAGGAAGAAGAGCACGATGCCGGCAACGAGCCACGCGTTGGCACTGGCCAGGGCGAATCCGCCCAGGATGAGCACGTTACCCAGGTAGAGCGGATGGCGTACCAGCGCGTAGGCGCCGGTCGTCGCGAGCTCGCGATTCTTGAAGATGGTGCCCGCGGCATAGACGCGGAACAACTGACCCGCGCTGGCGGTAACGAAACCGACGATCACGCGCTCGTGGCCGGGTTGAACCAGCAAGGCGCAGAACAGGACCAGCAGCAAGCCCAGGGTCTGGCGGTAGATTTCCCGGTACCGAACGCTGTCCAGCCAGCCCAACAGCCCGGCCCGGGGGTCCATGTATTTGGAGCGGTCCTTCACCATGGATGCCGATCTCCCGCGCGAGCCCCGGATTGTTACGGATCAAGCCGCGCGGACTGATACCGTCACTCGGCCTCGTTGACGGCCTTCATGGACAAGCGAATACGGCCCTGCTTGTCGACTTCGAGCACCTTCACCTTGACCATCTCGCCCTCTTTCACGACGTCGCTCACGTTTTCGACCCGCTCATCGGACAGCTGGGAGATGTGCACGAGGCCGTCCCGGCCCGGCGTGAGGGACACGAAAGCGCCGAAATTCATGATCTTGATGACCTTGCCCTCGAAGATCTGGCCCGGCTCGATGTCGGCGGTGATCTGCTCGATCCGTCGCCGCGCCTCCTCGCCCGCCTCCTTGTTCACCGAACCGATGGTGACGATGCCGTCGTCGGCGATATCGATGGTGGCACCGGTTTCCTCGGTGATCGCGCGGATGGTAACGCCGCCCTTGCCGATGACGTCGCGAATCTTGTCCGGGTGAATCTTGATGGTGATGAGGCGCGGCGCGAACTCTGACATCTCTGCGCGCGGCTCAGAGATGACCTTGGCCATCTCGCCCAGGATGTACTGGCGGCCATCGCGGGCCTGGTCGAGCGCAATCTGCATGATTTCCTCGTTGATGCCCTCGATCTTGATATCCATCTGCAGGGCCGTGATGCCGTCCTGCGTCCCGGCGACCTTGAAATCCATGTCACCAAGGTGGTCTTCGTCACCAAGAATGTCGGTCAGCACCGCAAAGCGCTCGCCTTCCTTGATGAGGCCCATGGCAATGCCGGCCACCGGCTGCTTTACCGGCACCCCGGCATCCATCAGGGACAACGACGTCCCGCACACGCTGGCCATGGAACTGGAACCGTTGGACTCGGTGATCTCGGACACCACACGCACGATGTATGGGAACTCCTCCAGGCCCGGCAGCACCGCTGCAATTCCGCGCCGTGCCAGGCGCCCGTGGCCGATTTCACGGCGCTTCGGCCCGCCCATGAAGCCGGTTTCGCCGACGCAGTAGGGCGGGAAGTTGTAGTGCAGCATGAAGGGGTCCTTGTACTCGCCCGTCACCGCATCGATGATCTGTGCGTCGCGGGCGGTACCCAGGGTGGTGGTCACGATCGCCTGCGTCTCACCGCGCGTGAACAGGGCTGAGCCATGTGCCCTCGGCAGCATGCTGCACGCCACCGCAATCGGCCGCACCGTGGTGAGGTCGCGCCCGTCGATGCGGGGCTGGCCACCCAGGATGCGCTCCCGAACGAGCCCCTTCTCGAGGCTCGAAAACCAGCCACCGACGGCACTCTCGGCCGGCGAGCTGTCGTCCTCGGCATTGCACAGCTCGTCGAGCAGTTTCCGGCGCACCGCGCTGATCGCCTCGCGGCGTTGCAACTTGTCGGTAATCGCGTAGGCCTGCGTGAGGTCTTCGCTCGCCTTGCTCGCCACGAGCTGGCCGAGCGCGTCGTCCGCTGCCGGGGCCTCCCACGCCCAAGGCTGCACGCCTGCCTCGGCAGCCAGCTCACGCACGCAGGCAATCACGGCCTGCATGGCCTGGTGGCCGAAGGTGACGGCCCCCAGCATCTGCTGTTCCGACAGCAGGTCCGCTTCCGACTCCACCATGAGCACTGCCTTCTCGGTGCCGGCGACCACCAGATCCAGCTTTGACTCCGCCAGCTGGGCGGCGGTCGGATTCAGCACGTACTCGCCGTTGATGTAACCCACCCGGGCCGCCCCGATGGGGCCGTTGAAGGGGATTCCGGACAATGCCAGTGACGCCGAGGCCCCGATCATGGCGGGAATATCCCCGTCGATCTCCGGGTCCGATGACATCAGGGTCGCGATGACCTGCACCTCGTTCATGAAGCCCTTCGGAAACAGCGGGCGAATCGGACGGTCGATCAGCCGCGAGGTCAGGGTTTCCTTTTCCGTCGGGCGCCCTTCCCGCTTGAAGAACCCGCCCGGTATCCGGCCGGCCGCGTAGAATTTTTCCTGGTAATTGACGGTCAGGGGAAAGAAGGGTCGATCGGGATCCCCCTCTCGCTGACCCACCGTGGTGACCAGAACCACGGTATCGCCCATCGACACCATGACCGAGCCACTCGCCTGACGAGCGACCTCGCCCGTTTCGATGGTGACGCTGTGTTCACCGTATTGGAATGATTTGGTTAGCTTTTGCACGTTTCAGTATCCTGTAGTGTGACGTTCCGAATTGGCGATGGGCACGAACGGCCGAAGGCTCGACCCAGCCCCAACGCGCTCTACGAGGTAGTCGGAATGCTTAACGACGCAGACCAAGGCTCTCGATCAACGCGCGGTAGCGCTGGACGTCCTTCGCTTTGAGGTAGTCCAGCAGGCTGCGTCGCCGGTTGACCATCCGCAACAATCCACGCCGGGAGTGATGGTCGCCCTTGTGAGCCTTGAAATGATCGGTCAGGTGTTGGATCTGCGAGGTCAGCAGCGCAATCTGCACCTCGGGCGATCCGGTATCGTTGGCCGAGCGTTGATGCTCCGCCACGATTTTGCTTTTCGCTTCAGCACTCAATGACATGCTCGCTTCTCCATGCCCAGAGCCCCGAAGCCTTTGCAAAAACCCAGGAATTCCGTTGGGCGCATGCCCGGGTCTTTGCAAAAACCTCGCAGCTCCGGTCTCTCAGGTAGCGGCGTATTTTAACCGCGTGCCAGCAAGCGCACAAGCACTGTGAATGAATATTTTTTATTGTAGTTTCAATTGGTTCAATTTGCGTTCCCAGGCCCGTGACGCATTGCCAGCAGACCGCGCCACACGCCTTCAGCACCATGCGAACACCCGTCGAGGCCGCAACAGGCCGCGCTCATCCAGCTCACCCAGCCCCAGCAGCTGGCCTCGTCGGTCGTAAACACGAGCCCGGCCCGCCTCACTCCCGTCGAACGGCACCGGGTTACCGTGCCGGAACCGCACCGCAAGGTCATCCTCCAGCTCCAGAATGGGCCAGTGTGACAGCCCCGCATCGACGGGCAGCAGGAATCGCTCGAGGCATCCCGCCGCCGCCGCATGCTCCAGCGCATCGAGACTCACCATGTCCTCCTCTCTGAATCCGCCAACCGCCAATCGCCGCAACGCTCGGAGGTGTCCGCAGGTGCCGAGGGCGGCGGCGATGTCTTCGGCCAGGGTGCGAATATAGGTTCCTTTCGAGCAGGACACCTCGAACTCGAGGCGTGGGGAGGCCCAGCGCCGGAGCGTCAATTCATGGATGGTCACCTCGCGAGGCTGCCGCTCGACCTCCTGGCCGGCCCGCGCCAGTTCGTACAACGGTCGTCCCTGGTGTTTCAGGGCCGAGTACATCGGCGGCACCTGTTGCTGGGTACCCACGAACGTTCTCAGAACCGTCCTCACCGCGCCCTCCGCCAGGCGCGGGACCTCCGCGGTCCTGACCGTTTCGCCCTCGACGTCCCCGGTAGCGGTCGCCGTGCCCAGACAGGCTTCGGCCCGGTAGCGCTTGTCCGCCTCCAGCATGAAACCCGCGGTCTTGCTGGCCTCCCCCAGGCAACAGGGCAGCATGCCGGTGGCAAAGGGGTCCAGGCTGCCGGTGTGTCCGGCTTTGCGGGCTTTGAACAGGCTTCGAACGGCCTGCAGCGCGCGGTTGGAGGTCATGCCGGCCGGCTTGTCCAGCAGCACCACGCCGTCAACGGCGCGCCGATCCCGCTGGGAGTTCATTCCTCGGAATCGTCGCTTGCCGCCTCGTCCACCGTCGGCGGAGCGGCGGCCTGGTCCGCCGCGATCGCCGCATCGATCAGTGAATCCATGCGCAGCCCGGTCTCTATCGAGCGGTCATGCAGGAACTGCAGCTCCGGCGTTATACGCATGCGCAATTGCTGACCGAGCCGGGTCCGCAGGAAACCGGCCGCTCTGCGGAGGGCGCGCAGGGACCGCTCGGCATGCGCCGGGTCGAGCATGGTCACGAACACCTTGGCATGTGCCAGGTCCCGTGACACCTCGACCTCGCTCACGCTCACGAACCCGACATCCGGATCCTTGAGCTCGGCTTGAATGAGCTGGGCGAGCTCCCGCCGAAGTTGGCCGGATACCCGGTCTGCCCTGCTGAACTCCCGCGGCATGCCTACAGCGTCTTGGCGACCTCGATCCGCTCGAAGCATTCAATCTGATCGCCCGCCTTGACGTCGTTGTACT
>WVWV01000043.1:1894-5921 GCA_011773845.1 Lysobacterales bacterium | reverse complement strand
CATGGCGAAAGCCGCCAGCTTGGGGGCAGTCGATATGAACAGGGTGACCGGGGCCGGCGCACCGTGATACACGTCCGGCACCCACATGTGAAACGGCGCGACCCCCAGCTTGAAGGCCATCCCCGCGACCAGGAACACCAGCCCGAAAACGCCCAGCAGGTCGCCTGATTCCCGGTCCGCCAGGGCCCGCGCGATCACCTGCAGGTCGAGGCTGCCGGTGGCACCGTAGATCATCGACATTCCGTACAACAGCAGTCCCGAAGCCATGGAGCCGAGCACGAAATACTTCATCGCGGATTCGGAGCCGGTGCGGGAATCGCGATTGAAGGCCACCAGCGCGTAGGCCGGCAGCGACGTCAGCTCGAGACCGAGGTACAGGGTGACGAGGCTGTTGGCGGAGATCAACAGCATGATCCCCAGCAGGGCAAACAGGGTCAGCGTGAAGAAGTCCCCGCGAAACAGCCCGAAGCTGCGCAGGTAATGCTTGGCGTAGGTAAACACCAGCGCCAGCAGCACGTAGGCGAACAGCTTCAGCACATCGCCCATCGGGTCGCGCACAAACGAATCGCTGAATGCGGTCACCGCCCAGCCACCTTCCGACAGGTAATCGGCGCGGAGCGTGATGATGGCCGCGAACGCCAGCGTCAGCATGGCCAGCATGTGGATGATGCCGCGCCGTTCGGGCCGCAGGAACAGGTCGACGCACATCAAGACACAGGCCATCGTCAGGACCAGGATCTCGGGCGCGACCAGCATGAATTCCGACACGTTCACCTCACGCCACCTTGGTCTGAATGATATGGGCCAGCAGATGGTCGACCGAGGTCGCCATCAATTCGATCAGCGGGAACGGCCAGACGCCGACCAGCAGCACGGCGACCGCCAGCGTGCCCAGCACCAGCGACTCGCGCGGGTTGATGTCCTGGAGGCCTTTGACGCTGTTGTTGGCCACCGCGCCGAAGANNCGCGCCGAAGATGACCCGCTTGACCAGCCACAGGCTGTAGGCCGCGCCCAGAACCAGCGTCAGACCGGCACAGAACGCATACCAGAAGCTGGCCTTGAACGAGGCGAGAATGACCATGAATTCCCCGACAAAGCCACTGGTGCCCGGCAGGCCCGAGTTCGCCATCAGGAACAGTACGGCGAAGAACGCAAACCATGGCATGGTGTTCACCACCCCGCCGTAGTCCTTGATCATGCGGCTGTGGACCCGGTCGTACAGAACGCCAACGCACAGGAACAATGCACCGGATATGAACCCATGCGAAATCATCTGAACCATGGCGCCTTCCATGCCCAGGGCCGCACCGGAGGTCGAGCCGGTATCGCGAAAAATCCCGAATGCGATGAACAGCCCCAGGGTGACGAAACCCATGTGGGAGATGGACGAGTACGCAATCAGCTTCTTCATGTCCTCCTGAGCCAGGGCCACGAACCCGATGTAGACGATGGCGATCAGGGACAGGGCGATCACGAGCCAATCGAGTGCGGCCGAGGCATCCGGTGCGATGGGCAGGCTGAACCGCAGAAAACCATAACCGCCGATTTTCAGCATGATGGCGGCCAGGACGACCGAACCGCCGGTCGGCGCTTCCACGTGCGCGTCGGGCAACCAGGTGTGCACCGGCCACATGGGAACCTTGACGGCAAATGCTGCCAGGAAGCCGAGAAACAGCCATTTCTGAACGCCCAGGCCGAGCGGATAATCGTGCCAGGCCAGAATTTCCCAGGTACCGGACTGGATATACAGGTAGATCAGGCCGATCAACATGAAAACAGAGCCCAGGAACGTGTACAGGAAAAACTTGATGGTGGCGTAGACCCGGCGCGGCCCGCCCCACATGCCGATGATCAGGAACATGGGGATCAGCATGGCCTCGAAGAAGACATAGAACAGCAGGGCGTCGAGCGCGCAAAACACGCCGACCATCAGCCCCTGCATGATCAGGAACGAGGCCATGTATTGATGAACCTTCGACTGGATGACCTCCCACCCCGCGATCACGACCAGCACCCCGAAGAAGTTGGTGAGGAGTATCAACGGCACCGCGAAGCCATCGACGCCAAGATGGTAGTTGACATGGAAGGTCTCGACCCACGGCCGGAATTCCTGCATCTGCATGGCCGCGCTAGCGGTGTCGAACCCCTGATACAGCGGGATGCTGAGCCACAGCGCGAGCGCAGCCACCGACAGGGCCAGCCAGCGCGCCTGCTGAGGCCGCTGGTCGCCGGCAACGAGCACCGCGATCCCGCCCACGATGGGCACCCAGATCAACAGGCTGAGCAGGGGCAGCGTCGATTGCATCGCGTCCGTCACCTCAGAACACGATGACCCAGACCGCCAGGATGGCGATCAGTCCAATGATCATGGCAAAGGCGTAGTCGTACAGGTAACCCGTCTGCCACTGCCGGACGCGCGCGGCAAACCAGTTGACCGCACGCGCGGAACCGTTCACCAGCCAGCCGTCAATCAGACCGGCATCGGCCCGTCGCCAAAGGCCCTGACCCAGCTTGAGCCCGCCGCGGGCAAAGGTCTGCTGGTAGAACTCGTCGAAGTAATACTTGTGCTCCAGCAGGCGGTACAGCATCGGCACCCGGTTCCGCACTACGCCGGCCAATACGGGGCGGTACAGGTACACCAGCGTGGCGAGCACGAACCCGGCCAGCATCAGCCAGAACGGCGGCGTCTGCAGGGCATGCAAGGCCATGGCGGTGGGGCCGTGGAAGTGTTCCGCCAACTCCGCCAGCACGTCATTTGCCGCCAGCACCCTGATGGAATCGTCCAGCCACCCGCCGAACAATACCGGGCCGATCGTGTACCAGCCGATCAGCACGGAGGGAATCGCAAGCAGCACCAACGGCACGGTCACCACCAGTGGGGATTCCTGCGGGGCGTGGGCCAGTTTGCCCTCCCCGTGAGCTTCGTGCCCGCCGAACTCGCCCGGTTCCTCGACCGTCCAGTGCTGCCGGCCGTGGAAGGTCAGGTAAAGCAGCCTGAAACTGTACAGCGAGGTCACCAGCACACCGAGCAGCACCGCCAGGTATGCCACCCCGCTGCCCCAGCGCGAACTGGCCGCCACGGCCTCGATAATGGCGTCCTTGGAATAGAACCCGGAGAAGAACGGGAACCCGATCAGCGCCAGCGTGCCGATCCAGCTGGTCATCCAGGTCACCGGCATGTAGCGACTCAGCCCGCCCATGTACCGCATGTCCTGCTGGTGGTGCAGGGCGATGATGACCGAGCCGGCACCGAGGAACAGCAGGGCCTTGAAAAACGCATGCGTCATCAGGTGGAAGATCGCGGCCGAGTAGGCCGACACGCCCAGCGCCACGGTCATGTAGCCGAGTTGCGAGAGGGTCGAGTAGGCGATCACCCGCTTGATGTCGTTCTGCACGATGCCGATCAGGCCCATGCTGAGCGCCGTGACCGCACCGATCAGCATCACGAAACTCAGGGCGGCATCGCTGAGTTCGAACAGGGGCGACATGCGGGCAACCATGAAAATGCCTGCGGTCACCATGGTCGCGGCGTGGATCAGCGCCGAGATCGGCGTCGGGCCTTCCATCGAATCCGGCAGCCAGACGTGCAGGGGCGCCTGCGCGGACTTGCCCATTGCGCCAATGAACAGGCACACGCAAATGAAGGTCATCAACCCCCACTCGGCCTGGCCCACGATCGATACGGTGCGGCCCGCCGCATCCGGTGCGCGCTGGAAGACCTCCGCGTAATCGAGGCTGCCGAACGTGGCCACGATCGCGGCAATCCCGAGCAGGAAGCCGAAATCCCCCACCCGGTTGACCAGGAAGGCCTTGAGGTTGGCGTGGATGGCGGATTCCCGCGTAAACCAGAAGCCGATCAGCAGGTAGGACACCAGCCCGACCGCCTCCCAGCCGAAGAACAGCTGCAGGAAGTTGTTGGACATCACCAGCATCAGCATCGCGAAGGTGAACAGCGCGATGTAGCTGAAAAAACGCTGGTAGCCGGGATCGTCGCGCATGTAGCCGATGGTGTAAATGTGCACCATC
>WVWV01000043.1:0-1880 GCA_011773845.1 Lysobacterales bacterium | reverse complement strand
ATTTCGAACCGTAAGCCGTCGGCCACCATCCAGGTGTAAACGCTGATGTTCTCGACACCCAGCGAGCCGACGATGTGCAGATACAGAACGTGCACGGACAACAGACAGGACGCCGCGACGCCCACGATGGTGACCCAGTGGGCCCCGGAACGCCCGACCTGTCGGCGCAGCAGGCCGGCCACGATCGCCCCGATCAACGGCAGCAGGGGAATCAGAATCAGTTGGGCCTTGAGCGTCATCCTCAACCCCTCAGATCATCCAGCTCGGCGACGTTGATGGTCTCCCGGTTGCGGAACAGCACCACCAGGATGGCCAGCCCGATGGCGGCTTCCGCCGCCGCCACGGTGAGAATGAAAAACACGAACACCTGGCCATCCAGGTGATCCATGAATCTCGAGAACGCGACGAAGTTCATGTTGACCGCAAGCAGCATCAGCTCGATGCACATCAGCAGGATGATCACGTTCTTGCGGTTCAGGAAGATGCCCGCCATGCTGAGGCTGAACAGGATGCCGCCCAGCGTCAGGAAGTGCGTCAGCGTCAGCATGGCTCAGGCCTCCCGTCCATCGGCGTTCGACCGGGGTTTCATCTTGACCAGCCTGACCCGCTCATCGCGGCGCACGCGCACCTGGCGGGCGGGGTTCTGGGTCTTGATTCCGGCGCGGCGTCGCAGCGTCAGGGCGGTAGCGGCGACGATGGCGACCAGCAGCAGCACGCCGGCTACCTCGAACGGCAGCAGATAGTCGGTGTAGAGCTTCTCGCCCAGCGCGGCGGTGTTGCTGTAACCCTGCGGGTGCGCTTCGGGCACCGGGAACTGCCCGGTACCGAACCGGTCACGGCCCCACAGCACGGTCAGGAGTTCGGCCGCCATCACCAGGGCGACCAGCACGCCAAGCGGCAGGAAGCGGATGAAGCCCTCCTTGAGCGGCACCAGGTTGATGTCCAGCATCATGACCACGAACAGGAACAGCACCATCACCGCCCCCACGTAGACCAGCACCAGCACGATGGCGAGAAACTCCGCCTCCAGCAGCATCCATATGGCGGCGGCGGTGAAGAAGGTGAGCACCAGGAACAGGGCGGCATAGACCGGGTTGCGCACCGTGATCACCATGATGGCCGCCAGCACCATGACGGCCGAGAAGGCGTAGAAGATGATTTCCTGCAGCGGCATGTCCATCAGCGATAAGCGGCGTCGCGCTCGCGATTGGCCGCAATCTGGGCCTCGAAACGGTCACCGATTGCAAGCAGCTGCGGCTTGGTGACGATGCTCTCGCTACGCTGTTCCATGTGGAATTCGTGAATGTCCGTCTCGACGATCGAATCCACCGGGCAGGATTCCTCGCAGAAACCGCAGTAGATGCATTTGAACAGGTCGATGTCGTAGCGGGTCGTGCGGCGGGTACCGTCCTCCCGTTGCGTGGACTCGATCGTGATCGCCAGGGCCGGACAGACGGCCTCGCACAGCTTGCAGGCGATACAACGCTCCTCGCCATTGGGATAGCGCCGCAGGGCGTGCAGGCCCCGGAAACGGTTGGATTTCGGCGTTTTCTCCTCCGGGTAACGCACGGTGAACTTCGGCCGGAAGAAATAACGCAGGGTGACGCTGAGCCCGCGTAACAGTTCCAGCAGCATCAGGCTGCGCAGGTAGCGTGTCACCGCTTGCATCCTCAGCTCCCCCTCGACACGATGCCGAGCAGCACGAACAGGGCGGCGACCAGTATCCAGACGATGGTGATCGGCACGAACACCTTCCAGCCCAGGCGCATGATCTGGTCGTAGCGGTAGCGGGGAAAGGTCGCCCGCAGCCACAGGAACATGAACATGAAGAATACCGTCTTGGCCAGGAACCAGACGACGCTCCCCTGCCCCAGGAAGGT
>WVWV01000050.1:1899-2154 GCA_011773845.1 Lysobacterales bacterium | reverse complement strand
TCGACTGCTCGGGCTCCATGCGCGGCCGGTCCATCACCATCGCCGCCATGTGCGCGGACATTCTCGGCCGCACCCTCGAGCGCTGCTCGGTGCGCGTCGAGGTGCTGGGATTCACCACGCGCGCCTGGCGGGGCGGCCAGTCCCGGGAGAAGTGGATCGCCTCGGGCAAGCCGTCGAACCCGGGGCGCCTGAACGATCTGCGCCACATCATCTACAAGGCCGCCGACGCTCCGTGGCGGCGTGCGCGCCGCAACC
>WVWV01000050.1:1481-1736 GCA_011773845.1 Lysobacterales bacterium | reverse complement strand
CCAGATCGAGAACTACTCGCCGGTGGAGCTCATCGCCATCGGCATCGGTCACGACGTGACCCACCATTACAAGCGCGCGGTCACCATCACCGATGCCGAGCAGCTTGGCGGTGCCATGACCGAGCAGCTGGCGGAGCTGTTCGAAGCGCAGCGCTGAGAGATGAGTTCCTGAGGGGCCGAATTGATGGGGGAGCCAGCAGCACCCGCCACCAAGGCTAACCCACCACGAAATTCAGCAGGCGGTCGGGCACGTAG
>WVWV01000050.1:0-1342 GCA_011773845.1 Lysobacterales bacterium | reverse complement strand
CCGCGAAGATGCTCTCGGTGTGTCCCAGGCGCTCCCACAGCTCCTCAGCCAGGTGGGGCGCGAAAGGCGCAATCATCACCACCAGCGGCTCGACCTCCGCCACCGCCGGCTGCCGGCCGCCGGCACGCACGGCGTTCAGGCACTCCATCATGGCGGCGATGGCCGTGTTGTAGCCGAGCTCCGGAATCTGCTCGGTGGCCTGCTTGATGGTCTTGTGCAGCTTGCGCTCCACGTCCTCGTCCGCCTCCGCGTCGGGCCTGGCGGTCAGCACCGCGTCCCACAGCCGGTGCAGGAAACCGAAGGGGCCCTGGATGCCCTCGTCCCGGTAGTCGCCGCCCTCCTCGAGGGGGCCCATGAACATCAGGTAGGTGCGGAACGTGTCCGCGCCGAACTGGTCGATGATGGCGTCCGGGGTGATGACGTTGCCGCGGCTCTTCGACATCTTCGCGCCGTTGCGGGTGATGAGCCCGTGGGCGCGGAACTTCACGAACGGCTCCTCGAAATCGATGTGGCCGAGATCCTTGAGCACCATGGTGATGAACCGCGAGTACATCAGGTGCAGCACCGCGTGCTCGTTGCCGCCGATGTAGCTGTCCACGGGCAGCCAGCGGGCGGTGAGCGCGTCGTCCATGGGCGCGTCGTCCCGGTCCGTGGACGGGTAACGCAGGAAGTACCAGGAGGAGTCCAGGAACGTATCCGACACGTCGGTCTCTCGGCGTGCGGGGCCATCGCAGCCGGGGCAGGCGGTCTCGTACCAGCTGGCCACCCGGGCGAGCGGGCTCACGCCGGTGTCGTCGGGCTTGAAGTCGTCGATCCTGGGCAGCTCCACGGGGAGCTGCTCCTCGGGCACCGCCACCGCACCGCATTTCTCGCAGTGCACGATGGGGATGGGCGGGCCCCAGTAGCGCTGCCGGGAGATGCACCAGTCCCGCAGGCGGTAGTTGACCTTGAGCTCGCCGAGGCCGCGCTCGCCCAGCCAGGCCGTGACCGCGCGCTTGCCTTCGGCCACGCCGAGGCCGTCGAACTGGCCGGAGTTCACCAGCACGCCGTCGCCGGTGTAGGCCTCGGTGAGTGGCGTGTCGGCCCCGTCGCCGTCCCCGGCCACCACGCGGACTATCTCGATGCCCATGGCGGTGGCGAACTCGAAATCCCGTTCGTCGCCGCCGGGTACCGCCATGATCGCGCCGGTGCCGTACTCCATGAGCACGTAGTCGGCGATCCACACGGGGATGGGCTCTCCGGTGGCCGGGTTGCGGCAGTAGCCGCCGGTGAACACGCCGGTCTTTTCCTTGTCGGCTTTCTGCCGGCTCACCAGATCCGTCTTCGCCGCCTGGGCCTGGTA
>WVWV01000024.1 GCA_011773845.1 Lysobacterales bacterium | reverse complement strand
GATCCGCGCCTGAGGGGCTGGCCGGTGTCCCGCGGGTACTGCAGGCCGCCCGCCCCGGTTGCTTTTGGCATTTCGCCGCCAAACAGGTACGCTTGCCGATAGCAGCGGAAATCGGGGTATCGGCCCGTGTCACTGTTCGCGGAACTCAAGCGGCGAAACGTATTCAAGGTGGGTGCGGCTTACCTGGTCATGGCATGGCTGGTCATGCAGGTGGCCGATGTCGTCCTCAACAACATTGCCGCCCCCGACTGGGTGTTCCGCGTCATTCTCCTGCTGCTCGGGGTCGGCTTCCTGCTCGCGGTGTTCTTCGCCTGGGCCTTTGAACTCACGCCCGAAGGCATCAAGCGCGAGCACGAAGTGGATCGGTCCCGCTCCATCACCCACCAAACGGGCCGCAAGCTCAATTTCGGGCTCGCCGCCCTGCTGACCCTGGCGCTGGCCTACCTCGCCTACGACAAGCTGTTGACCGAGCCGCCCGCGGCCGCCCCCGCCCATCCGGCCACGTCCGTCCCGCGTGCGCCGTCCGCCAAGGCCGTGGCCGTGCTGCCGTTCGCCAACCTCAGCAGTGATCCCGAGCAGGAATACTTCTCGGACGGCATCACCGAAGAAATCATCAGCAAGCTGGCGCGTATCGAGGACCTGCCCGTCGCCTCACGCACCTCGGTGCTGCGCTTCAAGGACAGCACCCTGGACATCCGGGAAATCGCCGCCGCCCTCGGCGTGCGCTATGTACTGGAGGGCAGCGTGCGCAAGGCCGGCAGCCAGTTGCGCATCACCGCCCAGCTGATCGATAGCGAAACCGGCTTCCACGTGTGGAGCAAGGATTTCGACGGCAACGTCGAAGAGGTTTTCGACGTGCAGGAAAGCACTGCGATCCAGATTGCCGAGGCGCTCGACATCCACCTGAGCCCGCAGGATCGGGCCGCGGTGCAACGGCGCTACACCAGCAACAGCGAGGCCTACGACGCCTATCTGCGCGGCTTGGCGCACCTGATGGAATGGAGCGAGATGGACGACTTGCAGTCCGCACGCGCGTATTTCGAGCGGGCCCTCGAGCTGGAACCGGAGTATCCACCGGCACTGGCAGGCCTGGCGAGCATGGAGGCCCAGACCTACCGCAACCACGACCCGAGCGAACGCCGGCTGCTGCGGGGCATCGAGCTGGCCAACCAGGCCCTCGAGCTGGATCCCGGGCTGGTGTCGGGCCACATCGCGCTGGGGGAACTGGCCGCCATCCGCTATGACTACCGGGGCGCAGCGGCGGAATTTCGCAGGGCGATCGACCGGGAACCCGACAACGCCATGGCCTGGGACCTGTTGTCCTGGGCGCTGGCCTACCAGCAGCCGCCCGACGGGCCTGGTGCCGAGGCAGCGGCCAACAAGGCGATCGAGCTGGCGCCGGAATACTACCTTGCCTACTACCACCTGGGCCGCGCGCTCAACCTACAGGGTCGTTTCGACGAAGCGATCGACATGTTCATGCGCATCGGCGAATTCAATCCCGGCTCGGACGTCATCGACCTCGGCCTGGCGCAGAGCTACCTCGCAATGGGAGACCTGCAGCGAGCGCGCGAGCATGCCGAGGCCAGTCTGGCGGGGACCCCGTCGCCCATCAACCTCAGCTACCTGTGCTTCGTCGAGGCGGCCGAAGGCAACCGGGACGCAGCCCTCGCCTGCCTGCAACAGCTTCTCGAGCAGAATTACCGCGATTTCGAGACGCTGGAGGCCTCGCCGCACCTGCAGGCGTTGCGCACCGACCCCCGCTACCGGGAACTGATCGACGCGTTCAGGTGAA
>WVWV01000031.1 GCA_011773845.1 Lysobacterales bacterium | reverse complement strand
CGCCTCTTCCAGCGGCTGCAGGGTGGCATACGCGTCCTGTTTGCGCCCGAGCAACATCAGCACGTGCCAGGCCTCGGACAAGCCGTCGCCGCTGCTCGTGTCGATGCGCGCCAGGATGGCCTCGGCCGCGGCGCGGTCCCCGTTCGCGCAGGCTTCCCGCACCTCGATCAGGTTGTTGGGCCCCGGGTTCGCCTGGAAATAGCGGGCCGCCACCCGGTCCGCCTCCGCGTAGCGCCCTGCCCACATCAGGGTGCGGTGCACCTGGTACAGGATGCCGTCGTTGGTCCGCCAACGCTCGACCAGTCGCAGGCCGAAGTCGGCCGCTTCCGCGTAGGGCACGATGCGATAGGCCTCGTTGGCGTAAACGTTTGCGGCCGACAGGTCGGTCAGCGCGCGCGCCTGCCAGTGAGCCAGCTCCTCCCGCTGGATGTCCTGCCGGGCGGCCATGTCGGCGACCTGCAGAAGGCGGGCCCTTGCATACTCGTCGTTGGGGCGGGCGCCCAGGTACTCCTTGTACAGCCGAATGCTGTCGTTGAGGCGCAGCTCGATTTCGGCTAGGTGGGCCCTGAAGCCGATGCGGTCGGTGGCGCTGGGGGCATGCTCGATGGCCTGTTCCACCCGCACCATGTACTCGGCGAGCATCTGGCGGGGGCCGAGGGCGAGCGTGCTGCGGTCGGTGCGCGAGGGCGTCAGCTGGACCTTCCAGTATTCCGCTGCCTCCATGTGGGCGGCCGCGAAACCGGGGTCGATGTTGCGGGCCCGCTCGTAGAGCTCGAAGGACTGGTCCTGCAATTCGGCCCCCTCGGCGGCATTCCAGGCCTCGCGTCGCAACTCCTGGGCACGCAAGTACACCTCGTAGGCCTCCACCGAACGCGTTCCCACCTGGCTCATCTCGGCGAGGGCTTCGGGATCCATGGTGGTCTCCAAGGCCTTCGCAATGTTGCGTGCCAGGTCCTCCTGGATGCTGATCATGTCGGAGACGTCGCGGTCGTAGTTTTCCGACCAGACGTGGAAGCCGTCGCTGGCCCGGATCAGCTGGGCGGTGACCCGGATGCGGTCACCGCCGCTGCGCACCGACCCTTCCAGCACGTGGGCCACGCCGAGTTCGGAGGCGATCTGCGGGATGTCGAGTTCGCTGCCCTTGTAGCGGAAGGAGGAGGTGCGGGAGCTGACCAGCAGGTCCGGCGTTCGCGACAGCGCGTTGAGGATCTCTTCGGCCAGCCCGTCGGCAAACCATTCCTGGTCGCCGGCCTGGCTGAGGTCGGCGAACGGCAGCACGGCGATGGACTTGGCCGCACCGGCGGTGGCGGCGGCCGATTCGCCCGGCCGATCCGCGAACCGGGACTCCCAGGCGAAATACACCAGGCCGACGGCCAGCAGGGCGATGATGGCGTAGTCCAGCTTGCGCCCCGTCTGCGGCGTGATGGACCGGTCCCGGTCGACCTCGCGCTCGCGCTTGAGGCCCTCCGGCGTCAATTCGAAGGCCCAGGCGAAGATCACGGCGGGCACGAAGCCGATGACCAGCAGCAGCACCACGAATTTGCCGGCCACCTCGGGCAGCGCCAGCAGTTCCACCAGCACCTCGGTCAGCTGCAGCAGCAGCCAGGAGGCGACGATGTAGGCGATGCCGACCCGCACCACGTTGCGTCGCTTGAGCTCGGCGAAGAAACTCATCTCACCAGTCTTTCAGCGGGAAGCGGACGGGCGTGGGCGGCGGCCAGGCCAGGCCGGATTCCGCCAGGCGGCCGGCAAAGCCGGGCGTGGATTCCAGGTCCCAGGGCGCCCCGCACAGGCACCAGTAAACGTGCAACAGCAGGCTGAACGGGCCGATCTCGTGGGCATCGACCTGGCTTGCGAGTTCATTGACGGCCTCTCGGTTGCCGATCCATGCGTTGACCAGCAGGCGGTAAAAACCGCTGGCGTAGTCCTGCGCCAGGTAGGCCTGGAACAGTTCCCCGGCGCGCGCGCGGTCGCCGCGCGCCGCCGCGACCATGATGCTGGAGATGTCCCGTGACTCGGCGTCCTGGAAGCGCGCGCTGGCGACCCGCTGGGCCTCGTCGAGGTCGCCGGTGCCCAGCAGGGTCCGGACCAGCACCGTGGTCAGCCAGGCATTCTCGGCTATTTCGAGCCCTTCACGGGCGAGGGCGGCGCCGGCCTGCGGATTGCCGTTCCACAGCTCCGCGCGGGCCTCGTTGATCCACGCATTCTGTTGCAGCGGGTCGCAGGCCCGCAGGTAGCGGAGGTAGTCGAGATAGGGCTCGCCGAAACCATACACCGTGCCGACGGCATTGATCCACGCCGATGATTGACAGGTGCGCAGGCCGATGACGCGTTGCACGCGCCCGGCCAGTCCCGACCACTGGCCGGTGAAGATGGCCAGGTCGAGCTCCGCGCTGGCCCGGGTCGCCGGGTCGGGGGCATGGCGAGCGGCCGCGTTCAGGTCGCTGATGGCGTTTTCATAGGCCGACGCGACCATTTCGGCGCTGATCCCGGGTTGCCGGATACCGCTGGCATCGTTGTTGACGATGTGCACGAACAGGTCGGAATGCAGCGTGTAGGCGGCACCGATGCCGGGCACCCGGGCCAGGGCCGTCTCGAAATGGCGGTTGGCCTCGCGCAGCGCCTCGAGCTGGTTCATCTGGCCATGTCCGCGCTCGTAGAAATCCTGCCCCTTCTGGAACGCGACGAAGGCCTCCACGTCGCGAATCCCGGTTTTCCGCATGGCCTCCCGTTTCTGTTCGTCCAGCACCACGTCCATGGCCAGCGCGATTTTCTCGGCGATGTCTTCCTGCACGGCGATGGTGTCCTGCGAGGTGCTGTCGTAGTTTTCGGACCACAGGTGGAAGCCATCCGCGGCCCTCACCAGCTGCGCGGTCACGCGCAGTCGCTCGCCCGTATTGCGAATCGAGCCCTCCACGATATGACCCACGTTGAGCGCCTGGGCGATTTCCTGCACCGGGACGTCCCGGCCCTTGAAGTGGAACGAGGAGGTGCGCGCGGTCACCAGCAGCTCGGGCAGCTGCGCCAGCGCGTTGAGGATTTCCTCGGTCAGGCCGTCGGCGAAATACTCGTCGTCGGGCCCGCTGCTGAGCGCCACGAAGGGCAGCACCGCCACCGACTTTCCCGCCGGCAGGAGCGGGGCGGGCGCCACGGTCTCGGCCACCGCCGGTGTCCCATCGGCGGGGGTCCCGGGCCCGAAGCGATCCCAGGCGAACCATGCCAGCGCCACCGTCAGCACCGCGATGATGGCGAAGTCCAGCTTGCGCCCGGTCTGCGAGGTGATCGAGCGGGTCCGGTCCACCTCGCGCTCACGCTTGAGGCCCTCGGGCGTCAGCTCGAAGGCCCAGGCAAAGATCAACGCCGGCAGGATACCCACCGCCAGCAACAGGAGAATCAGCTTCGGCACCCACTCCGGGAGTTCCAGCACCGGCACCACCACGTCCACCACCTGCAACAGCAGCCAGCTGGTGACCGCGTAGGCGATGCCCACGCGGAACACGTTGCGGCGCTTGAGCTCGGCGAAAAGGCTCATTTAAGTTAATCGTCCCATCGCTGCGCTCGCCGCCCCCTATTGAAAAGGGGGCAGACCGGACGAAGTGAGGCCAGGGGATTTATCACAACGAATACCCCGGTTCCAAAGGCTCCAGGCCAGCATTGGCACGGTCGCGATTGAGGTTATCCAGCATCCGTTGCTGCGCAGCTTCGAAACGCGGGTGGCCCTCCAGTGGTCTCAGTGTGGACCACATGTTCGAGATTCGTGGCGTGGCGAGCCAGTTCATGTCGACAGCTTTTTCGATGAGATCGATCGCCCTTTCCCGATCATCGGCCATGGTCCAGTAGTGGGCCTCCGCCATAAAAAAGAACGGCCAGCCGATACCCTGCTGTGCCTGCTTGTCATGGACTTCACGAATGATCTGCATGGCCTCGCTGAATTTCTGCAGGCGCCCGGTCTCGAGGTAGGCCTTGGCCAGAAACCCCATTTCTCCGTAGCCGAATCCAACTGCGCCGGGCACATCGTTCCGGAACGCGGCCAGGTCCGGCCAGCGCTGTTCGGTGAACGCCACAATGGCTTCATATTTGCCCGCATTGACCCACATCTGAAACAGGGGCCAGACCGCCCCGGAAGCTTCGAACCATTGACGAGCCATCAGGGTCGCCTCCTCAAGGCGCCCCAGTTGCTGCAGGGAAACGATATGCCAATTCGGGTTCGCACGGGAAATTGCGACAACACGCTCGAATTCATTGAGAAAGGTCAGCGCGCGGACCCACGCCCCCGCCACAAAGTCATTGGTGGGAGCGGCCGCATAGGCAGCCTCGGCGAATGGCAGCGCGCCCGCGTTGTCACCCTGATTGGTACGCATCAGGGCCTCATACATGCTCAGGCTCGGATGACCCTGCAGGAAGGGCCGGACCCTGTCCAGTACGCGGCCAAACTTCTGGTACTGGCCGGTGGTCATGTAAGCGACATGCAGGTTGCCGATCATCGGTGTGTAGAGGGGATCGCGCTCGAATGCCTGTTCGCGAAGCGCCAGTTCGTCTGCCAGCCGGTATTGATCGCGATAGGTATTGGCCAGCCAGTTGCTGGCATCCAGCATGGAGGGGTTTATTTCCAGCGCCCGTTCAAGGAATTCCTCGGCACGAGCAAGGTTTTCTTCTCCGGGTTCGTTATCGTAATTCAGCCCCAGGCCGGCCCAGGCCTCGGCCAGGCCGTCGTCCAGTTCCAGCGCATGTTCCAGGTAGCGTTTGGCCTGGGCTTGCGCATCGCGGTCAGGAATCGTGCCGTACTGATGATCGGACAGCAGCATCGCCACGATGCCGCGCTGCGCCCAGGCGGGCGCGAAGGCCTCGTCGAGCGCCATGGCCTCCTCCAGCATGGCCAGGGCCTGCTCCAGGTTTTCGCGGGTGCGCGTGTACATGAGCTGCCTGGCACGCAGGTATTTCTCATAAGCCCGGGGGTCGGTCTTGGCGCTGGCGATCGTCTCGCCGCCGATCAGTTCGGTTTTTAGGGCCTGCAGTATCGAGCCGGCGATCTCGTCCTGGATGGCGAAGATGTCGGTGAGCTCCCGGTCGTAGGTGTCCGACCACAGGTGGAAGCCGTCATCCACCTTGATCAGCTGCGCGGTCACGCGCACCGTGTTGCCGGCCTTGCGCACCGAGCCTTCCAGTATGTGCGAGACGTTGAGGGTGTCGCCGATCAGGCGCAGGTCCTCGTTGCGACCCTTGAAGGCGAACGACGAGGTGCGCCCGGCCACCTTCAGTTCCCTGACCCGGGCCAGGGCGTTGAGAATTTCCTCGGAAATGCCGTCCGCGAAGAACTCGTTGCCGGCGTCCTCGCTCATGTTGGCGAAGGGCAGCACCGCGATGGACTTGGTCTGCGTCTCGACCACGACTTCGGGCTCAGCAGTCGCATCGGAGGCGGCGTCGGCCATGGTGGCTGGTTCGGCGGGCGCGGATGGCTCACGAATCTTGTCCAGCACCAGGTACACCACCGCCACCGCCAGCAGCCCGATGATGGCGAAGTCCAGCTTGCGCCCGGTCTGTTTGGTGATGGACATGGCCCGGTCGACTTCCTTTTCCTTCTTCAGGCCCTCCGGGGTCATTTCGAAGGCCCAGGCGAACACCAGCGCCGGGAAGAAACCGATGATCAGGAAGTACAGGGTGGCGGTCAGAACCCAGTCGGGCAGCCGCAGGGCCGGCACCAGTATTTCCGACACCTGCAGGATCAGCCAGGCGACCACGATGTAGGCGATGCCCACCCGGAACACGTTGCGACGCTTGAGCTCGGCGAACAGGTTCACAGGGCATGCTCCTGTCGGAACGGCGCCAGGCCGGCCGCCGCCCGTTGAGCCCGCAGGTTTTCATATGCTCGCGCCTGCGCTGCCACATAGCGCGGGTCGCCTTCCAGCGGCTTGAAGACCGGCAGCGCTTTGGCCAGCCGTGGCGGGCTGGCGTAGCCCATGTCGACCGCTCTTTCCAGACAGTCGATGGCCTTTTCTTCATCCCCTGCCAGGGTCCAGTAGACGGCTTCGACCTCCCAGAAAAACCGTGACGCGGCGCCTTGCGCAAACTGCCGGTCGTGTTCCTCCCGGGCGAGCTGAAGGGCCTGCCGGTACTTTTCGAGATCGCCGGTTTCCCGGTAGGCCCAGGCCGTGAACAGGAAATTCCAGTGCCCGAAGCCGAATTCACCCGCCAGGTCCCGGTCCGCCGCTTCCAGGTCGGGCCAGCCGGCTTCCACGTACTGGATCAGCTCGCCGAAGCGCCCGGTTTGCGCCAGCAGGCCGATGTAGGGCCCCGGGTCGATGCCGGCCCATTCCCGGGCCAGCATGGCGGCTTCTTCCACGCGGCCCAGATATCTCAGCACCAGCACTTTCACCCAGGGGTCGGCGGTCTCGATCTCCAGGACCTCGTCAAATTCACCCAGCGACAGCAGGGTGAAACTCAGGACGAGCGCATTGTTCTCGTTGGCGGGCGCGAGCTCATGGGCTTTCCGGGCGAAGGCCAGGGCTTCGCCCGGCCTGCCTGACCAGTTCCTGACGCGGGCCTCCGACTGGGCCAGCTGGTGGTGCTCGGCAAAGTATGGCCGAATCCGCTCCAGCGCGGCCTCGGCCTTGTCCAGCTGATTCAGTCGCCCGTAGAGGAACACCAGGTTGCCGATGGCGGGGTAATAGAGGGGGTCCCGCCCGAAAAGGCCTTCCAGGATGGCCAGGGCCTCACCGACCCGGCCCTGGTTGTCGAGGGCCAGTTGCAACCAGTTGCTGGCGTTGACCAGCGAGGGATTGATGGCCAGGGCGCGCTCGAGATACTCGATGGCCGTTGCCTGGTTATCGGCGCCGGACTGGTCGTAGTGGTAGAGCCCGAGCCCGGCCCAGCCCTCCGCCAGCGCCGGGTCCAGTTCCAGGGATTTTTCCAGGTCCCGCTTCGCGTCGGCCCGGCTCTGCAGGATGGGAATGTCGCCGTAATTGTTTTCCGACAGCAGCAGGGTCACGATG
Organism: Lysobacterales bacterium; assembly: GCA_011773845.1. GTDB lineage: Bacteria > Pseudomonadota > Gammaproteobacteria > Xanthomonadales > SZUA-36 > WVWV01. Next base: position 4,906 of record WVWV01000031.1, on the reverse strand, counting down.
CCGCGTTGCGCCCAGGCCGGCGCGAATTGTGGGTCCGCCCTGATGACCTCGTCCAGCAGCACCATCGCGTTTTCCAGTTCCGGCTTGCCGCGGGAATAGATGCGCTGCCTGGCCAGCAGGTATTTCTCGTAGGATTCCGTGCCGGTGCGGGTGCTGGCGATTTGCTCCTCGCCGATCAACTCGGCCTTCAGCGCCGAGAGGATGGCCGCCGAGATCTCGTCCTGGATGGCGAAAATATTGGTCAGTTCCCGGTCGTAGGTTTCCGACCACAGGTGGAAGCCGTCCTCGACCTGAATCAGCTGGGCGGTGATGCGCACCGTGTTTTCGGCCTTGCGGACCGAGCCCTCCAGAATGTGGTTGACGCCCAGCGTGTCGCCGATGGTGCGCAGGTCCTCGCTGCGGCCCTTGAAGGCGAAGGACGAGGTGCGGCCCGCGACCTTGAGTTCCTTGACCTTGGCCAGTGCATTGAGAATCTCCTCGGAGATGCCGTCGGAGAAGTACTCGTGGTCGGCGTCGCCGCTCATGTTGGCGAAGGGCAGCACGGCGATGGACTTGGCCTGGGTTTCGACCACCGCATCCGGTTCGGCCAGGCCCATCTCAGCGGTTCGGGAAGGTGCCGTGCTGTCCGGAGAGAGCACGAATTTGTCGGCCAGCAGATAGACCACGACCAGCACCAGCAAGGCGATGATGGTGAAGTCCAGTTTGCGGCCGGTTTGCCGGGTGATGGACTGCGAGCGGTCGACCTCGTGTTCGCGCTTGAGGCCCTCCGGCGTCATTTCGAAGGCCCATGCGAACAGGATCGCGAAAGGCAAGCCGATGCCCAGCAGCAGCACGATGACCGTGAAGATCCAGCCGGGCGCATCCACGTTGTTCAGCACCACGTCCGCCACCTGCAGCACCAGCCAGGCCACCACCAGGTAGGCGATGCCCACCCGGAACACGTTGCGGCGTTTCAGTTCAGCGAAAAAGCTCATGGCATGGCGCCCAGCTCGACCCCCGCGCTTGCTGGCGAGGCCACATTGTAATACGTTCCGCGGCCGCGGAGCCCCGCAGGGCCGAGCAGGCGAAGGGCCCATCGCGGCCGAGGAGCCGGGCGCCGCGACGCTTCCCGCCGCGAGACGCGGTGTCCATTGGTTTTGGCCGGGAATCGCATGATCAGTAGGCCGACTCCAGGGGCTCCAGCTCCAGTAACGCCCGCTGTTCGTTGAGGTGTGCCAGCGACCGCGACTGCAGCTCCTCGTAGCGGGGGATCCCTTCCAGCGAGGCGAGTTGGGGATGGAGTTTGCTGAGGCGGGGTGCGGCACTGTAGCCGCGGTCGACCGCCGCCTGCAGGTAGCCCAGCGCCTGTTCCTGGTCTCCCGCCAGCGCAAAGTACTCGGCCTCCGCCATGTCCAGGTACATCGTGTCGAAGCCATGACCCTTTTGCTCGTCATGTGACGCCCTCACCAGTGACATGGCCGCGCGGAACTTGCCGTCGTTTCCGGTCCGGTCGTAGGCGAGTGCGACATCCAGCATGACGCGGTTGCCGAATCCGCCGCCGTCGCCATGCTCCAGTTCGAATACCTCCAGGTCCGGCCAACGCTCTGCCATGAAAGCGACGATTTCGGGAAACTGCCCGGTCAATACGAGTACCTCGATCAACGCGTCCGGGTCGCCGTATTCGCTGAGCTCGGTCTGCGCGGTCAGCAGCGCTTCCTCGCTGCGGCCGAGATAGGCCAGGGCAGCCGACCGCCAGCGGGTGTCGGGCGCGCCTTCCAGGTCCGCCAGTGCCTCAAATTGGTTGACACCGGCGTGGGCCAAAGCCACGGCGCCATAGGTAAGGGAATCCGACCGTTCGGCCCAGACCTCCAGCGCCATCGGCAGCGCATCGGCGAACTGGCCGTCCATGCTCAGCAGGAAGGCCTTCTGTCGGAACGGCAGTTCCGGGCGGTAGCGCATGGTGCGGTCATTCAACTGGTGTGCTTCGAGCATTCGGTTCTTGGTGGCATACATGAACACCAGGTTGGAAACGGCCGGCCAGTACAGCGGGTCTCGCTCGACCATGCGTTCCAGCAGTTCCTGCGACTCCCCGGCCCGACCCAGGAATCCGTAGGCCCTGCTCAGCCAGAGGCTGGCGTTGATATCGCTCGGGTCGATGGAGATCGACCGCTCCAGGACGTCGAGGGACTGCAAGATCTGCTGGTGGGACTGGGGCGGCGCGTTCTGGTAGTAAAGCCCCATGCCGGCCAGGCCCTCGGCCAGAGCCGGGTCGAGTTCCAGGGACCGTTCGAGGTATTCCCTGCCCGTACGGTTGGCTTCCTTTTCCGGGATGTCGCCGTAGCTGCCGAAACCGTCCGAGGAGAGCATGGTGGCGATGCCGAGCTGCGCCCAGGCGCCCGCGAAACCGGGATCCAGTTCCACTGCGTCCCGCAGCAGGTTCATGGCGACTTTGAGGCCGCCCTTGGTGCGTTCGTGGATGCGTTGCTTGGCCGCCACGTAGTTCTGGTAGGCGATGGGGTTGACCCGGATGCTGGTGATGGACTCGCCTTCCAGCAGCTGGATCCGGGTCTGCTGCAGGATGGCGTTGGCGATCTCGTCCTGGATGGCGAAAATGTCGTTCAGCGTGCGGTCATAGGTGTCCGACCACAGATGGAAACCGTCGGCAACCTGCACCAGCTGGGCCGTGATACGCACCTGGTCACCCTGCTTGCGCACCGACCCTTCGAGGATGTTCTCCACACCCAGGGCTTCGCCGATCAGGCGCAGGTCCTCGTTTTTGCCCTTGAAGGCGAAGGCGGAGGTGCGACCGGCGACCTTCAGGCCGCTGACCCGGGCCAGGGAGTTGAGGATTTCCTCGGAAATGCCGTCCGCGAAGTAATCCTGCTCCGGGTCCGAGGACATGTTGACGAAGGGCAGCACGGCAATGGAAGGCAGTTGCGCTTCGGCGGGCGCCTCGGGTTGAGCCTCGGCAACCGGTTCCGGTGAAACCTCGGTTCCGCTCGGCGAGCTGTAGAAGTGGCCTGCCACCAGCAACGCCACGGTGACGGCCAGGAAGGCAATGATGAGCCGGTCCAGCTTGCGGCCGGTCTGGGATGTGATGGAGCGGCTGCGATCGACATCTTTCTCCAGTCGAATGCCCTCGGGGGTCATCTCGTACACCCAGGACAGGATCAGCACCATCGGCAGGCCGACGATGGCAGTGATGAAGAACACCTGCAGCACCCATGCCGGCGCATCGGTCAGTTCCAGCAGGAAATCGATGACCTGCAGGACCACCCACGCGATCAGTGCGTAGGCCAGGCCCACCCGGAAAACGTTGCGTCGCTTGAGTTCGTCAATAAAGTTCATCAGTCACACCCATGGTCTTCATTGCCCGTTGGCCGGCACCGCGCCCGGCAGGCGATGCCTAACCGGATCACGTCTCTGCGCTCGAGTTCGGCAAACAGGCTCATTCGGGACATTCCGCCAGGCTCTGGTCCAGCGAGGCGCACTCATCCGGCCAGCCGAACTCGCGCCAGAATTCGACAATGCCCGCGCGGCTCATCAACTCGAAAAATTCGGGCGTGCCGCGCAGTAGGCGGAACTCGTCGAGCCACACATCGGCGCTCACGTGTGGACACTCCACTTCCGCATAGAACGTGAACAGGTATTCCGAGCCGAGCATGGCGAGCATGCCGGCGACGTCGATGCTGGCAAACGGCTCCTTCGGGTTGGCGGTGCCGGCATTTGCCTCGAATGCGGGCAGTCGGGAGCGCTCGCCCAGCGCCGCCACGAACAAGCGACGCGACTCGATCACTTGCGGTGTGGCATCGGGTTCGCCCTCCAGCACCCGCTGCCGGCCTCGCTCGAAGTCCCCGTCCAGCAGGTAGGCCAGGCCGGCCGGCACAGGCGAGCCGCCGTGCAGGCCCAGTGACGCCGCGCGCAGCGCCAGTTCGGCGGATTTCCGGTGATCGTTAACGAGGTTCTGCAGCCGGGACTCAACGCTGATCACCGCGGAGATCAACGGGTCGAGTTCATGCGCGATGCGGATCTGTTCCAGAGCCGCCATCGTGCGGCCAGAGAACATCAGGAGCAGGGCATACCAATGGTGGGCGGTGGGGTCGTTGGGCGCCAGCGCGATGGCTGCCTCATAGCGCCTTGCTGACTCGGCAAACTGGCACTTCATTTCCAGGTAGTTGGCCTGGATGATCAGGGCCTCGGTCGACTGCGGGTTGATCGCCAGGGCGCGCTCGGCGGCCGCCAGCCCCTGGCCGATCGAATCCCAGAAAACGGCATCATGATCGTAATCCGGCAGATTGAAATGCGCGATCGCGAGGTTGGACCAGGCGCGGTCGAATTGCGGATCGATCTCGACGGCTTCCTCGAAGAGGGCTATGGCCTCCCGCAACGAAGCGTTGTTGCGCTGGCGCCACAGGTGCCGGCCCTGCAGGTAACGCTGGTAGGCTTCCGCATTGTCGGTCAGCTCCTCGGAAGCCGGCCTCAGGGCCATGCCGCCCAGCTGCACCTTCATCGCCTCGCTGATCTCGGCGGTGATTTCGTCCTGAATCCTGAAAATGTCGTCGAGGGTGCCGTCGTAGGTGTCGGACCACAGATGCACGTCCTCGCTGACCTCGATCAGCTGGGCGGTGACGCGAACCTGGCGTCCCGAAGTGCGGATGCTGCCCTCGAGGATGTGGTCCACGCCGAGCCGGGCCGCCATGGCGGGGATGTCGAGGTCCTCATCGGCCAGTGAAAATGCCGAGGTGCGTGAGGCCACCTTCACTCCTTCCAGCTTGACCAGGGCGTTGAGCAGCTCCTCGGCGATGCCCTCACCGAAATAGGCCTGGTCCTGGGCGGCGCTCATGTCGCGGAAGGGCAGCACAGCGATGGTCTTCACGCCCCTGTCCGGCGCCGGCGGTTCCGTGTCGGTGGTCGCGACGGGCTCGGC
>WVWV01000097.1 GCA_011773845.1 Lysobacterales bacterium | reverse complement strand
TCGGCCGCCGCCTCACCCTCGGGAATCCATCGGCCCAGCAGCGTGGGGTCGATCGGCAGGGCATGAGCCGCCACCAGCGGCACGTCGTAGGTGCAGGCCGTAACGAACAGGAGCGGTATCAGGGCGAGCAGTGCGCGCGGCTTCATCGGGGTTCCTCTCTGCGCCCGCCCGGGACGGTGGGCTGCCAGGCACCCGCACTGTACCATGGCCGGCATGGCCGGAAAACGGGACAAGGCGGGCGCCCCCGCCGGGGCTGAGCGAAAGGGACGGGTGCGGGCGTTGCCCGCGGCGCGGGCGCGCGGCCCGAGCGTGCGTGCGGACTATCGTTCACAATAGCGCCCATGCGACATTCCAGCGCCAACCCTCTCTCCTATCTCTGGTCGTGGCTCGGCGGCCGGCGCAATGCTGCATCCTTCGCGGGCCTGCGGGTCTATCTGATGTTCATCGGCCAGCCCCGCAGCGGCACCACGCTGCTGGGCTCACTGCTCAACGCGCACCGCCATGTGCTGGTGGCGCAGGAACTGAACGTCCTGAAATACCTGCGCCGCGGTTACCGACGCGCACAGATTCTGTGGTTGCTCGGCGAGAACGAGCGGCGGTTTTCCAGCCAGGGGCGCAGCTGGACCGGCTACGATTACCGGGTCGCGACCCGCTGGCAGGGGGCGGTCGAGGACCTGCACGTGATCGGCGACAAGAAGGCGTCCAAGTCCAGCGAGGAGCTGGCCAGGAGACCGGAACTGCTCGACCGGCTGGCGGCGGAACTGAGCCTGCCGGTGAAGGTCATCCACGTGCTGCGCAACCCGTTCAATGTCATCGCCACCATCCACCGGCGTTCGCGGGTGAGCCTGGAGCGGGCAGCCGAGCTGTTCTTCGCGCGCACGGAGACCAACTGGCGCCTGATGCAACAGCGCTCGGACCAGATCCACACCCTGCGCCTGGAGGACTTCATCGATGCCCCGCAGGCCGGCCTGGCCGGCTTGTGTGCGTTCATCGGTGTCGAGCCCGAGCCCGAATACCTCCAGCGCTGCAGCGCCGTGGTGTTCCGCTCTCCCAGCCAGAGCGCACACGGCGCGCCGTGGACGCCCGCCACGCTCGATTCGATCACCGCGCGCGCCCAGGCCTACCCGTTCCTGGCCGGCTACCGATGTCCTGTTTGATGCGGCGACGGAGCGCCGCTCACTCGGGCCCGGGCCCGAAATACCGGCCCGCAATCCCGGCGGCCAGCACATAGGCCACCAGCGCCAGGCCCACCACGGCCCGGAACCCCGCGTGCACGGCCAGCAGGGTGGCGAATACGGCGCTGACCACGGATGCGCAGCCGTTGATGCCCCAGGCCCAGGGCACCCAGCGCTCGGCGAGGCGTCCCAGGACCAGCGGAAACGGTATCCCCATCAGTGTCGCCAGCGGGGCGATCAGCACCACCGAGACGAGGATGCGCGCCAGGTCCGGCCACGGCATCAGCGCCTCGAACAGCGTGGGCAGCCAGGCCAGGTACGCCAGCGCCAGGGCCACGATGCCGGCGGTGACCCGGCCCACCGTAAGCCGGGCACGCCAGCGCCCCGACACCCCGCTGCCGACCCCGGCAAACACCAGGAAGGCGCTGAGCACCACCGCCACCGCGTACAGGGGATGGCTGAGGAACAGGATGAATTTCTGGATGAAGGCAATCTCGATGCACATGAAGGCCACGCCGATGGCGGCAAAGTAGCCCAGCAGCGCACCCCTCGAGGTATCGGGTCCGTGATCCGCATCACGCCCGAGTAAGAACAGCGGTAGCAGGATCAGCAATGCGCTCACCAGCGTGGCCTGGAAGAGCGTCGCCACCAACACCGGGTAGCCCTGTTCCAGCAGCGGCAGCCCGCCCTGGCTCCGCAGCGAGAGGATTTCCGGCAGGGTTCGCCATTTCATGAAGTGGAAATAATGCGGTCGGTCGTCGGTGGCGGGACGGATGTTGAATTTGTATTCGTCCAGGAACGACTCGCGCTGCCCGCCCAGCAGCGCCTGGGTGGCCTCGAAGAACCAGGGCCCCTGCAACTGGTTGTAACGGTTGGCCTCGGCGGGACCGATGCCCGGGTAGTACACCAGGTCGAACCAGCGTTGCCCGGCGAACGCGCGCAGCCGCTCGAGGTCCGCCGCCCGGAACGGCCCCTTCCGCACCAGCAGCGTGCTGGTGCGCCAGCCGCGGATCAGCGCCAGGTGGCGGGCGGGTGCCTCGACCCCGGCCGACTCCAGCGCCGCCACCGCGGTCGCGAAGGCCTTCAGGGTGTCGCGGGGCGGCAGCCGGATCCAGCGCGTCACCGCCAGCACGCCCTGCGGGCTCAGGCGTTGCAGGTAGCGCGCAAAGCCCTCGACGGTATAGACGTAGTTTTCGCTGAGCGCGTGCAGGCCGGCTGCGGCGGCCCCGAACGAGTCCATCAGGTTGACCTGGATGACATCCCAGGGCCCGGGATGGCGTGCCACGAAGCCGCGCGCTTCCCGGTAATGCACGTGGACGCCCGGCTGGCGGTAGGGCCCGCCGCTGAAATCGGCGAACCTGCTGTCGGCCAGCGTGACCATCTGCGGGTTCAGCTCGACCGCGTCGATACGTACCGCGCCATGCAGCAGGGCTTGCCAGATGCCGCTGCCTCCGCCGGCTCCCAGCAGCAGCACCGTCGGCGATTCCACCAGGTGATAGGGCAGGGCGGAGGTCAGGTAGTCGAGGTACTGCAGTGGGCCCAGGCTGCCGTCGTGGCGGTCGATGACGCTCAAGCTGTCGGCATCGTTGAACACCGCCAGCTGCGGCGGCGGTTCGCCCGGCGCGTTGAGGCTGAGCCCCGGCGCGTGCCGGAAGGGGACCTCGGGACTTGCCACCGTGGTCAGCTGCCCCAGCGGGCCGCTGCGCTCATCCAGCGCCTGCGCCCCGATGACGCGCAGGGCCTGGCTGAGGCCCTTGAACTGCGAGACCTGGACCGGGGGCTCGAGGCTCAGCATGGCGGCCACGGCCGGCAACGCCAGTGCCGCGGCCCAGCGCCTGGTGCCCGAGCACTCCAGCCACGCGACACCCGCCGCGAGCATGCCGAGCGCACCGACCACCCCCAGTGCACGCGCCGGGCTCAGCACGTACAGCGCCAGCACCAGCCCGACTGCGCCGGCCCCGGCACCCAGCAGGTCCAGGCTGTAAATGCGATGTACCTGCCGGCGAAACGCCAGGAAGCACAGACAGATGCAATTGGCGGCGCAGAAGAAGGGCACGAACAGCAGCAGGTACATGAACGTGAGCCACAGCCCCTGGCGTGGGTCCCAGAACACCTCCAGGGCATTGAAGGGCAGGCGCTGGGCCAGCAGGAAGCCCCCCACCGCGCTCACCCCGAAGGCCGCCGCGTAGGCGGTGAAGGCAGCGGTGAGGCGGTGCTCGTGCCAGCGCCGGGTGAGTGTCAGCCAGGTGCCGCTCACGCCGTAACCGAGCAGCGCGAGGCTGATGATCATGTAAGCGAAGTGATGCCACTGGACGATGGCGAACAGGCGCATCAGCAGGAGTTCGTAGCCCAGCGTGGCCCCGGACAGCAGGGCCACCGCCGCCAGGGGTGGGCGGGCGGGTTGCGAGCCGGGGGTGGCGGACATGGCCCCGCCGCCCGGCTAGTGCCCGCCGGTCAGCGGCACGAAGCGAACCGGCAGCACCTGGCGGGTGCTCACCGTGCCGTCCATGGCTTTCCGGACCAGCGTCAGTTGCTGCACCTGGAACTGGGTGCCGACGGGGATCACCAGCACACCGCCGGGCTTCAGCTGCCGCACCAGGGGCGGGGGGATGTGACTGGCCGCGGCGGTCACGATGATGGCATCGAACGGCGCGTGCTCCGCCCACCCGTGGTAGCCGTCGCCGATCCGGGTCTGCACGTTGTCATAGCCCAGTGCAGCCAGCCGTGCACGGGCCGATTCGCCCAGCGGGGCGACGATCTCGATGGAATGGACCTCCTTCACCAGCCCGGCCAGCACCGCCGCCTGGTAGCCGGAGCCGGTGCCGATCTCCAGCACCACGGCGTCGGCCGCGGGCTCCAGCAGGTCGGTCATCAGCGCCACGATGAATGGCTGCGAAATGGTCTGGCCGTGGCCGATGGGCAGGGGCCGGTTGTCGTAGGCGTAGCGCTGCAGGTGG
>WVWV01000130.1 GCA_011773845.1 Lysobacterales bacterium | reverse complement strand
ATTGCCTTTCCCGGCGAGCGGGCCTGAGGGGCGCGACCTCGGGCGCCAACCGGAAGGCTGACCCGCATTTCCAGGCCACCGCCCGCCCGGTTGTGCGCCTTGCTGGTGCCCCGATGGCGGCGGATGGCGGCTGCCGCGATGGCCAGGCCCAGGCCGTGTCCGCCGGACGCCTGTTGCCGCAATGGCTTCGCCATCGACAGGGAGACATTTGATCCCTTGCTCAACAACGAGTCTCGCATCGGCGCATTTTCGAGTACGGCGGACGGGTGGATTTACGGTTGGACCCCCGGGCTGGAATGATAGCCCCCGGGAACACGCCTCCACGGAGAGCGGGCGCAGGTCGGTGCGCCGTTTTTGCCCCGTGAAACGACCGGCCCCTGTCAGTCACCCCTCAATTCGGCCTCGACCTCCTCCAGGCGGGTGTGGCGAATGTCCTTGCCCAGCACCAGGTAAATCACGTACTCGGCGATGTTCTGGCAGCGATCGCCAATGCGCTCCATGGCGCGGGCGGCCCACAGTATGTTCAGGATGCTCGGAATGGACGCCGCATCCTCGGCCATGTGGGTCATGAGTTGGCGCGTGATGACCCGGTATTTGACATCCACCCGGGCGTCGGCGCGCGCCACCTCGAAGGCCGTATCGACATCGGTGCGGGCGAAGGCATCGAGCACGCCCCTCAGCATGCCTCGCGCCAGGTCGCCCATGTGCTCCAGTTCCTGGCGGATTTCCTCCTCCAGGGCACCCTCCATTTCCTCGCGCACCATCTTGGCCACCCGCTTGACCTCATCCCCGATCCGCTCCAGATCGTTGATGGTCTTGATGACCGCCATGACCAGGCGCAGATCGGAAGCCGCCGGTTGGCGACGCGCCATGATGCGCGTGCATTCCCCGTCGATCTCGACCTCCAGGGCATTGACCCGCACGTCGTTCAGGATCACGCTGCGCGCGAGCTCATGGTCGCCCCCCAGCAATGCGGAGATTGCCTGCTGGAACTGCTCCTCGACCACGCCCCCCATCTGCAGCACCTTGCTGCGAATCGCCTCCAGTTCCTCGTTGTACTGCTGGGAAGCGTGTTGATCCAGGTTCGGCTTGTCCATCGTCTTACCCCTCAGGGCGTGCCCGGCTCAGTCGTAGCAGCCCGTGATGTCGTCTTCGGTGCGCCTGACGCGCGGGTTCGCGAACACCAGCGGCACGAGGCTGAATGTGGGCTCGAACTCACTGGACACCGCCGAGGACTGCCAGTGGGTCGAGGCCGGGACGAACAGCGGCACAACGATGTACAGCAGGCACAGCAGGATCAGGGCAATCGCCGGGACGACGCTCAGGCCACCCAAGCCGATTACCCGGCGGGCCAGGTGATCTTTCCATCGCCGCCAACGGTGGGTTCGCCCGGAATGCCCTGTCACTGCGAGCCCGCGAGCGGCTGGCGGTATGTTCATGCGGGCATGGTATGCGCCCAATATGACAGTTTTGTGACAGCCGCACGCGGGCCGCGAACCCTGCGGGCCGTCCGCAACGTGCGATAATCGCCATTAGACCGAGGGGTTGAGTATGGCGAGCAAGACCCGTTTCGTGATCCGTCCGGCCGCCTGGGAAGACCAGGAGGCCATTGCGCGGATTCGCACCGAGGCCATATTCGAGAGCCCGCGGCATGAGCACTTCCAGGACCTGCTGCACGGCTGGGCGGAATCGCACTCGCGCGAACGTACCGGCATTCTGATCCACGACGAATGCATGCTGGTCGGCATGGCGGGTCGGGAGATCGTGGCCACCGGGGGGCTCGACCTGGACGGACGGCGGATGACGGAGCTGTTCGTGCTGCCGCAGCACCAGGGCCGCGGTCTCGGCCACCGCCTGGTCACCGCGGTCGAACGGCTGGCCGTGCGCTACGGTGTGTTCGCCCTGCGCCTGGAGGCGCCACCGCCGGCCATCGGATTTTTCACCCGCTGCGGTTACGCCCCCGTGGAGGGCGCCGGGATCGAAAGCCATCCCCGCATTGAGCTCGAAGTATTGCCGATGGAGCGGTCATTTCCACGCCGTCAGACCCGCTTCGGCAGGCGCGTGGGCCTGCTGTCCAGGCGCCTGGGAATCCCGCTGGATTACGGCGCCCGCCACCGCCTGGCGCTGCAGCCCGAAGCCCGATCCCTGGTCGGCATCGGTCGCGACCTCCACGGTCGGGAGCAGCGGATGCTGCCGGAGGCCGCCAGAGCCTGGCAGAAATTACGCCGCGCGGCCACGGCCGACGGCGTGGAGCTGCAGCTGGTATCGGCCTACCGGTCGGCGGGCTATCAGGCCTCGATCATCGAGCGCAAGTTGCACGCTGGCCAGTCGATGGATGCGATCCTGCGGGTGTCGGCAGCGCCCGGCTACAGCGAGCACCACAGCGGCCGGGCGCTGGACCTCAGTTGCCCGGGTTTCGAGCCGTTGCACGAGGCCTTCGAGGACAGCGAAGCTTTCGAATGGCTCAGCACGCTGGCGCCCGACTACGGCTTTCACATGACCTTTCCGCGCAACAACCGGCACGGCCTCGCCTACGAGCCCTGGCACTGGGCCTGGCACGCGCACGCATACTGACCCAGAGGTCGGTCAGTGCACGCTGCCGATGATCGCCACCCCGCTCGATTCCGACCGCTCACCGGGTGATTCGAGGTCGAACGGCAGCTGCGTGCCGGTCACCCCCATCCGGTGGAGCAAGGCGCGCATTTCCTGTTGCAGCATCGGGTACAGCTGGCGCGCCAGGCTCGCGTTGTCGCCAGCAAAGGTCATCAGGTCGACGGGTTCGCCCCGCTGTTGCTGGTAGACGGCCTCCAGGCCAACCGTGGCGCGGAACACGGGCGTTTCGCCCGCCTCGGCCTCGGCCTCGCAGTTCAGGCGCGCACTCACCTGGTAAGCGGGCAGTTGTGCGTCGGACGCGGCGCCCAGCGCCGCCGGCGCGAGGTTCAGTTCCACCTTCGCATCACGGGTCTCCGGCACCCCTTTCGAACGCGACAACTCGGCGTGCAGCACCGAGAGTTGAACGTGTTGCAGAATGAAGAGATTGAGTAAATTCATGTACCGTGCCCCGCCGCGCAGTGATTCAGACATGCGGCTGCGGCGGCGACGATTCAAGCCGCCGGTGGCTCAGGCCCGGCCCGGCCGCGCTCGGAGGCGCGCCAGAAATACCAGCTGGCGGCGGAGCGAAAGGGGGCGAGATGCCGCGTCCGGTGGAGCACCTGCCGTGGCCCCGGCAGCGACCGCATGCCGTAAATGTATTGCACGCCCTTCTGCACGCCGAGGTCGGTGGCGGGCATCACATCCGGCCGGCCGAGGTTGAAGATGAGATACATCTGGGCCGTCCAGATCCCGATTCCGCGCACCTGGCACAGGGCATCGATGATGGCCTGGTCGTCGAGGGCGCCCATCCGGCGGTGGGTGGGCAAACGGCCCGCTGCGCTCCGGGCGGCCAGGTCCAGCACCGACAGGGTCTTGGCGCGCGAGAGGCCGGTGTCCCTGAGGGCCTGCTCGGACAGGTCCACGGCGCGCTCCGCGGTGGGGCGGCCATCCGGAAACAGGCGCTCGAAACGCCCGTGGATGG
>WVWV01000048.1:1774-2092 GCA_011773845.1 Lysobacterales bacterium | reverse complement strand
GCAGCCATGTCGGAGCAGTTCGACCAGCAGGCGGAAAGGAAGTCCTGGGCGGATTCCGTTCGCATCGCCGGTGACTTCCGTTATCGCTACGAGACAATCGACCCGGAGGGCGGGGATGAGCGCCGCCGCAACCGTGTGCGGGCGCGAGCTGCGATCATCGCCAAGGTCAAGCCGGACCTGGAAGTCGGATTGGGAATCGCCAGTGGTGGTGACGATCCCGTGTCGACCAACCAGACCCTCGGTGGCGGCGGGTCGACCAAGGACCTCGGGCTTGACCTCGCCTACTTCGACTACTCCGGCTTCGCCAACACGCACATC
>WVWV01000048.1:1274-1752 GCA_011773845.1 Lysobacterales bacterium | reverse complement strand
ACTGGCGGCCGGAGGGCTTTGGCGTGGCCTGGGACAACGGTCGCTATTTCGCCAATGCCATGGGTAACTGGGTGGAGAGCGACAGCGCCAAGACCACCGAGTTCGCCTACACCCTGCAAGCCGGTTTGAAGTGGCGCTCGGAGGGCGGTCTGAAACTGACCGCGGGCATCGGCTACTACCGTTTCGATACCGCCGGCAAGGGCTCGTTCTTTGGCGATGACGACGATTTCTTCGGCAACAGTTTCGATCCGGCAACCAACACCTACCTGCTCGATTACCACGAAATCGAGCTCTTCGCGGACCTCGGCTTCGAGCTGGCGGGCCGGCCGGCCATGGTGTTCGCGGATTACGTCCAGAATCAGGACGCGGACGAGTTCGATACCGGTTATGCGCTGGGTTTCAAATACGGCAGCGCCAAGGCCAAGGGAACCTGGGAGTTCGGCTATGCCTATCAGGACCTGGAGGCCGACGCGGCGCT
>WVWV01000048.1:0-1236 GCA_011773845.1 Lysobacterales bacterium | reverse complement strand
GGCTGGAACGCCAACTTCACGTATTTCATCAACGAGGCGGGCGCCAATGCGGGCGCCAAGCGTGACTACGACCGGCTGCAGCTGGACATGAGCTTCAAGTACTGACAGGGCCCATACCCCGCCGTTCTCCCGGGGCCGCACGCGCGGCCCCGCTCGGCCAGACGGCGCCACGCGCGTGCCGCAGGCCATGAAAGCCGGACCCCCAGGCTCTATACTTCTGGGTCATGAACTCTTCCGTCATCCAGCTACCGGTTGCCGAGCATCTGCTCAGGGATCTGCGGGAACAGCCGCCCGAGAACCTGCGCGACTGGCGGCTGTACGTCAATCGCGAGCTCAGTCACCTGGAATTCCAGCGCCGGGTTCTGTCCCAGGCGCTCGATGAACGGTTGCAACTGCTGGAGCGCCTGCGCTTTCTGAGCATTTCGCGGGAGTTGCTGGACGAGTTTTTCGAAGTCAGGGTCGCCGCTCTGCGCCAGCGCATCCAGCACGGCGCCGCCCAGCCGGGCCCGGATGGCCTCACGCCGCGCAACACGTTGCTCCGCATCCGGGAGACGGCGCTGTCCCTGATCGAGGAGCAGTACCGGATTTTCAATGACATCCTCAAGCCCCAGCTGGCGCGCGAGGGCATCCGGTTCCTGGAGTCGCGCGACTGGACGGAGCGCCAGCGGCGCTGGCTGCATCGGTATTTTCAACGGGAGCTGATGCCGGTGCTGAGCCCGCTGGGACTGGATCCGGCGCATCCCTTTCCGCGCATCCTGACCAAGAGCCTGAACTTCCTGGTCGAACTGCGGGGCAAGGATGCGTTTGGGCGCCAGGGCACAATGGCCCTGGTGCGGGCCCCGCGTTCGTTGCCGCGCCTGATTCGGATTCCGCCCTCGTACACCCGCTGCCCGAATGATTTCGTGTTTCTGTCATCGGTGCTGCAGACATTCATGGCCGAATTGTTCCCGGGCATGGAGGTGGTCGGTAGCCACCAGTTCCGGGTCACGCGCGATTCCGAGCTGCTGGTCGACGAAGAGGAAATCGAAGACCTGGCCAATGCCCTGCAGCGCGAACTGGCGGAACGCGGCTATGCGGCCGCAGTGCGACTCGAGACCCGCCACAGCTGTCCGCCGCAGGTGGAAAAGTTCCTGACCCAGCGGTTCGAGCTGACGGTCGATGACGTGTATCGCTGCAACGGTCCGGTCAACCTGAATCGCCTGGCGGAGGCGATCAACAAGATCGATCGCCCGGACC
>WVWV01000115.1 GCA_011773845.1 Lysobacterales bacterium | reverse complement strand
TGCGCCATGCGCCAGGAACACGGTGACTGCCCCCCAGTCCTCCTGCTCCAGCTCGAAGCGGTCCAGATTACTCAGCGTCACGAACAGCCCCAGGGGCAGCAGGATCGCAATGCCAAGCACCAGCACCGTCATCAGGGTCCCTACCCGGTGCATCCACAGGCTGCCGAGGCTGGAGAAAAAACTGAAACTGTGGCGCCGGGCCCAGCTACGCAGGCGGCGGCGCGCCGCGACCAGGCCCATCAGCCCGCCACCGCCGGCCGCGTGAAGACGTCATCGACCAGGCGCCCCTTGGACAGTACCAGCGTGCGGCAGGCCATTCTGCGCACCAATTCGAGGTCATGGCTGGCGATCAGCACCGTCACGCCCTGATCGCAAACCTCGCGAAACAGGCCGAACAGTTCCCAGGAGAGTTCCGGGTCGAGGTTTCCGGTGGGCTCGTCAGCCAGCAACAGCGGCGGCATGGCGACGATGGCGCGTGCAATGCCCACGCGTTGCTGCTCGCCGCCCGAAAGCGCCAGCGGCCAGGACTTCTCGCGGCTCAGGAGGCCCACCTTGTCGAGCGCCGCTCGCACCCGCTTGCGAATCTCGCCATAGCGCATACCGGCAATCATCAGCGGCAACGCCACGTTGTCATGCACGGTCTTGTCCGTCAGCAGCTTGTGGTCCTGGAAGATCATGCCGATCTGCTGGCGCACCTGCGGCGCCTGGCGGTCGGGCAGCCGGTTCAGGTTGCGCCCGTTGACGATCACCTGGCCCCGGCTGGCCCGTTCCAGCATCATGATCAGCCTCAGCAGGGTGCTCTTGCCGGCGCCGGAATGGCCGGTGAGAAAGACAAGACTGCCGGGTGTGATGTGAAAATTGACGTCGGCCAGCGCCTGCTGGCCGCCGGGGTAGCGTTTGCTGACGTGTTCGAATCGAATCATCCGGATCCCCGGACCCCGTTCTGCGGCAGACTCCGCCGCCCGCCGGCTCGCGCGCGCAAACCGCACCGCAGTTCCCGGCCGCAGCGCCGTGTCACGTGGCGGGCCGGCGCCAATGTAACACAGTTAGCCCTTTTTGCTGCCGCGACCTCGCCGCCGCTGGGGGCGCCTGCGATTGTCCTGACCCTCGCGCGGGCCGCGCCGCCGAGCACCGTGGCGCTTGTCCTCCCTGGGGGGAGGCGGCGGCGGTTTCCTGATGCGCGGCAATTGCTCCGGGTCATAGGGTTCCATCGGTATGGAATAGCCGATGTATGCCTCGATGTCCGGTAAATGGAATGCATAACCCTCGCACGCGAAGCTGATTGCCTCCCCGCGTGCGCCCAGGCGGGCGGTGCGCCCGATGCGATGCACGTAGTCGGGCGCATCCTGGGGCAGATCGAAATTCAGCACGTGCGTGACATCCGGGATGTGCAAGCCCCGCGCGGCGACATCGGTGGCCACGAGGATCGAGATCTCACCATCGTGAAACCGGCGCAACAGGCTCTGGCGCTTCGTCTGATGCACCCGGCCGGAGATGNNGGTCCGTCCGATGCGGTCGGCCATGGCGCGGGTATTGGTGAATACCATGACCCGGGCGTCCTGCATTCCACGAAGCAGGGAGATCAGCAGCGGCAGCTTTTCGTGATTGGCCGGGTAGTACACGCTCTGCTGCACGTTGTCGGCGGTCACCTTCTCGGTTTCGACCTTGAGGGTCACCGGGTTGTTCATGTGCTCGTAGGCCAGCTCCATCACGCGGTAGGAGAGCGTGGCCGAAAACATCAGGCCCTGGCGCTGGTCTGCCGGCGGCAGACGCCGCAACAGGTAGCGTATGTCCTTGATAAAACCCAGGTCGAACATGCGGTCGGCCTCGTCCAGAACCACCACCTCGATATGCTGCAGGTTGTACACCCGCTGCTTGAAGTAGTCGATCAGCCGGCCGGGCGTACCGATCAGCACATCCACGCCCTCGGTCAGGATGGCCCGTTGCTTGTCGTAATCCACGCCCCCGTAGGCCAGACCCAGCTTGAGGTCGGTGCCCGCACCCAGCAACTTCGCATCCTTGTGAATCTGCAGCGCCAATTCCCGGGTGGGCGCCAGGATCAGGGCCCGCGGGTGACGCCGTTGGCCGGCGGATTCCCGGCTTCGCAGCAGCCGCTGGAAGATCACCAACAGGAAGGCAGCGGTTTTGCCGGTGCCGGTCTGGGCCTGACCGGCCACGTCCTGATCCTTCAAGGCGGGGGGCAGGGCCAGCGCCTGGATTGGCGTACAATGCGTAAAGCCGGCCTGCCGCACCCCTTCGGCAACCTCGGGCAACAAACCGAGGCTATCGAACCCAGTGTCGGTCAGAATTTTATTGTTTTCGGCATCCTTGAACATTGCGTGGCGCATTCCCATTTACGAGAGGTATTACAATTTTTCTCGGCCTTGAAATTCGGGGTAAGTGCCTTGAAATTCGGACAGCGACCCGTAGGATCGGGTGGCCCACGCCAGCCGGGCCGGCGTCGAGGGGCGACCCGGGACCAGTCCCGGGACCCGAGCGGACATATTAACCGCGCGCTGACCACGGTACCAGTTTGGCATGATGCGCGAGTGGGAGAATTGACTTGAACGACAAAATCATACATGTCACCGACAGTGACTTCGAACAAAAAGTGTTGCAATCGGATCAGCCCGTACTGGTTGATTTCTGGGCCGAATGGTGCGGACCCTGCAAGATGATCGCGCCCATCATTGACGAGGTGGCCGATCAGTACGAGGGGCGCCTGACGGTGGCCAAGATCGATATCGATACCAATCGCCACACGCCGACGCGCTACAACATCCGTGGCATCCCGACCCTGATGATCTTCAAGGACGGCAACGTGCATGCGACCAAGGTGGGTGTCATGACGAAGGGACACCTCGAAACATTCGTCAACGAAAACATCTGAATCCCGGCCCGCTGGGATGGTGACAGCGGGCGCCTTCAAGCAGTCCCGAAAGCACTGGACGCAAGCTACCGGACATGCTAGTTTTGTGACATCTACGGCGGGACTCCCGCCCGCTTTGAGCGAATCCCCACCCACATTCCAGAACATAACAACAAGGAACCACGTGGTGTGACGCCAGAGTGAAGCCTGTTCCTGCAGCAGCCTGGGCCAACGCCGAAACCGAATACCAATCCTGACCTCCGGTCCTGTCGACCCGAGGCGTAACCGGGGCCACAGCCCCCCAACCACAGCACTGCCAATGAATCTGAGCGAACTGAAACAGAAGCCCATTGCGGAACTGCTCGAAATTGCCGACGAGATGGGCCTGGAGGGTGTGGCCCGGGCGCGCAAGCAGGACGTTATCTTCTCCATCCTGAAAGCGCATGCCAAGAACGGGGAGAGCATCTATGGACAGGGCGTGCTGGAAATCCTTCAGGACGGTTTCGGATTCCTCCGCTCCGCCGACAGCTCCTACCTCGCCGGACCCGATGACATCTATGTTTCGCCGAGCCAGATCAGACGCTTCAGCCTCCGCACGGGCGACATGCTGTCCGGCAAGATTCGCCCCCCGAAGGACAGCGAGCGTTACTTCGCGCTGCTCAAGGTCGAGGAGATCAATTACGAATCCCCGGACAAGGCGAAGCGTAAAATCCTGTTTGAGAACCTGACGCCGGAGTTTCCCACCGAGCAGCTCAACCTGGAGCGCGGCAACGGCAGCACCGAGGACATCACCGCGCGCATCATCGACCTGGTGTCACCCATCGGCAAAGGCCAGCGCGGCCTGGTGGTCTCGCCCCCCAAGGCGGGCAAGACGATCATGCTGCAGAACATCGCAACCAGCATCCGCGCGAACACGCCGGACTGCAAGATGATCATCCTGCTGATCGACGAGCGGCCGGAGGAAGTCACGGAGATGCAGCGTTCGGTGGATGCAGAGGTCATTTCCAGCACCTTCGACGAACCGGCTTCCCGGCACGTGCAGGTCGCCGAGATGGTGATCGAGCGCGCCAAGCGGCTGGTCGAGCACAAGCATGATGTGGTCATTCTGCTGGACTCCATCACGCGCCTGGCGCGGGCCTACAACACCGTTGCGCCCTCCTCCGGCAAGGTCCTGACCGGCGGTGTCGATGCCAATGCCCTGCAGCGGCCCAAGCGTTTCTTCGGCGCCGCGCGCAACGTCTCCGAGGGCGGCTCCCTGACCATCATCGCGACCGCGCTGGTCGAGACCGGCTCGAAGATGGACGAGGTGATCTACGAGGAATTCAAGGGCACCGGCAACATGGAGATCCACCTGGACCGCCGCATCGCCGAAAAGCGCGTGTTCCCGGCCATCGACATCAACCGCTCCGGCACCCGCCGGGAGGAGCTGATGATCAGCCAGGACCAGCTCCAGAAAATGTGGATTCTGCGCAAGTTGCTGCACCCCATGGACGAAGCCCAGGCCATCGAGTTCATGCTCGACAAGATGAAGGCCACCAAGACCAACCAGGAATTCTTCAATTTCATGAAGCGCTGAGCCGGGGCAAGGCCCCCGAGAGCGCGATCCGCTCGGCCGGCACCGGCCTCAGTTCGCGCACCGGTGGTGGTGTTGCCGCCTCAGCCCTGCACCCAGAGCGTGACGAATTGTTCCACGGGCATGCGGGCCAGGCGCTCTGCATCGGCGCATGCATCCAGGATGGCGTCGGCCTGCGCCGGCGCGAAGTGGTCCGTCACCGCCCCCTCGAACTTCTCCTGCAGCACCGGGATGCCCTCCGCCCGCCGCCGGCGGTGGCCGATCGGATAGCTGACTTCCACGCGCGGGGTATGCGTGCCGTCCTCGAAGAACACCTGCACGGCGTTGCCGATGCCGCGTTTTTCCGGGTCGAAATAATCGCGCGTGAACTGCTCGTTCTCGCGCACCTCCATGCACTCGCGCAGGCGATCGATGCGCGGATCGGCAGCGATGGCATCCTCGTAACTGCTGGCCGTCAATTCGCCGAAGATCAGCGGTACCGCCACCATGTATTGCAGGCAGTGATCGCGATCGGCGTAGTTGTCCAGCGGGCCCGTCTTGTCGATGATGCGCACGCCGGCCTCCTGCGTCTCGATCACGATGCGCTCGATGTCGTCGACCCGGTCCTTGACCGCCGGGTACAGTTGCAGCGCGCACTCGACCGCCGTCTGGGCGTGGAACTCGGCCGGGAATGAAATCTTGAACAACACGTTCTCCATCACGTAGCTGCCGTATTCGCGCTGGAAGCTGAACGGCCGCCCGCCAAACAGCACGTCGTAGAACCCCCACACCTTGGCGGACAGGGCCGACGGATAGCCCATCTCGCCCTGCAGGGTCATGAGCCCCAGGGTCACCGCCCGGCGACAGGCATCGCCCGCCGCCCAACTTTTGCGCGAGCCCGTATTGGGCGCGTGGCGGTAAGTGCGCAGGGCCCCGCCATCGATCCACGCATTGGATACCGCGTCGATCACCTGCCCGTGGTCACCACCCAGCAACCGGGTGACGACGGCCGTCGAGGCCACCCGCACCAGCAGCACATGGTCCAGGCCCACCTGGTTGAAGCTGTTCTCCAGGGCGAGCACGCCCTGTATCTCGTGCGCCTTGATCATCGCCGCCAGCACGTCCCGGACCCGCAGCGGTTCGCCGCCTTCCGATTGGCGCCGGCGCGACACCCACTCCGCCACCGGCAGAATCGCCCCCAGGTTGTCGGACGGGTGCCCCCATTCGGCCGCCAGCCAGGTGTCGTTGAAGTCGAGGAAACGGATGAGCACGCCCAGGTTGAAGGCGGCCTGCACCGGGTCCAAGGCGTAACCGGTACCGGGCACGCGCGGGCCGGCCGCCATTTCGGCGCCCGGCACCACCGGCCCGAGCAGCTTGGTGCACTCGGGAAACTTCAGGGCCAGCATGGCGCAGGCCAGGCTGTCCATCAGGCAGTAGCGCGCCGTGGACCAGGCTTCCTCGCTGTTGATCGTATCGGCGCACACGAAGTCCGCGATGGCGACCAGTTCGGAATCGGGCGGGGGGCGGTTGGCGGAACGAACACCGACGTGGGACATGGGCGGCTACCGTGTGGCTGCTTCGTGAGGGGCGCTATTCTACTGGAGGCCATGCACCCGTGCCACGCATGGCGGCCCGCCATGACCGGCCGCCCCGCCCCCCCCGACACGCCGCGCACGCCGGTGATGCCCCATGCTATGCTCGCATCCTGGTAACGGGGACCTCATGAACCTGCAATGAAGACCAATACCGAAACCTCCTGGGGCAGCGTCGCCCGCGCCCTGCACTGGCTGATGGCGCTGCTCATCGCCGTGCAACTCGCGCTGGGGTGGGTCGGCCACGAAATGGAGGATTCCCCCGCCAAGATCACCTGGCTGACGGGGCATAAATCCCTGGGTCTCACCATTCTGCTGCTGCTGGCGTTTCGCTGGCTGTGGCGGCTCTCACAGCCTCTGCCCCGCTTGCCGGAACCGCGCCCCGGCTGGGTTGTCGTCGGCTCGCGAATCACGCACTGGGCGCTGTATCTGGTGCCGCTGGCGCTGGCGGTCAGCGGCTGGCTGATTGCCGATACATCACGGATTCCCTGGGCATACTGGTGGCTGGTGCCCCTGCCCGACCTGGTGGGTGCCGACCGTGACCTGCACGAGGCGGCAGAAGAAATCCACGAGCTGCTGGTCGCGTGCCTGCTCGCCCTCGTCTCGCTCCATGTCGTGGCGGCCTCGTGGCACCAGCTG
>WVWV01000003.1 GCA_011773845.1 Lysobacterales bacterium | reverse complement strand
ATGCTGACCGGCCGGCGCAACGGCAGGGCGCGGTCGCCGGACAGCAAATGGGTGGCGAGCTGTTGGTCATTCTCCACGGCTGGGCCGAGCGATGTCCCGAGCCGGAGCGCCGTGATGCGATACACGCCCTCGGCCTGCTCCAGGATCAGCGGATGATGGGACAGGCAGTGCTCGGCGGCGGCCGACTGCCCGGCCACGTCCGCCTCCGAGAACTCCTCGGCCAGGCCGGCCAGCGGCCCGGAGGCATGCGCGAGCAACAGGCGGCAGCCCGGATGCCGGTTCACGAACGAGCGCAGGTTCACCAGCCGCTCGCCGACCAGGGCCTGGATGTCGTCCCGGCGCAGTATGAACGGCAGTTCACCCTGCTCGGAGGCCAGCGTATCGGCCACCTCGTCATCCCAGCGCAGGCGGGTCAGCCAGGCGGGGATCCGGTCGTGGATGGACTGTTCGCTGGCGGACGCATGCAGCGGGTCGAACCGGAAACTGTCGATCAGCAGATGGCTGATGTGCCGGGCCACCGTGTTGTGCACCTGCAGCATGCCGAGGTCCGGAATCACCTCCTGGGCCACGATGCGCAGTTCACCGCCCTGCGGGCGGCACAGGCTCAGGACCGACTGGTGGAGATGCATGTCGACGAACAGCGTTTCGCGCTCTTCCGGCAGGCAGGCGGCCAGCGCGCTGTCGACAATGGCCACGGCGCTGGCGGGCAGCGCTTCGATCATGCCCAGCAACAGCGACAGCTGCTCATCGCTGAAGCTGCCCGGCGCCGCGACCATCAGCGACTCCGGGGCGCCGACGCTGTGCCAGAGTCCGCGCAGCTGCGCAAACGCGATGTCCCCATGGTGCCGGGCCAGGCGCTGGCTGGCGGCCAGCGGGGCCTGGTTCAGATGGCACCAGTACTGGTTGTAGACGTGTTGCGGTTCGCGCCACGCCACGGCGTGCGCATCTTCGCCCGTGATGATGCCGTCGGGCGTCAGGCGGGCAAAACCGGATTCCGCGTGCAGCGTGCCGTCATCCGCCTGGATCAGCAGTGACTGGTCGTTCAGCTCCAGCGCGGCGAGCGTCATGCCTACTCCGATTTCATGAAGCGCAGCAGCCGGTCTTCGCAGTAGGCATAGGAATCCAGCACCAGGCGCTCCTGGATCAGCTGCAGCTGGTGCATGAAGAACATCACCACGATGCTGATCAGCAGCGCGATGAACGTGGAGTTGAAGGCCACGCCGAGGCTGGCGGTGACCCCGGCGATGTTGCCGGCCATGGCTTCATGGGCCTGGCCCAGGGCCGAGCCGATCCCGCGCACGGTGCCGATGAAGCCTATGGAGGGAATGGCCCAGGTGATGTAACGGACCATGGACAGCTCGGAATCGAGGCGGGCGTTCTCGGCTTCGCACACGGTATTGGCGGCGTCGGTCGCCGATTGCACGGAGGCGGTGACCTGGAACCGCGCCAGCGCGGTCCTGAGGGCGCGCGGCAACAGGTAGCCCTGCTGGCCCCCGGGCAGCGACTGCAACGGCCGCGCCAGCTGCCCGGCGTCGTCCGGCAGGATGCGCGTGCCCTCGGCAATCGAGACCAGCGGCATGTCCAGCATGGCGGATTCCCGCAGCGAGGTGCGCGCCTTGTAGCCCATGATGGCCATGGCCCAGAGCATCAGCACGAAACAGGCTTCCTGCTCGAAATCCTTGATGACCACGAAAAACGACCGCGGCACGACGTATTCTTCACCGGCAGCCGATTGTTCCGCGGCGCGCCGCACGATGCTGTCGGCATTCGGGCGGACGACGGTGACGTAGACCGTATGCACGAAAATCACGGCCAGCAGCAGGGCCACCAGCTGGAAAAACATCTCGTTGGTATTTCGTTTCATCGTGCCACTCTAGATATCGGAGGGAAGGGGCACCGGGTAATCCTCGGAGATCTCCTCGTCCG
>WVWV01000148.1:1350-1980 GCA_011773845.1 Lysobacterales bacterium | reverse complement strand
AGGCGCCCAGTGCCTCCATGAGATTCCGCGTCTCGTCGGCGCGGCCCCAGCCCGTCTCGGTGTTGCTGAGCCCCGCCAGGGTGTAGGTCAGGGTGTCGACGTCTGGTGCGATGTGCAGGCCCAGATGCTCGAAGTCGTCACCGGTGTTCACGGCGAAGACGAGCTCATCGGGGTTGAGCGTGTGCGCGAGACCGAGCCCCAGTTTCGCCCCGCCCACGCCGCCCGTGATGGCGAGATACCGGGACATTATCGGAACAGGTCCTCGTCCAGGGGCCGGCAGATCATCCTTGCGTCATCGGCCGACTGCTCCGGTGGAAAGCCTCGCACCAAGGCCAGGGGAATCATCTCCGTGGTTTCGCCCATGGCAAGCGTCGNNGGTCGTACAGATCGACCCCGCCGCGATGGTCGTCGAGCACTGTGAGGCCCGCGCAGCCGATGGCGATGCCGACGGTGCCCAGGCGCCACGGGCGGTTGGCACTGTCCGTGATGACCACGGCGATCCTGGCGCCGCTGGCGTGGTCGATGGCGGACTTCAGCTCGGCCGCCGAGCGGTCCGGGTCCTCCGGGAGAAGCAGCGCGTGCTCGTCGTCGTGGTGGGCGATGTTGGACTGGTCGATGCCGGCGTTCGCG
>WVWV01000148.1:854-1314 GCA_011773845.1 Lysobacterales bacterium | reverse complement strand
TTCTTGCGCATCACCTCGGACGACTCGCGCAGGACGAGCTCCACGAGCCGCGGGTCCTTGTCCGTCTCGGCGGCGAGCGCTTCGGCCTCCTCGCTCGGCGTCACCGTTGCCAGGGGCACCTGTCGCCCTTCTGCCTTGGAGACGATCTTCTGCGCCACGCAGACCACGTCGCCGTCTTCCAGGATGACGTCGGCATCGTCCAGGGCGTTGATGATGAGGCCGGCCAGGTCGTCCCCCGGGCTCACCATGGGCACCCCCGGGATGCCCAGTACGGAAAAGGCTAGGGATGCCGTCCCGGCGGTGACGTCCGGCTTGTCCATGGCCGGTCGGCTAGTGATCTGACTGACCGACGATCTTGATCCCGGAGTGGGAGATGTCGTGGCGCCTGTTGATCTGAATCAGGATCGACGTGAGCGCTTCGGCCGCGGCGGAATTCTCGATGGGCCCCGCGTGGTAGCCC
>WVWV01000148.1:547-811 GCA_011773845.1 Lysobacterales bacterium | reverse complement strand
TGGCGGCCTTCTTGTTGCCCGCCACCAGCACGTCGCACTCGATGTGCACGTCTTCCTGGAGCAGGTGGGCGGCGATGTTCTGGAAGGCGGTGACGACCATGACGTCCTCACCCAGCATGTCCTGTGCCCGCTTGCCGGCGCTGCCCTCGGGCGGAAGCTGCACGGTGCCGACCTTCGGGGGCACCAGGGGCACCGTCACGTCGATGAGTATCTTGCCCGCAAGCGAATCCTTGACACCTTCCAGGGTCGACAGCTGGTGCTCGG
>WVWV01000148.1:208-489 GCA_011773845.1 Lysobacterales bacterium | reverse complement strand
TGTGCAGGTTGGCCACGGCGTTCTGCGCCTTCTCCAGCGTCCGCGAGCCGATGATGATCTTGTGGCCAGCCTTGGCCCACCTGATGGCCAGCCCGGTGCCGAGATCTCCGGTGCCGCCGAGGATGGCTATGGTCTCTGCCATGTCTTTCTCCCGCTAGTTGTTCGGTGTCGGCGGTCCCGAGCTCGGGGGCCGCATGCTGTCAAAAGCGGGCGATTATGCCGCTAACCGGCTTCCTGGCGCCACACCTGCGCGGCCGCGCCGGTGGCCATGGCGGCCAGGG
>WVWV01000148.1:0-195 GCA_011773845.1 Lysobacterales bacterium | reverse complement strand
CAGCCGCCATCGGGCAAGTTCGAGCACGCCGCAGTTGCCGTCCGCCGCGTTTCTCCGGAATTGTCTTCCGGCGGCTTTGTTGCCAGCCCGGGTTTGGCTTATCGTGGCGCATTTCGCGAACCGGACAACCAATGCTGTGGGGACAGATATGAAGATTGGACTGATGATGGGTGCCACCGGCACCACCACCTTGGA
>WVWV01000128.1:1580-2458 GCA_011773845.1 Lysobacterales bacterium | reverse complement strand
ATCCAATGTTTTTGCCGGGGATAGAACTGCCAGCATTTGGCCGGAGGCTCCTGGGTTGCAAGGGGCGCTAAGTGTAACGGAAATCATGACAGATTCATCGAGCGTGCTGATCGGATCTGGCGGGCAGCACAACATCAGCCGTGGGCTCGTCTATAATTGCGCGCCCCGATGGTTTTCGACGGTATCGATGTCGATTCAAGAGCAGATAAACGAGCGCCTTCAATCCCGCTTTGATCTGCACCACCTCGAGGTGGTCAACGAAAGCGCCGGGCACAACGTGCCGCCAGGATCGGAAAGCCACTTCAAGGTCGTCCTCGTCTCGCCGGATTTCGAGGGCCTGCGCCTGATACAGCGCCACCGGTTGGTCCATGACTCCTTAGTCGAGGAGCTGGCCGGGGGCGTGCACGCGCTGGCCGTTCACACATACACCGACGGGGAGTGGCGCTCCCGATTCGGCAGCGCGCCGATGTCGCCGCCGTGTCAGGGTGGCGGGCGCGCGTGACCAGCGTCGTCACGTTCTACAAGTTCGTGCGCCTGACCGAACCGGCGCGCCTGCGCGACGAGATCGATGACATCGCTGGTGAGCTCGAGCTGAAAGGCACGATCCTCCTCGCGGAGGAGGGAATCAACGGGACGCTCACCGGAGCCGCCGCGGCGCTGGAGCGGTTTCTGGTCGCGCTCGAGCGGTTCCCGCAGTTCTCCGACCTGGCATCAAAGTACTCTTCTGCGACGCCCAGCAACCCGGTTTTCTATCGCCTGAAGGTGCGCGTGAAACCCGAGATCGTCAGCTTCGGCGTTCCGGGGCTCGATCCGGGCGGCCGGACCGGCACCCACGTCAACGCCGAGGAATGGAACGGTCTCCTGAACGATCCAGAGGT
>WVWV01000128.1:1292-1547 GCA_011773845.1 Lysobacterales bacterium | reverse complement strand
ACGAAGTGGCGATCGGCTCCTTCCCCGGCGCCGTGAACCCGGCAACCTCCAGCTTTCGCGAGTTCGCCGAATTCGTCGCCGACCATCTGGACCCGGAGCGCGATGCCAGGGTCGCCATGTACTGCACGGGTGGTATCCGCTGCG
This sequence comes from Lysobacterales bacterium, assembly GCA_011773845.1. Lineage (GTDB taxonomy): Bacteria > Pseudomonadota > Gammaproteobacteria > Xanthomonadales > SZUA-36 > WVWV01. Next base: position 1,403 of record WVWV01000128.1, on the reverse strand, counting down.
AGAAGGCATCGGCCTATCTGCTCTCGCAAGGCTTTGCCGAGGTGTATCAGCTCGACGGCGGGGTACTGAAGTATCTGGAAACGGTCAAAGCAGGTGAGAACCGCTGGCACG
>WVWV01000128.1:0-1269 GCA_011773845.1 Lysobacterales bacterium | reverse complement strand
CAGGAGGGCTCGTACGAGCAGTGCTTTGCCTGTCGGCGCCCGCTGTCTGCCCGCGACCTCGGGTCGCCCGAATACCAACCGGGCGTCTCCTGCCCCAAGTGTGCCGCCGAACAATCCGAGCCGCGCCGGGCCGCGTTCGCGGAGCGCGCTCGGCAGGTGGCGCTGGCCGCGCGTCGCGGCGGGGCGCACATCGGCGCCCCGCAACCGGCGGAGAAAGGCTAGCCGTCCAGCACCCGCTGGAGCTCGGGCCAGACGGAGTCCAGGAGTTTCGGTTGCGCCTCGGCCGTTGGGTGGATGCCGTCGTCCTGCATCAGCCCTGGATTCAACGCCACCGCTTCCAAGATGAACGGCACGAAGCGCACGTCGTGGGCCTTGGCGACGTCGCGGTACATGGCCTCGAATGCGCTCGTGTACCGGGGCCCGTAGTTGGGCGGGATCCGCATGCCGAGCAGGAGCACCCTGCGCCCGCCCGCCACGGCCAGCGCCACCAGCTTGTCGAGGTTCTCCCTTATGCGGCTCACCGGATACCCGCGAAGGCCGTCGTTGCCGCCGAGCTCGATGATCACGATCTCGGGGTCGTGGGCCTCGAGAGCTTTCGGCAGACGGGCCAGCCCGCCGCCCGTGGTTTCGCCGCTGATGCTGGCGTTCACGACCTGCCACGGGCTCGCGGTTTCGCTGAGGCGCGCATCGAGCAGCGCGACCCAGCCGGCGTCGCGTTGAATACCGTACGCAGCGCTGATACTGTCGCCCATCACCAGAATTTTCGACCGCGCGCTGGCCGGCGAGATGCCCGCGATCAGCGCAATCATCAGGGTCAGGAATACCGATTTGACGAACCAGCCGGTCATTCGTACCGAGGGTGTGTCCAAAAGCGTGCCGACGAGTGAAGGTGAACTCTCCATCTTGGAGAGCATTGACCTCGAAATCAACGCGGGAGAAACCGTTGCCATCGTCGGTGCCTCCGGCTCGGGCAAGACCACGCTGCTGGGGATACTTGCCGGATTGGACCTGCCGACCAGCGGCCGGGTCTATCTGGTCAGCGAGGAGCTGACCGGCCTCGACGAGGAACAGCGAGCACGCGTGCGGGGCGAGCAGGTCGGCTTCGTGTTTCAGACCTTTCAGCTGCTGCGCAGCCTGACGGCGTTGGAGAACGTCATGCTTCCGGGCGAGCTGCGCGGCGACTCGGATGCGCAGCGGGAAGCGCTGCGGCTTCTGGAAAAGGTCGGGCTGGGCGAGCGTACGGGGCATTACCCTACCCAGCTTTCCGGC
>WVWV01000139.1 GCA_011773845.1 Lysobacterales bacterium | reverse complement strand
CCGGGGTGAAGGTGCGCATCCTGGAGGCCGGCCCCCGCTACAACCCGCTCAGCGATTACCGCCTGCACCTGCCCGGCTGGGAGCAGCAGCCGTTTCCCGAGCAGGTGCCGCACCGCGGGCGCCAGACGCACGCCCCGCTGCAGGCGCTGGAGGCGCAGTGGGACAGCCTGCACTCGTGGAACCGCCCGATGGGGCGCTTCGCGCGCGGCGACCGGCGCGGGTTTTCGGCCTACAGCCACGTGGTGGGGGTGGGCGGCTCGACGCTGCATTACGCGGGCGAGTCGCAGCGCCTGCACCCAGCGGCCATGCGCATGCACAGCCGCTTCGGCGTGGCCGCCGACTGGCCGTTCGCGTACGAGGCGCTGGAGCCCTTCTACCAGGAGGCCGAGCGCATCATCGGCGTGGCCGGCCCGCCGCGCGACCCCACCCGGCCGCGCAGCGCGCCCTACCCCATGGACCCGCACGCCATGAGCTACGCCACGCAGAAGCTGGGCGAAGGCTTCCGCAAGCTGGGCTTCAGCTGGATACCGAACCCGGTGGCGAGCCCCACCCGCCCGTACGACGGCCGCCCGCCCTGCAACTACTGCGGCCAGTGCGCGCGCGGCTGCCCGCGCCTGGACAAGGGTACGGCCGACATCACCTTCGTGGCCAAGGCGCTGGCCACCGGCAACTGCCAGCTGGACACCCTGAGCCCGGTGCTGCGCCTGGAGGCCGGCGAGCGCGACCGCGTGGCGGCCGCCATCTACGCGGACGCCGAGGGCAACACCCACCGCGCCGAGGCCGGGCTGTTCGTGGTGGCCTGCGGCGCCGTGGAGACCCCGCGCCTGCTGCTCAACTCCTCCGGCCCGCATGCCCCCGACGGGCTGGCGAACGAATCGGGGCTGGTGGGGCGGAATTTCATGGAGACGGTGTACTGGACTTCCAGCGGCCTGCATCCGGAACCGCTGGGCAGCTACCGCGGCCTGCCCTCGGATGCCATCTGCTGGGACTTCAACGCCCCCGACGCCGTCCCCGGGGTCATCGGCGGGGTGCGCTTCTCGCCCACGGTGATGGAATCCGACCTGTCCGGGCCGGTGGCCTACGCGCGGCGCGTGGTGGGGGGCTGGGGCCACGCCCACCACGCAGCGATGCAGGCCCGCTTCGGGCGCGTGCTGTCGGTGGGCGGCATCGGCGAGAGCCTGCCCAACCCCGGCTCCTTCATCGACCTCGACCCGCAGGCCCGGGATGCCCACGGCCTGCCCCGGGCCCGCATCCACAGCCAGCTGCCGGAGATGGAGATCCGGCGCATCCGGTTCATGGCCGAGACCTGCCGCGCCATCCTGGAAGCCGCCGGCGCCGGGGAGCTGGTGGAGGAATACGGCAGCTGGGATTTCTTCAACTCCACCCACGTGTTCGGCACCGCGCGCATGGGCGCCGACCCGCAACACTCGGTGGTGGACCCGCAGTGCCGCAGCCACCGCTGGCGCAACCTGCTGGTGACCGACAGCAGCGTGTTCCCCTCCTCCGGCGGCGGGGAGTCGCCCTCGCTCACCATCTACGCCAACGCGCTGAAGGCGGCGCGGCACCTGCTGGATACGGGCCTTGCCCCCTGACGTGGCAT
>WVWV01000016.1:4123-4697 GCA_011773845.1 Lysobacterales bacterium | reverse complement strand
CTGACGGCGTTGGCGGGCGGCATTCTGAATAGCTATCGACGCTTCGCCGTTCCCGCCTTCACGCCGGTGCTGCTGAACCTGGCGTTGATCGTTTTTGCCGCACTGATCGCGCCGGGCATGGAGCGGCCCGGCATGGGGCTGGCTATGGGCGTGTTCGTTGCCGGCGCCGCGCAGCTGGCCTTTCAGGTGCCGTTTCTGCTGCGGCTGGGCTTGTTGCCGCGACCCCGCTGGGGGCTGGCCCATGAGGGGGTGCGGCGGATCCTCAAGCTCATGGGGCCGGCGATCTTCGGCTCCTCCGTGGCCCAGATCAATATCCTGTTCGACACGCTGATCGCCTCGTTTCTGGCTACCGGCAGCATCAGCTGGCTGTATTACTCGGATCGGCTGATGGAGTTTCCCCTGGGCGTGTTCGGCATCGCCCTGGCGACGGTGATCCTGCCGAATCTCTCCAAGCAGCATGCTGAGGCCTCGGCGGCGGCCTTTTCCGACACTCTGGAATGGGCCCTGCGCCTGGTATTGATTGTCGGTGTCCCCGCCGCGTTAGGTTTGATCATGCTGGCGGCGCCCATGTTGA
>WVWV01000016.1:2656-4118 GCA_011773845.1 Lysobacterales bacterium | reverse complement strand
CCCGCACACCGGTGCGCATCGGCGTTATTGCGCTGGTGACCAATATGGTGCTCAACGTGGTCATCGTGGTGAGCTGGTTGCGGGCGGGTTGGGCCGCGCCCCACGCCGGCCTGGCCCTGGCGACGACCCTGTCGGCCTTTCTTAATGCCGGCCTGTTGCTGCGCGGGCTGTTGCGGGCGGGGGTCTACAGGCCGGGCAGCGGTTGGCTCACCCTGGCCGGGCAGGTGCTGTTGGCCAGCCTGGCCATGGCCGGTTTTCTCTGGTGGGCGGCAGCTGCGCCGGGTGACTGGCTCAGCATCGGCGTGTTTGATCGGGTGGTGGCCTTAGGCGTCGCCGTGATCGGTGGGATGAGCGTGTATTTCGGGACGCTATTCTTCCTCGGTCTGCGCCCGGCGGACTTGCGTGGGAAACCCTCAGGAGGCTCCCTATAATAGCGGCCTGGCAGCGGCCGCCCCCTTCGGAGTTTCGGGCAGATCCCATGCACTTGTATCGCAGCGTCGCCGCCCTTGGCCGCCACGATCGCGCCCAGGGCTGCGCCGTGACCATTGGCGCCTTCGACGGCGTGCACCTGGGTCATCAGGAAATCCTGGGAGTGCTGCGCGCTCGCGCGGCGGCGCTGAACTGTCCCTCACTGGTGCTGTCATTCGAGCCGCTGCCCAAGGAGTACTTTTGCGTCGGTGTCCCGCCGGCCCGGCTGACCCGGTTTCGGGAGAAATTTGCGCTGCTGCAGCAACTGGGCGTGGATCTGTTTCTCTGTCCCCGGTTCGAGACGGTGCGCCACCTGGAGCCCGACACCTTTATCGAGCAGCTGCTCATCCTGGGCCTGGGCGTGCGCCACATGGTGGTGGGCCATGACTTTCGCTTCGCCGCCCGACGCAGCGGGACCGTGGCGGATCTGGAGGCGGCCGGCGCCCACCACGGCTTTGGGGTCACCCAAGTACCCGCCGTGATCTGCGCTGGCCAGCGCGTGTCCAGCACCGCCGTTCGCGACGCGCTGGCAGGGGGCGACATGGCCCAGGCCGCTGCCATGCTGGGCCGACCCTACGCCATGTCGGGCCGGGTCGTGCGCGGCAATGGCCTGGGCAAAAAGCTCGGCTTGCCCACGGCGAACGTGACGCTCGGCCGACGGCAGAGCCCCGTGCAGGGCATCTTCGCCGTGCGGGTGAGCCTCGATGGCAAGCTGCACGACGGCGTTGCCAGCGTAAGAACCCAGCTCGCGGCGGATGGCGCCGAGCCGCTGCTGCAAGTCTTCATTTTTGATTTCGATCAAGCTATATACGGAGAACACATCACCGTGCACTTCATTCATCGCCTGCGCGATGCAGAAAAGGCCGCAGATATTGATTCAATGACGACGCAAATGCGTCAGGCTCTGATCGACGCCCGCGCCGTGCTGGCCGCCTGACCCAACACTGCCCGCTGGACCGCCATGACCGACTACAAGGACACCATTAATCTGCCC